>JABMPE010000619.1 GCA_013203845.1 Rhodopirellula sp. | reverse complement strand
CGGCAAACTTTTTCAACGTCCCCGATTCCAGTCCGTCCTGCGTCAGTCGCTTCTGGTCACTGTCGAGCTTTTCCTTCTTCCAGATAAAGTCCGCCAGCGAGCGTGAGCCCACCAACGAATCGATAAACGCCATCGACCGGTCGATCTGTTCCGGCTTTCCATAACTGGTTTTGCTGAGAACACCGTCGCGAATCGCGGCATCGACCAACTCGCGAACCGCGTCTCTCTGCTCGCTCCAGACTTTCGCCAGTTGAACCAGTAAACGATCAGCCAACGTCAGAAAGTCGGAATGCAACAACTCGTCGAGGTCGCAGCCGTCCGGCACGATCTCCAGCGACGGATTATCCATCACCGTGTCGGCGACTTTAGCGATCTTCGCGTACAACGAACTGGTCAAAGGCAGCCATCGTTCGATTAGCGAATTCTCTGTGGTCCAGGATCTCGCCACAAAATCGTCGATGCCTTCCTGAATCTGCTCGTCGAGCGACGCGACCAGTTCAACGTTAAACCGCGTGCCGGATTCAAAGACCAGCTCCTGCAACACTCGGCTGCAGAAACCATGAATCGTGAAGACGGGAGCCTGATCAAAACTCAGGAGAGCGTCTTCAATTCGCTCGATCACTCGCGACGCTGATTCCGTATCCCACGCCCCGCCCTGCCCCAGTAACTGCACGAGCTGTGGATCGTCATTCCCGCGCACGCGGGAATCCAGTTCAGAGGTTTCGATGCTTGCTGGGTTCCCGCCTGCGCGGGAATGACTTTGCTCAGGATACGATCGCAATATCTGCAGCGCGTCATTCAGTCGACTGCGCAGCCGGTCACGCAGCTCGGACGTCGCCGCTTCGGTAAAGGTGGTGACGAGAATCTGATCGGTCGAGCAACCGCCTTCCAGCAGCAACCTCAGATAGAGTGTCGTAATGGTAAACGTCTTCCCGGTGCCGGCACTGGCAGCAATGCTGTGGACTCCGGAAAGAGGCATCTTCAACGGATCAAACATTCCAAGTCCCTGGAAGAAACGTAACACGACGCAAGCTACCGGCCCCGGCCATCGAGTGCATCAGACTGCTGAGTTTGATGAGCAGAAATTCAGACGAAGTACCTTTCACCTGACTGGTAACCTTGTGGGAGATGCCAGACACCCGCAGGTCGCGCCGAAGGGCCGTTGATGGCAGTTCCAGGGTCCGGATAAAGGCGTCGCTGATTAATCCTTGGCGATAGGATTAATGTCCGCGTCGGTTAAACTAATTCAGACAAAAGTCGCGTCAGAATTCTGAATTCTATTGTCAGGTCGGTCACGAACCGGGGTAGCCACGAACGGGAATTCAGCAGAATTGAGTCGATTGCTGACCGCGATGCCTGCCTGACGTGGATCTCGCAAATGCACCATTAAAACGAACGAGAATCGCATGTCGTCAATCAGAAGTGTCGTCGTCGGTTTCGGCGTGTTGACCGCCGGAATAGTGAGTCAGGCGGCAGATTCCGCCATTGAGTTATCCCGTTATCTGCCAGGTGAGGCGAACGCGGTCAGCGTCGTGCGGGTTGCTGAGATTCTGAATTCTCCCCGTGCGAAAGCCGAAGGCTGGGCCGAAACCGCGAGCGAGAAGTTTCTCACGGGGGCATCGAGAATCCCCCCCTGGGTCGACACGCTCGTCATCGGTTCGCTTGTTCGACCGGAATTGCATGAGCAGGTCTGGTCGACCGCTGTGCTGGAATTGCCAAAAAGTACGACGATGGAAAGTATCGCCCGCAGCGAAGACTCCCGAGTCGACCGGCTCGCCGGCCTTCGTTCGGTACGGTCACGTCGGGACTCAATTCTGGTCGAGTTCCGTCCGCGACTTCTGGGAGTGCGGTCACCAGGCGTCAGGCAGGAAGCCGCTCGCTGGGCTCGATCAGCAGCTGACGGAACGACAAAACAGCTCCCGGAGTTTCTTCGGAACGCAGTCGCCAATACCGCTGACATTGTCCAGGCAATCGATCTGAACGAAGCCGCCGACATTCGAGGGATCCGGGATTATTTGGAAGGTTCCGACCTGATGCCCACGGACGCGGTTGCACGAGTCGATCTGCCAATGCTTCTGACCTCACTCCGGGGCGTCGCGTTTTTCGTCATGATCGGTGAAGTGACCACAGCCAAAGTGGTCATCGAATTTGGCGAAGACGCCAGCCAGCTCGGTGAACCCGTTGCTGCCGTTTTTCGCCGTTTTATCAACGACATGCAGATGTCGATCGATGAGTTTGAAATGGCAACGGTCACCGCACAGGGAAAAACGGTCACACTGTCGATGGAACTGTCGGATGAGAGCCTGCGGCGAGTCATCTCTCTGATTTCAACTTCGCATCCGTCGCACAAGGCGAACGAAATACTCAGCGAAGCTGCTCCTTCCGAACCACCTGCCCCGCGTTCCCGGACAGAGCCAGTCGCCGTCGACAGTTCCGCATCGAGACGATACTTCCGGTCCGTGTCACAAACGATTGACGATCTGGCGCGTGCGAATGTGAAAGCGAAGGATTATGCCCGCACGGCGACATGGCATGACAACTTTGCCCGCCGTATCGATGAGCTGGCGGTCGCGGGTGTTGACACGCAGTTGATCGAGTTCGGTCGACGGGTCAGTGATCGGTTTCACGCTCTGGCGGCCTCACTGCGAGGCCAGGGCGTGCAGGTCAACACAGAACAACAAACTCTGGTCTACGATGTCGATTATCGTCCCGGCTGGGCAGCTGCCAGTTACTGGGGCGTGGTTGGTTACGGAGCACCATCGGTCAAAGTCAGCAGCAATCTGCAGCAGGTTCGAGAACGGCAGGCCGCTGCCGTGACACAGGGTTCGCAACAGAGGATCGCGATCTGGAATCTCATCACCAGTGATCGTTCCACCGTCGAACGACTGATGCGCGAAAAGTACGGCGACGAATTCACTCAACACAGACGCTGAACCAACACCATCCGAGAAGACTCACATGCATCGTTTTCAACTGGCTCTGCATCCATCTGTTTTTCTACTGGCCGCAATTATCTGTGGCTGTTCACGTGAAACGGAATCCGTTGCCCCCGCAAAGGCACCTCGCCCGGTTAGTGTCATCAGGCTGATGGAGTCGGACCCGGCGCGTTCACTGTCGGTGACGGGTATTGTCGGCTCGTGGAAGACCGAAGAAATCGGCTTCGAAGTCAGCGGACGAGTGCAGTACGTCATCGAACCCGAAACCAACGTCATGGGGACCGCCAGGAACGGAACCGCAGCACAACCACTGGCGCGGTTGGATGTCGCTCGTTTTGAAACAGCGGTTGCGAGTGCCAATGCTCGGATTGACGCTCTGTTGAAACAGAAAAAAGCCGCCGAGATTCAGTTGGGGCAGGTGTTGCCAGCACAACGTACCGGCGCTGTTGCCGCTCAAGAGCTGGCTCAGGCCGATTTTGATCGAGCGAAAGAAGCATTTGATAAAGGCGCGATCGCGAAATCGGAACAGGATCAGTACGTCGCGAATCTGACAACGGCCAAAGCCAAAGTTGCTCAGCTGGATGCCACGGGCGAAGCACAGTCCGCTGAGATTGCGTCACTGGAAGCACAAATTGAAGAGGCTCGTGCAGCACTTCAGGATGCCGCACTCGATCTGAAAGACTGCACGCTTTACGCGCCGTTTCGCGGCCAGATTGCCAAAGTCCACTCGATCCCCGGAGGCACGGTCCAGCGCGGCGAGAAGGTTGTCACGGTACAGATGATGGACCCGATGAAAGTCGAGTTCGAAGTTTCTGCCGAACGCGTACGACAGATGCACTATAAGGATCCGCTCAACGTCATCCTCACCCGCGCGGATGGGGCGGATCTTGTGGAAGAGGGCATCATCTACACCACGGATGCCGTGGCTGATCCATCAACTCGGACATTCACGATTACGCTGCTCATCAGAAACCAGCAGGTTCCAGCAATCGTTCCTGGCGATGTCGACACGGATGCTCTGGCAAAAACACGTGACATCTGGGCCTGCATTCGCGGCATCATCGACGACAGCGATGAATACTACGTCGAGCAGAATGCCATTCATCGAGATGACCAGGGTGACTATCTCTGGAAAATTATCGAGCCCACAGGTAACTCGGCACGATCTCGCGGCCCGCTGTTAACGGTCAAAAAAGTGCGAGTCAAGTCGGGTGATCAGCGGACGAATTTTCTGGGACTGTGGACGTTCAGAAACGTGACGATCAATGACTCGGAGGAGTTCGACATTGAACGTGACCGGGTAATCGGCAAGCTGGTTCTTCCCGAGGGAGCGACCGAGCTGGCTGGCGACACCGTGCTGTTTGAACGGGAACAGTGGCAATTCAGACCGGGTGACCTCGTCAGAATTGACCTGAACGAAGGCCGCATGAGTCGCGGCGTCTATGTCCCCATCGACGCGATCAACGAAAGCTCGGGCAAACACTACGTCTTTGTTGTGGATGGTTCAGACGCCAGCAGCAAGGTTCGAAAAACCGAAGTCGCCATCTTCGACGGCCCGAACACGCAAAAGCGAATCGAACCTGTTGATGGGACATCGCTGGCAGGGCGACAGATTGTGCAGGGTGGAGTCCACTACCTGGTCGACGGAGAATCCGTCAACGTTGCGTCGGAAGTGGAGGGAAACTGATGAACCTCGCTGCCTTCGCAATCCGCTACCGCCCGATCGTGATCACACTGGTGATGTTGCTGATGGTCTGGGGGATCATCTCGTTTTTCACGATGCCTCGACGGGAAGATCCCGAATACACCGTTCGAACCTGCGCTGTGTCGACTTCCTGGCCAGGTGCGCCCGCGACCAAAGTCGAAGAACTGATCACCAAACCGATCGAAGAAGCCTGCGACCGTATTGACGATGTAAAGCTGGTTCGCTCCACCACAACCAATGGCCTGTCAACTGTTTTCGTGGATGCGGAAGAATCAGTAGGGGCCGATGCTATTGATAACGTCTGGAACAAGGTTCGAGCCAACGTGGCTCGCGTTCAGATGCCCGAACAGGGAATCACCCCAATCGTCAATGACGAGTATGGCGACACTTATGTCATCCTGATGGCGGTCTTTCAGACACCAATGCCAGGCGAGGAAGGCATCAATCCACGCAATGAATACTCGCTGCGGCAACTCGATACGATTTCGGAACGGATTAAAGACGAGCTGCGGCTGTTGGACGGTGTCGCCAAATCAGAACAGTACGGTGTGATCGAAGAAGCGATTTACGCTGAGACAGATGCCGGAACCTGGTCTCAGTTGAAGCTCACCAGCGATCAACTTCAGCAACTGGTTCAGGCTCGAAATATTGTTGCTCCCGGCGGAACAATCGACACGCAGTCCGGTCGTTTCTTCGTCAAGCCGGGAGGCGAACTGAATACCGTTGAAGAACTCAATAGCATCGTTACCGGGCTGGCTGGCGAAGGTGATGATGCTCTTCAGGTCTATCTGCCTGATCTGGGCGTCAACGTCGTTCGCGACTACGTCGACCCTCGCCAGGTGATTTCCCGGTATGGCGATGCTGACACCATAAGACCTTGTGTGATGGTCGCTCTGTCCATCAAGTCGGGTGCCAATATCGTTAACGTCTGCGAAGCGGCGAAGGCGCGAGTTAATGGGATGCGTAACATCGAGCAGTCGATCCCTCCCGACGTCGGCATTGAATACATCTCGGACCAGTCAAAGAACGTGACGGGAAAGATCCAACAGGTGCTCAGCAACGTCATTGGCGCGATCGTGATCGTGGTGGTCGTGGTTTACCTGGTCGTCGGCTTTCGATCCGCGATGGTTATGGCTGCGAACATTCCCGTCGTCGTACTGGCTTCGATTGCGTTGATCACTCTGTTCGGCGTTCAGCTCGAACAGATCTCTCTGGCGTCAATCATCATCGCACTCGGTCTGCTGGTGGATAACGCAGTGCAGGTGTGCGACCAGTCACGCACCAACCAACTGGCCGGCATGTCTCCTGTTGAAGCCAGTATCAAGGGGACGACCCAGCTGTCGACTGCCATGCTCATGGGCACCGCAACCACAGTCGCTGCCTTTGCTCCCATGCTGATCGGACTCGTCGGTAGTACGAGAGAGTACGTTTACAGCCTTCCGGTCACGTTATCGATCACGTTGAGTATCAGCTGGGTGCTGGCCATGACATTCTGCACCATCCTGGCGGCAGCGTTTATTCGCGCTCCCGCTGATCCGACAAAGCCGTCAGCGCCGCTGCCGTGGCTTTTCGCGAAGCTGACGGCGTTGATGACGAAACGAAAGGACTCGGATGACGCGACTGGTCAGAAATCAGATCCACTGGACCGAGCTTTTGGCGCGATCGTTCGGGCCTGTATCGATTTCAAATTTGTGACCATTGGCGTCGCTGCGGCGTTGCTGGTTGTCACTTTGAAACTGCCGGTTGCGTCGGAGTTTTTTCCAAAGGACATGCGGGATCAGTTCCCCATTCAGGTCTTTCTTCCGGAGAATTCGACGATTGAACAGACGAATGCCGTGGCTCGGCAGGTCGAGGCAATTCTGCAGAAGTTGAGCCCTCTGACAGACGCTGCCGGACAGCCGGTTAACGATGAGTCAGGCACTCTCGTCCAGCGAATCCAGGCATTTCGAATAATGGTTGGTCATGGAGGTTCACGCTGGTATCTGAGCTGGAATCCCGAACCCATCAACGCGGCCTATGCTGAGATTCTGGTCCGCACGACGAATGCAAAATTCACTCCAGAACTTGTTCGCCGAGTGCGCGAGATCGCAGAGCAGGGAGATGTGTCACTCGGGCTGAGACCGATTGTCGGCGCACGCATCATTCCTCAGGAACTGCAACTGGGGCCCTCCGAAGATCCTGTCGAGATTCGCGTTGCCGGTTCAGGTTTCGCCGACATGCCGACGCTCCACCGTTTTGCCGATCGAGTGAAAGGGTTAATCAGAGAAACTCGTGGTACGTGGAGCGTCACTGATTCCTGGGGAGTCAGTGGTTACCAGTTGCAAGTGGACGTCGACGAAGACAGTGCCAGCCTGGCGGGAGTGACCAATCTTGACATCGCAAACACGCTCAACGCTTACT
>JABMPE010000067.1 GCA_013203845.1 Rhodopirellula sp. | reverse complement strand
TTTCTGGCGTCGTCGAAGGACGCGACACATGAGCTGATTGTGGGATATCTGGACCGCCCAGCGGTTCCCGTTCCAGCGTCTTACATTCGCTTTCTGGTTCACACCGGCGGAGCCGATCGTGAATCCCGCGTTCTCTGGAAATCCATCGACATCCATGCCGACGACATCCCGCAACCGAAAGCTGTAGCTCCCCAGGTGGGTGGTCGAGGTCTCCTTGATTCGGTGATCGACGTTTTCCGCTCTCCATCCAATCCCCGAAGTGAGGCTTCAGGGTCGGCCACACCGCCTCCGGATAAACAGGCCAACGGCAAAGACTAAGTGACGGTGACGAAACAGATTTGCGGATACGGATCAGACAGTTGTAGAAATTTCTGACGTAAAACTCCGCTGGATGATTACGGGTCATGACTTATTCCAGTTTTGAACAGCGACGATTATCAACGGCAGTGACGTTGCTTGTCCTGATTGCCGGGACGATGAACTGTCGACTGGAAGCCGCAGATTCGGACGTCCTGACGACGGTCTTCGGCGGTGGCATTTTGTCGGAGAATGCAGACGCTGTCAGCCGCAAAGCCGCGTTGCTCGATCCGCCGGAACGATATCGCGTTCTTCTGGACTTCGTGCTTCCCGCAGGCAGCGAACGGTTGCTGCGAACGCCGGTCAAATTTTCGGTCATGAATTCCCGGATGACCGGAGAAACGCGTGGAAAGAACGCCGCCAGTCGTGTCGAGACGGGAGGTCAGATTGAATCGCCAGTGCTGGATCTGGTCGCCGTTGCACTACAGTTGGATCAGCTTGACGAGTTGCGAAGTCAGGTCGAAGAGTCTGCTGATGTCAGCACATCGAATCGTATTGCTCGCCTTTCAAGTCTGGTGATTATTCACTGCGCAGCAGGCGAAACCGGTGTTGCTTCCAGACATCTGGCCGAGCTCTACACGATGGTCGCCGCCGATCGCGAGTTGAGTAAGGAATCTGAAGATGCATTGCTGCTGGCCATCCATACTGGAGCGAAGCAAGCGGAAACTCGAACCGCGGCCAATGATCTGGCCTACGATCTGCACCAGACACATCTCGATCAGGTGCAGCCGAATGAATGGCGACCGTTTCATCGACACGTGGCAGCACTGATCGCTCAGATTGCCGATCAGGTACCGAGCGCGACAGGTGCACCATCGACTGCTCGCAATGTTCCCACCACGGAGTTCTCGCAGTGGCAGCGAGGTTCGTTATTCACCGCAGAATCACGCGGGACTGGTTGTCCACCGAATGTCTGGAGTCGCGACGCGACCGGTGTTCGCAAGGCGTCCGGCCACAGCATTGATCTGTTGTATTTTCAAAGTCCACTGCAAGGAGACTTTGACGTTGAGTGCGACGCTTCTGTTTTCAACTGGCGAAGCATTCATCCCACTTTTGGCGGTCATTGGGCCGGAGTCGAACCCGAGCGAATGCAGCGCCGGATTGGAACGCTCGCTGAATTGGACAGCACATTGGACCCGCTTGCCGCACGGCTGACAAAGTTTCGTCACGAGATTCATTATCGAATCTCCGTCCGTGGCCAGCAGATGGAAGTTTACGGGAACGGGCGATTGTTGAACTCCGTCCTGTTGAACAAAGATCATGATCCCTGGGTGGCGCTACGCCGATCAGCGAAACATTCAGCTCGCATCTGGAATGTTCGCATTACCGGCGAGCCAAACATTCCGGATGAGATTCGGTTGAGCGAATCGCCAACACTGACCGGGTGGATTCCGTACTTCAACGAAGGCGTCGGTGGTACCGAAGCCAGGAATACTGACTGGCAGCAGGTCGGAAACCTGCGCGATGGCGGCATCATTGCGGGGCACCATCAGCCGGAACTTCCTCGCGGTGCCCATGCCGAGCGGCTGCTCTATTACCACCGTCCCATGCTGGAAGACGGTTCGATCGAATATGAATTTTTCTACAAAGCGGGCGAGTCATGCGTGCATCCGGCAATTGATCGAGCGGCGTTCATTCTCGCGCCCGACGGAATCAAGCTTCACTGGGTGACGGATGGCGTGTTTGATCGTTCTGATCTGTCACCAGAGAATGAGACTGACGAGCCAGTTCATCGCCGTGGCCCTGCGGAACTGCCGCTTCAGGAGAATCAGTGGAACCGCATTCGCGTCGAGCTGAGTGGCGACACGATCAGGCTTTTCCTGAATGGCGAACACATCTACGAACGCCCATTGGAAGCCAGCAATCAGCGAAACTTCGGACTGTTCCACGACGCCGATCAGTCTCAAGCTGTTGTTCGCAACGTCGTCTGGCGAGGTGACTGGCCAAAGGAACTACCGTTACTCTACGACCAGGAACTCGCCGGTGAGGACACTCGACTGCTCGACCAGTCAGCGATGGAACTGGCTTCCAGATTTCGCCACTCGTTCAAAACCGATCCGTTTCCGCTGGGTAAGTTTGTCGTCAGTGCCGGGAAGATGGTCGACACGAAACCGGGGATCGAAGGACTGTCTGTGCAGAGTCAGGGTTCCAGCGGGTATCAGCGAACGGTGCTGGCCGCTCAGTTGGCGGTTGAAGGCGACTTTGACATTTCTGCCTCGTTCGATTCGCTGGTGACCAGACCTGGCGTCGGCGGACATAGCAGCCTCAGTATTTCAGTTTTGCTCGCCGATCAAGCGGCCACGCAAACAAGCTATCGACGTCGGCATAATCGACACCCGGGCGGTCGCGAGGATCAGCATCTGGCGTACGCCGATGTCGCATCGTCTCCCCGGAATGGTGCCCGACGATCGAACATTGGCTACGAACCCGCCGAGAGCAATTCGGGAACGTTGAGAGTCGCTCGACGCGGAGGCCGACTTTACACGCTGTTTGCGGAAGGCGATTCGCAGAACTTTCGCATCACGGGCGAATCCGAGTTCCCGAAAGACGACGTGCTGCTCGGCGGAATCCTTCTGTCCGGAATGGTCTATGCAGAGAGTTTTGTCAGTTTTCGCTGGACCAACCTGGAAATTCGGGCCGACCGAATCACTGGCCCGGCTGTCGAAGCCACTGACCTGAAAGAAATTCTTGCCGATCTGAATCAGAAACGTGACAGGCTGCCCGTCGCTGGCGATTTTGACTTTGCAAAGAACGCACCAGCGGATGAAGAGTTCTTCCGCTGGGGAAGTGTGCTGCCGTGGTCATCAGAACTCGGCGGACAATTGATGATTCACCAGGGGCGACCAACCTGGGCATCGTCCGGCATCACGCCGCGAAACATGATCGATGGGGACTTTGACGTCACAGCCGTTTTCGAAGTGCAAAAAATCGTCAATCCGACGGCTGGTGTTCGATCGACGATTTATCTGAAGACCAGTTTCGGGCCGAGCGGCGACACTCAGGCGAGTCTGATGTTTGACATCAACCCGAAGGATGAGCGTCAGGTATTTGTCAGACTGGGCACTCGCAAACAGGATGGTGGCTACAGCTATAAGGTGGTCGGTGGAATTGCTGCTTCGGAGATTACGGTGCTCCGATTTGCCAGGTACGGAACGACGATGTATTTCCTCGCCCGCCGCGACATCGATAGTCCTGAGCAGTTGATCGCGACGAAGCAGGTGTCCGACGAACCAATTTCAGGCCGCACCCTGAACTTCATGGTTCATTCCGGCGGTGAAGGCCGTGAGACTCACGTCCTGCTCAAGTCGCTGAAGGTTCGAGCTGAAAAGTCCACACCTGCCGACTTGCCAATTCGCCCTGGTCCAATTCCCGCTGGCAATACGCCGCCGAAATCCAAAGGGTTCTTTGATTCGGTAATCGACTTTTTCAAGTAAAATCAGCGATTCTCGCAATTCTATACTCTGAGAAAGCAACATGATGGATATTCACATTCAAAGCCGATGGACTCGACTCTGTCGGCAGTACGTTGTTTTGATCGTGGCTGTCAGGATGACTGGCAGCGTCGTTTTGCCCTGTGTTGCGCAGGAGTCGATCGACCTCACTCTTCAGCAGACGCGGGCGAGTGGTGTTGCGGCGTTGCAGCATCTTTCTGATCGCAATGTCGAGAAAGCATTGGAATCGTTGGGGACAGCGGCGGACGTTCTGAAGAACGTTCATCCGACTGAGGATGAAGGAATCTCCGCCGCCGCGGGTGGTGTGTTTCGGGCGTTGAATCAGCTTGATGAAGGAGAGCGGTTCGATCTTCTCTATAAGTGGTCGATGCCAACGGACTCTCGAAAGACCGTGCGATTGTTGACGTCTGTGGTGCCGCAGGTTGCGCCGCCGAAAGCGTTTGCCCGAATTATCGGCGAAAGACCTCGTGACGAAACATTTGCCATTGCGTCTGTTGGTGACATTCGTGGTTTGTTTTGCAGTGGTTGGACTTTGGTGAAAGTGGCAGACGAAATCGGAAGGCTGCGACGTCTTGTGTCGGAGCTGGAAGAACTGGCCGGAGACAAAGTCCCCAACGCCGATGTATTGCTGTTGCTGGCTCGGTTGGCTGATGCTCGCAGCGATGAGGCGAAGCTAAAGGACGCTCTGGAGCAACGTGAAAAGCAACTCAGTGATTCGCTTGAGAAAAATGCTGCCGCTGAAAACGCAATGTCGATGATCGATCCGACGAACATCGCCGTTGCCGCAGCAGCATCCACGGTCGAGTCACAACGATCGATTAGCGAGTCCATGTTTAAATCGCTGGTCGAGCAGACTCTGAACGGCACCGCGACGAGCCTGCGGTCGTTTCTGCGACTTTCACACGCAACTGCCGTGCAGCTGGCTCGTGGAGAATCTGGTGCCGAAGCGATTCGTCAGAACCGGCTGAAGTACTGGGTGCCGACTTCCGGAGCGACTTCCACGCTGCATCATCGCGGAACCACAGACGCGAGCTGGCTGGTTCATGAAGACCACATTCTGCATCTGGCGGGTAGTCGCAATGATGTTCTGTTCTTTCGCTATCCACTGGTTGGCGAGTTCGAGTTTCGCTGCGAGGCCCAGGAAGGCGGACGCATCACAACTGACGGCGGACTCGTTTACGGAGGCCTGCAGTTCGAGGCGATCGGCAGAAGCAATCAGTTGACGATCTGGGACGCAGATATCGCTCACTCGGTGGTGAAGCCCTGCCCGTTCGTCCGGCACGAAGCACGACCGACGTTTAACCGCATGTCGATTCGATCAACGGCTGAAGAAGCAATACTGACGGCGAACATGCACCCGATGTGGTTCGATCCCGCATCGAAAGCTGGCGCAAGTCCCTGGATCGGGTTACGAAGCTTTGAAGAGCGGCGACCAGTTTTCCGAAATCTGGCGATCACCGGGAAACCGGTCATCCCGCGCGAAGTTCGCCTGTCGGACGGTGACGACCTGCGAGGCTGGCAGTCAAACTTCTTTGGTGAATCGCAGCCGGCATTTGCCAACGGCAGCATGGCAAGTCCCTCGTCACCGCAAGCGGACTGGTCCGTGAAGTCCGGTGTCATCACTGCCGCAAAGCGTGAACACGGGAACGGTATCAATCCGCAAAGCCTGCTGCGGTATCAACGACCGTTGCTTGATGGTGAATTGATCTCGTACGAATTTGAATACTCGCCGGACGAAGTCCATGTTCATCCCGCATTGGGACGAATGGCCTTTTTGATCGAACCTGGAGGCGTACAGGTTCACTGGATGACTTCTGGCGGCTTCGAGTGGACGGGGTTACCGGCAGACAATGCTTTGCTGGAACCGCTCAGCCGCCGTGGTCCGCGACCGTTGCCACTCAAAGAGGGCAACTGGAACGCGGTAACGCTAGCCCGAGCCGACGGCAAGGTCACGCTGTCGCTGAACGACGTCGTGATCTATCAGCGAGCGGTTGATTTCGGCGGCGACCACTCGTTTGGTTTCTATCGAGACCGCACGCAAACCGCTGCGAAAATCCGCAACGTCGTCATGACCGGCGATTGGCCGGAAACGCTGTCGGAAGACTGCCTCGCCAATCCGGCAGTAACGGGAAACCTCGCCGCCAATTAAAGCGCGTCGTCGAAGCGTTGTCTGAGCTCTTCAATCATCGGCCGTTAAACGTGTCGTTGACGGAAAGCGAACAACGCCCGTTCGTTTATCGCCACATAAAAAAACGACGCCCAGGAATACTCCTGGGCGTCGTCATCAGGCCAATGAGGTTTGCTACGCCGGAGAAAAGTGACTTCCGTGTAACGACCTGTGGTTTGTCGGGGAACGACTAACCGAGCAATGAAAGCACCTGTTGTGGCTGCTGATTCGCAATGGCCAACACCGAGATGCCTGCCTGGCTGAGAATCTGAGCTTTGGTCAGGTTGGCGGTTTCGGTCGCGAAGTCGGTGTCGACGATCTGGCTGCGAGCTGCGGAAATATTTTCCAGAGCCACACCCAGTGTCGAGACGTTAGTTTCGATGACATTCTTCTGGAGGGCTCCCAGTCGGCCTCGCAGCGTCGAGACTCGACTCAGTGCGTCTTCGATGATGCCAACCAGATCACTGCCAGACTGGCCAGGGCCGATATCCAGCAGGCTCTTGCCGCCGCCAGAACCAAGCTCGTAGAGCTTTCCTGACAGTCCACCAAGACGAGCCGTGTTCACCGCTTCAATGCCGATCCCGATCTGTCCGGAAGTCGAGACTTCCTCGCCGATCTGGAATGTTGCTCCACCACCGTTGATGGTGAAGGCCACCGTATTTGCAACAGTATTTGCATCGGTTGTGAATGAGAGCGATGTGTCCAGAGCCCCCGTCCTGATCGATGCGTTCAGACCGTCCGTCTGAGCAGACTGACCGTTGATCTGGACACCAATGTTGGTACCGAAATCCCGCCCGGCAGCCGTCGTGCTGTCGCTGAGTGTCGTCGCGAACGTACCGTTCAGAACATTGATGTCGACAAACTGCTTGGAGCCGTAGTTGTCGCTGGTCAGAATCAAAGCCCCGCTACCTGGGTCGACAACGCCGTTCGCGAGCCCGCCACTGTCAGCGACGGTCTCAGAGCCGTCTCCTTCAGCAGACGCGTTGACAATCAGACTGGCTGCCGCATCGGCATTGATGGCAGCAGCGACGTCAGCGGCCGTCGAGATGATGTTGCCATCAGCGTCGGTCGCCAGATTGACGGTAATGTCCGGATCGGTCGCTGTACCACCAATCGTAATGGACAATGCCTGATCGGCAGCACTCGGATCAGCAAACGCCACTCGAGCTGTTCCAACGCTTGGATCAGATCGCACATCCGTAAATGACACGTCGTTATTCAAGCCGTCGTGGCCGTCCGTAAAGAGCTGTGGTCCGCCGGTCGCTGCCGCGAGGGTCGTGCCAGTGCCGATATTGGTGACGTCCGTCGTGATAAATTCAGCAGCGCCACCAGCCGTCTGATCGGCAGCGATGGCATCGACCACATCCTGCAGTGTCGCACCTGCGCCAAACGTGACACTGACGGTTACGTCGCCGTTGGCATCGGTTGCTGCGGTCGCCAGTGTGCCAGCGCCAGAGGCCAGTTCAATTGAAAGCGAACCACCCAGGGTGTCAAATGCCCCAGCTGTCGACGATGCTCGATTATCCGAGAAGGTAACCGACTCGCCGTCCACACCACCTGTCAGCGCTTGCGCACCACTAGTGTCTCCGATGACGCCTACGGATGAGTTATCCGTGACAGAAACCAGAGCGGCCGCTGTCCCATTCGCCGCGATTGCTGCCGCGATATCGGCAGCACTGGCAAGTGAGTTTGTCCCGTCATCCGCTGTCGTGATCTCGATTGTCTGATTACCACTGGCGTCAGTCGTGATTGCAGTCACGTCAGTTGTGCCTCGGGAGCCAGTTCCCGTGACAATAGAAATCGACAGTGAACCGCCCAACGTGGCATCAGTACCTTCCGTTGTTAAGCCTCGCAAGTCAGTAAAATCGATTGATCCTGAAGTGGAAGCGTTTACCGACACCGTATTCTTGATCGCATTCGTGCTGAGTTCGTACGTTCCGGCCTGAGCGCCTTGTGTCAGAACGAGACCGTTTCCGATCGTAGCTGAAACACCCGTCGATTCACTGATGCCGTTAATCGCGTCACGGATGTTGGCGACCGTGCTGCCGGAATCCAGCTGCACAACCTGACTTCCTTTGGCACCTGCGACTTCCAGAGTGGTCTTACTCGTGAGGCTGCCGCCTGCATAACGCAATTTACCTTTTTCAGCGGCACTCGTCACTGTCGCATTGACGGCAATGGAAGCATTGGTACCGAGCAATGCTTCGTTGACCTGGAAGTCTGACAACTTGGCAGAATTCGCCGCCGTGAACGTTGTCTTGAAGCTTTTGGAGCCGTCGATCAGCTTGTCGCCACCGAACGTCGTGTTCGACGAAATTCGATTGATGGCGGAAAGTGCGGTATCGATCTGAAGCTGATTGGCTTCGATTTCAGTGTCAGACAGGGCTCCACTGTTCAGACCTTCCTGAACCAGACCACGAATCTGGTTGAGCAGTCCGCTGACTTCACCCAGGGCACCATCAGCCGTGGCGATCACATTGCTGGCACGATTGCTGTTCTTAATCGACTGCTCGATCGTCGTGACCTGAAATCGCAACTTCTCGCCACTGATCAGTCCGGAAGGATTATCCTTGCCGTTGTTGATCTGCGATCCTGTTGAGAGTCGTTGAATGGCAGTGTCGAGTTTGCTGTTTGCTTTATTGAGGTTTCGAAGACCTCGTGTAGCGCCAACATTCGTGCTAATTCGCGTCATGGCAAAATGCCTTTCCTAAAGTGACCTTGGTGTTCCCTGGCTCTCCCGCAACCTCTGATGCTTATCCGTCAGGTGACGGTGTTGATCAGTGGTACTCTCGAAGTGCCTCGGACAGTTGAATCCCTGGTGTCTGAGAAAGTCGTTCCAATGTGTCTTCTGTGGTCAGTCAATCCGCCAGTGTCCACATGGTGGAAGTTCTGGCTCAGACAGAAATCTCCTGTTCGGGGCGTCGATCGCTGGGAACATCCCAAGTGATCTGTTTGGCTCCTGCCACTGCCTTGTCTCGATGCGACTGACGGGTCTGTTTCTGCTGGTCACTTCAATGGGCTGTCCAGCGAATTGTGTCAGACGTTTCGAAAACATTTCTCCATAACCGAATCCCGTCCCAGATTTCTCTGAGACATCGCAGTCACTATCGGTCAGAAAATGGTCGATCGCGGATGTTTAGCTGGAGTAACTGCGAAAATCAGGGACTATTAAGAGTGAGGCCTGATGGGCTTCAGGGATTTCCCTCACCATCGAGAGCCAAGAAGTCTCCAGACGCGGTTTCAGCGTGAAACCAGAGAAGCTATGGGCGAGTTGAAGAGTCGCCAGGCATCTGGACTGATCACTCATTTGCGGGATCAACGAAAAGGCCCTCGGCGGGCTTGCAGAGGGCCTCGGTCAGTTCGAGCCGAGCAGCGTCAGCGCGTCAGCAAAGGTGACTTCGCAGAGACTTTCGCGAATACCAGACGATCGCGTCGTCGCGCCACGAATCGCCGCAGTCAAGTAGCCGCAGCTAAGGGATTGACGCGAATGGTCGAAGACTATGCCTACGTTGACGGCGAGGCGGAATCGTCGACGACTTTCTGCTCAGTCTCGGCCTGCGTCCGCTCGCGCTGAATCGCGTCGTAAACTTCCTGTCGGTGCACAGGCACTTCTTTAGGAGCTTCGATGCCCAGCCGAACCTTGTCACCACGAATGTCGACGATCGTAATTACGATATTGTCGCCAATGATGATGCTCTCATCTCGTTGTCGGGACAAAACCAGCATCTGCAGGACTCCTTCTCGTGGGGGAACCGCGTCTAACGACAATGCGGTATTTATCCAGGTGACTCGACCGCTTCAGTCCGTTTTCTGATCGCCAACGCAAAACCGATATGGGCAGCAGTGTCGACACTGGTCAGACTTTTGTCTGAATCAAAGATGCCTATCAGAAAGCGAGCTTTCAGGAGGCAATGACGACGGCCCGCACCGGGGGTGTTTAATGTGTGACACCGTCATCGACTGCAAAGGGGCCGCAACGCGGGCGCGTTTCGGGGAGGAACCCAGGACACGTGAAAACCGAGTGTCGGCTGTTCCGTTTGTGACGGGAAGAACGGATACTCCTGCAGAATTTCCGAGTCGAATGACCGAACTGCATTTGACAATCGAACTCTTGACTCGAAAACAAATCAGCCCGCTGAAAAGTCGGAAAACATCTGGTGCCAGACATCAAAGTCGACTCGTTGCGACCTTGTCGAGGCTCAGGTAAGGTTTTGAGGAAAGCTGCATAAAAGTTGCAGGCTGACGTTACCGGTGTGGAAGAACTGGCCTGCTGTCGACGGTTTACAAAAACGCTGGTGGCGTCGATTGGTCGGTCTGCTGCATTGATGAAGATCGCCTCTTCCCAGAAAGACCGCAGACGCCAACGATTACTGAAGAATTTTTCACAGAAGAATTTCATACCGAAATCTGATTCTGGATTTGCCGGAAAATCTACGGAGCTGTCTCGATGCTGACACTATTGATCGCTGTGGGTTCATTCGTCGGGTATCTGATTGCCTATCACACCTACGGCCGGTGGATCAGTCATAAGATTTTTCAGCTCGATGACAGGACGCAGATGCCGAGTCACGAACTGCGCGACGATGTCGACTTCGTACCGACGAAACGGCAGGTGATCTTCGGTCACCACTTCACGAGCATTGCAGGGACCGGTCCGATCGTGGGACCGGCAATCGCCGTATTCTGGGGTTGGCTGCCTGCGCTGATCTGGGTTCTGGTCGGGTCGATCTTCATCGGCGCCGTACACGATCTTGGTGCGCTGGTCGTGTCCCTGCGAAATCGGGGACAAACCGTTGGCGAAGTAGCCGGTCGTCTCATCAGTCCCCGAGCGCGCGTGCTCTTCCTGGTGATTCTGTTTATGGCCTTGACAGTCGTGCTGGCGATTTTTGGACTGGTAATCGCCACCATTTTCAAACTGTATCCGGAAAGCGTGCTGCCCACCTGGATTTCTCTGCCGCTGGCCGTGGCCATCGGATTCTGGGTTTACAAAAAAGGGGGAGGTATTCTCGGACCGTCGCTGGCGGCGATGGCCGTCATCTACTTTTGCGTGTGGTTGGGCGCTTATGCATATCCCATCGACATTGAAGAACTGTTTCACGTGCCAGCGACCGGCGCATTTCCAAACGTCGTCTCTGTCTGGACCGTGATTCTGCTGATCTATTGTTTCATAGCCTCAGTTCTACCGGTCTGGGTAATGCTGCAGCCGCGAGACTACGTCAACAGCCACCAGCTGGTCATTACGTTAGGTCTGCTGATGATTGGAGTTGTCGTTGCTGGTGCGACTGGCCAGGCTCAGCTGGACTCAGCTCCTGCAGTGGCGACGCAGATTCCGTCTGACGCACCGCCGATCTGGCCGTTCCTCTTCATCACAATCGCCTGCGGAGCCTGCAGCGGCTTTCACTGTCTTGTCAGCAGTGGGACAACGAGCAAGCAGATCGAGAAAGAAACCGATGCGCAATATGTCGCTTACGGTTCCATGCTGCTGGAAGGTGGCCTTGCGGTCATGGTGATTCTGGCCTGCTGTGCCGGAGTCGGCATGGGCAAGTTCACGCGCGAGGCGGATGCCAGTGCCGGGGGCGGTTACAGATATGTTGAACTGCTTGACAATGGCCAGCAGGTTACAGGAGCCGCTGCCTGGTCAGCCCGATACGACGCTCGTGGAAGCTGGCAGAAGTTTGGGCTGCGGCAGACCGTGGGTGCTTTTATCGAAGGCGGAGCAAATTTCCTGTCGGCGATTGGTGTGCCGGTAAAACTGGGCATCAGCATGATCGCTGTTCTCGTGGCGTGTTTCGCAGCGACAACCCTCGACAGTGCCACGCGTCTGCAGCGGTACGTCGTCCAGGAACTTGCGGGAACCCTGCGGATAAAACCGCTTACCAACAAGTATGCTGCCACATTGCTGGCGGTCGTGCTGGCAGGCTGGGTCGCTATGCTTCCAGCCGACTCGACACAACCAGCCAATAGCCCGCTGGGAAGTGCGGGAACGGGTGGGCTCATTCTGTGGCCGTTGTTTGGAGCGACCAATCAGCTGCTGGCAGGGCTGGCATTTATGGTGACGATGTTCTATCTCTGGCGACGTGGCCGCCCGGTCTGGTTTATCGCGATTCCGATGGTCATGATGTTGATCATGCCCGCGTGGGCGATGCTCTGGCAGATGTTTAACTCTGAGAGCGGCTGGTATCAGAAAGGGCAGACACCTCTGCTTTGGACAGGCGCGGCGATACTCGGCATTCAGATCTGGATGATTATTGAAGCTCTCCTGATACTGCCACGAGTAAAAGGAGTCATCGAGGATGGTCTGCCGACGCTTACCAGGCAGGTACTGGCGGGAGCCGATGGTTCCAGCAGTCCGAGTCGTTGACCGAGCCAGCGGCGTTCCAACTGATTGAGCAGGACGAATCGATTCGACCGATAACCAGCCTGCTGAAATCGACAGAACAATCACAGAATCAGGCCAGCATGATGAAAGGGATCAACTATTTATAATTCAGTTAAAGATGTCTCTGAGCGAGCCCGAAGAGTTGAATTGACACGATCAGGATTCGAGTTAAGATACTTCGAACCTCTGAGTACTGTCGCCTCCCTCACCTGTCGGATTCTTTGCCCGACAATCAATGCCCGAGGGGGTTGAATCCGGGTTCCACGTCGAATTGCGTGCTTACTCGATTGACGCCACTTTCGATCTCACCGTTTCCGGCTTACAGCGGATTCACTCATAGGTTGGCTTCGCCCCGAAATCGTGTGTCTGTTGACTCATTGACTGTCTCAGTCTTCAATGTATGAACGACTGATGGATGCAGGCTCATCATTTCGGGACAATCACGTAGTCGCTTCCTTACTGATGCTGTGAAGTTCCGGTTTCGCATAACGGCTGCATACCGTTGGCAGTTTCTCTGCTCATGGCTGGTCACTTGATTTAAGACCAGCTGTTTCATTTGTGAGTTGTGGATTTGCTACTGAACGATACTCTGGATTCCGGGAAACGGATCACCCGGTAGTACCTTGACGCTTTTCTGCGTCATCTGATTTTCAAGCGTCTGCAGCAAGAAGAAGTGCTGCTTTTCGGGAATCACTAAGGGTCGGTCTCATTCTCGTGGCCTGGGTTCGCTGTGCCTGAGTTTCTGACCTGTTCGGCAGAGGTGGTCTGTTAAACCTCATGCCCCTCGCGTTTACCCTGGATCGGACACTCTTTTCCGTTTCCACTGCCGCTTTCGGGCAGAAGATTGCCAGTCGTCAGACTGTTCACAGTACGACGCTGCAATTGGAGCCTGATTCACTGCATGCGTTTTGTGAATCCCTCTCACTTGAGTTTTCGGCTCCTTCGAGAGCTGCCAGTTCAACACCACTTCGTACCTTCTGACCTGTTCGTCAATGACTTCTCGAAAGTTGATTGAAGCGACGAATTCGGTACATGCTTCGCTCTGTCTGGAATGAGTTTTATGGTAGCTAAGAGTTCTGAATCATCGGCCAAGCCACCTGCCCGGCGCCGACGCGTTCGTACCAGTGATGATGATGTGGCTGATGGTTCAAGGAATGACGACGTGAAAGACGTCATCTTCGACGAGTCTGATGACTCGCCCCCGCCGAAGAGAAAAAAAGCTGCACGGCGTAAGAAGGTGGCCGTTAAGTCGGCGCCGGATGAAGTGCCTGCAGAGCCCGTTGCAGATGCCGATGAAGCCAAACCCAGACGCCGTCCTCGTCGTCAGGGTTCTTCCGAGGATAACGCTGAAGATTCAGGCGAGCGTGAAAGCCTGCCGGAAGTTCCGGCACCGTCCTCGTCTCAGGAACGCCCTGCGCCGTCGTCTCAAGAACGCTCCGAGCAGGACCGTCAGGAGCGACAGGACAACCGCGAACAGGAAGGGGCGGCTTCAGACTCGGACGAGGACGGTCGACCTCGCCGCCGCCGCCGCCGCCGCCGCCGCCCACAAGGCGGAACCGAAGGTGGCTTTAACAACAACGTTGCCAGCGGTAATAACAACAGCAATCAACACAGCGGAGGCGGTGGTGGAGCAAACGTGAATAGTCAACGGGGTGGACGCCGACGTCGTGGACGTGGTGGACGTGACACTCGTGACGGACGCGATAGTCGCGACGGCCGTGATAGTCGACCGGGAAACAATCGCGATCGTGTTCGGTCAGTGGCGCCGAGCACTGAGGTCATTGAAGGCACGATTGATGGAGTGCTGGAGCTGCATCCCAAGGGATATGGTTTCCTCCGAAATGCTGAAAAGGCTATGTCGCGCAGGAGTCAGACCCTTTCGTCACCAGTTCACTCGTTGAGAAGTATCGCCTGCGTGAAGGAGTGATGATCCGAGGGGATGTTGGTCCTGGCGTTCGCAATCAGGGGCCGCGACTCAGAGAGGTCGAACTGATCGATGGACTGTCCCCGGAAGATTACGAACAGGTCAAACACTTTGATGAACTGACGCCAATCACACCGCATACGCATCTTAAGTTGGAGACAGGCCCCAAGCCCGTCACCATGCGGGTGATGGATTTACTGACACCGGTCGGAAAAGGTCAGCGGGCGCTGCTGGTCGCTCCACCACGGACCGGCAAGACCATGCTTCTGCAGGACATTGCCGATGCCGTCAGCAAGAACCATCCAGAGATGCATCTGATGGTACTGCTGATCGACGAACGTCCGGAAGAAGTCACGGAAATGACTCGCTGCGTAAAAGGCGAAGTCATTGCTTCCTCAATGGACCGCGACGTTGAAAGCCATGTCCGCATGAGCCAGCTCATGATCGAGCGGGCGAAGCGAATGGCTGAAACCGGCAAGGATGTCTTTATTCTGATGGACAGTATCACGCGAATGGCTCGTGCGTTTAATAAATGGAGCGGTGGTGGCGGGGGCGGAGGTTCTCGTAACTCAGGAACGATGAGCGGCGGCCTTCACGTGAAGGCTCTGGACATTCCGAAGAAGCTGTTCGGTACGGCTCGTCAGTTCGACGAAGGCGGCTCAATCACAATCGTGGCCACAGCGCTGATTGAAACCGGCGGTCGAATGGATGAAGTGATCTTCCAGGAATTCAAAGGCACCGGAAATATGGAGCTGGTGCTCAGTCGAGACCTGGCTGATCGTCGCATCTGGCCAGCGATCGACATCACTCGATCAGGAACCCGGCACGAAGAAAAGTTGTTTTCCGAAGACGCTCTTGAGAGTGTGATCATGCTGCGTCGCAGTTTGATTTCGCTCAGTCCTGTCGAAGCGATGGAGACACTCACGCGGACGCTGGAGCGGTTCCCAACGAACGCAGAGTTCCTCAAGAAAGTGAAGGCCATTCTCTAAGGTCACCCTCTAACGCGACCATTGTGCCGTTTGGACACCTGAACTCCCGATAGCAGCAATTGCTGATATCGGGAGTTTTCTTTGCGCGCGACGCCGGAATGTACCGACGAAACAGACCAGACCCATGCAACAACTTCGAGGCGGGCGACTATCCGAAAACATCACTTTTCAAATTCTGTTGATTCGCAAGCGGGATCCGCGTTTTCAAATATGGCCAGCACAAGTGTGTCGCAGAATGTTTTCACGCGGCACCATTACCAAAACGAGGTATCCAATGGGTTTAATTGATCTGGGGTCGCCCGCGGCGAAGGTCCACTCGTCCCTGGAAAGTCTTCAGGAAGCCTGGATGGATGCGCAGGAAAAGTGGAACGACGACAACGCTCGGAAGTTCGAGGAAGAGTATCTCGTACCGCTGGCATTGACCGTCAAGTTGTCGCTCGATGCCGTCAATCGAATGGCCGAGACCATGCATGAAGCCGAACGGGACTGCCTCTGACAGGCTTCGATTGTGGCGATGTGGACTGGAAATATCGGCGTCATCACGTCTGAACGGAATTCGCTCGTATCACCATTCAAGTTTCCGGAAGACGCGTGCGTCCTATTTCTGAAGTCGTTTCCCAGTGTCGCTCCTGCTCGGAGAATTCGGAACATCATGCCAACGCTGCATCGCAAAACCGATCCTGACGAACTCTCCCGGCAATACGACGAAGCCGCCGTAACTCAGATGTTGTCTGATTCATCAGCGGCTACACTGAATTCTTCGATATTCGGCCTTCAGTATTCAGCAAACACCGCGAAGTCGGAATGTACAACGGCTTCCAGGCGGTCCCCGGGTGGCCCGCAACACGAGGTGAGAAAAGTGTCAGGTGAAGCGGCCGCAGAGCGAGTCAGGAATCTGATTCAGTCACTGTTCGATGGAATCGCCCAGCGAGTCGATGGTGAACTTGGACTCGCACATCGGCTGCAAAAGGCACTTGCCGAGGAACAGGCTCAGCTCCAGGCCAGAATTGACGAACAGCAGTCAACCTACGACGCCGAACGAACCTCGCTGCAAACCCAGTACGACTCGGTTTGTGCTGAGGCAGGGCTTCATTTTCAGGGGCACTATTCAGCAGCGTCGGAAGAGTATGACGAAGCTCTTAACGCGGCGAACGAAAATTATGAAGACATCGCAGACCAGATTCGTCAGGAGTTCGAAGAGACCCGCTGGATGGTCGTGTCTTACTTCGACGAGAATGCGGGCGGATCTCCGAAGCAACAGTTCGAACAATTTGAGCACAACGTTGAGAGATCTCGCGAGCACATGGAAGGTGAGGCTGCTCAGCTTGAAGCATTGCAGGAGTCAGTCGTTTCGACCCTGAAGAAACGCCGGATGTGGACCGCCCCCGATCAACCTGGACACGGCCCTCTGCCACAGTCTCTGGATGGCTTGCTGCAGGTTTTTGAAGAACGGGCTGAGCGATCGCGTTCTCTGTCAACACGTTTACAACGCCAGAAATTGCCGTTTCTATTCGGTGGGTTGCTGCCACTGGTCTGCTTCGTGGTAATCGCTGGCAGTCTGACAACAGCGGCATCGTTTGCCATTGATCCGGCGTTGCTTGGTTTCAAAACGACGCCACCCATGCAGGAGTGGATGGCGATCCTTGCGGGAAGTTCTGCGGTCCTGACGTTGACCGTTCAGGGCATCCTGTTCGGCATTGCTCGCAACGGAGCCGATTCTGTTTATGGACAACTCGCTCAACACATGGTGGATTTGCAGGCTGTGCGGCAGCAATGGTCGAGATTGTCGGCTCGTGAATTCAAGCGTCGAAAGAAAGAGTTCGACCAGTGGTACTCGGCGATTGTTGAGGAACGGGACTCGCGACTGCGAACAGCTCAGGAGAAGTTTGATCGCGAGACGAACGCGCACAAGCAGCAGCGTGCGGCGTTACTCAAACAGGCCAACGATCGATACCCGGCGTTGATGGAATCACTGACTCGCGAACGGGACGAGCGACTCCAGCTTGCTCACGACGAATTCCCCGGCAAGCTGGAAAAACTCAAAGCGAGATTCGAATGGAATCTGAAGAAGCTGGGTCAGGAAAGCGAAAATCGAATTCAAGCGATCCGGCAGCAGTATGACTTTGACTGGCAGAATATGGCTCGGTCGTGGCATGAAGTCATTGACACGGTACGAGCAACGGCTGACCGAATGAGTGCCGACACCGCTCGCATCTCACAACGCTGGCCGGATCTGGCGTTTGGAAACTGGTCCCCGGCGACGGCGATTCCCACTGGCGTGCGGCTTGGCGACTTTAAACTCCGACTTGACGATATCGAATACGGCATGCCGGAAGACGATCGGCTTGTTCCTGAAACCAGTGAATTCACCATCCCCGCGATGCTGCCTTTTCCGGACAAGGCCTCGCTTCTGCTGAGTGCCAGTGGTGGCGAAGGCCGCGAAGCGTCGGTCGATCTTCTACAAGTGGTGATGCTGCGATTGCTGGCAACGTTGCCACCGGGGAAAGTTCGATTCACGATCATCGATCCGATCGGTCTCGGTGAGAACTTTTCGGCGTTCATGCATCTTGTCGACTACGACGAACTCCTGGTGACCAGCCGAATCTGGACGGAAGCGACACATATTGAGCAACGTCTCACGGACCTGACCGAGCACATGGAGACGGTTTTCCAGACGTACCTTCGGAACGAATTCAAAACGATCGAAGAGTACAACGAGTTTGCCGGAGAAGTCGCCGAGCCGTATCACATTCTTGTCATCGCAGGCTTCCCGTCGAGCTTCACCGAACAAGCGGCGCGACGTTTGACGAGTATCATGTCGAGTGGCCCGAAATGTGGTGTGTACACGCTGTTAAGCGTCGACCCGCAATTGACGATGCCACCGAACTTCAACCTGACTGACGCGGCATACGAAGCCACATGTCTCACCTGGAAAGATGGTTCCTTCTCGTTTGATGATCCGGACATTGCCTGGCTGCCGCTTGAGATGCACAAACCGCCCGAGCCGGATGAATTCAGCAGGTTCGTCAAGCGGGTCGGCGATGAATCGAAGGATGCTCGGCGTGTGGAAGTTTCGTTCGAGCGGGTGGTGCCGAAAGAACTCTGGCAGCAGGACAGTCGTGGCGGCCTGGATGTTCCGCTGGGCCGCGCGGGAGCGACGAAACTTCAGAATATGCGTCTGGGAAAAGGGACGTCACAACATGTCCTGATCGCCGGTAAGACGGGTTCCGGCAAATCAACGCTGATGCACATTCTGGTGACAAATCTGGCGTTGCATTACAGCCCGAACGAGATTGAGTTTTATCTGATCGACTTTAAGAAGGGCGTCGAATTTAAGACGTACGCTTCAAATCGACTTCCGCACGCTCGTGTCATCGCCATCGAAAGCGACCGCGAATTTGGACTCAGTGTCCTGCAACGTCTTGACGGGATCCTGAAGGAACGCGGAGACCTGTTTCGCGAACGAGGAGTGCAGGACATTGTCGGTTTCCGCGATCAAAATCCAGAGCGGATGCCGCGGATCATGTTGCTGATCGACGAGTTTCAGGAATTCTTCACTGAGGACGACCGCATCTCGCAGCAGGCGGCGTTACTGATGGACCGTCTGGTGCGTCAGGGGCGAGCCTTCGGAATTCATGTCATGCTGGGATCGCAATCGCTCGGTGGAGCGTACTCGCTGGCCCGCAGTACGCTCGGGCAGGTGGCGGTCCGAATCGCTCTGCAATGCAGCGAGGCCGACGCGCACCTTATTTTAAGTGAAGATAACACAGCCGCTCGATTGCTCACGCGACCGGGCGAAGCCATTTACAACGACGCCAACGGACTTCTGGAAGGAAATCACCCGTTCCAGATTGCATGGCTCGATGACGACAAACGAGACGGGCACCTGAGCCGTGTAAGAGCCCTTTCACTGGAGCAAGGCATCGAGTTTCCAGCGCCGATTATCTTTGAAGGAAACGTGTCGGCTATTCCGACGAACAATCCGGATCTGGTGGCT
>JABMPE010000618.1 GCA_013203845.1 Rhodopirellula sp. | reverse complement strand
ATGAAGTCAATTCTGGCGGATCACGATGGCCATCCTGTCAGCATTTGTCGACACCCGCATGACGGCCCGGGCAACGAGATGCTGCCTGCTTCGGGACGCACCGTTGCCGCGATCATTGCCGAGCCAGGTCGCGGTCGAATTCATATAGCCAGCGGAAATCCCTGCGAGGCACCGTTTGTCGAATTTCATCTTTTCGCAGGTGTCGTGACGCTGTCACCTGTTGAACTCGGATCGTGAAACCAAGGCAAATCTCCGTTCATGGCTCCGATCGATTCTCGTGAAGTATGTGGAATGCCGCTGTCAAGCAGAAGAACTGACGAAGGTTGCTGGCAAGCCACTGAATCGGCTGGTAGTTTAGCGGTTTTGACCACGAAGAATTCGTTCTCGGAAACTCGTCCGAATGCTCGACTCGAATCCGTAGTCACCAACGCTGCACAGCCTGCGCAAGAGTTATCATGTCCAGAATCAGCGCCGAATCATTTCTCAGTCTGATCCAGCAAAGCGGTCTCGTCGAACCTGGTCGCTTGAAACGTGAATTGGAAGATCTCGAAGATCAGGGGCACAACATTGCTGAAGCTGCAGTGCTGGCGGATTCACTGGTGGAACGCGAACTGCTCACAGAATGGCAGGCCGACAAACTGCTCAAAGGCAAACATAGAGGTTTCACGCTGGGTAAGTACCGACTGCGCCGGCTGCTCGGTAAAGGCGGCATGAGTTCGGTTTATCTGGCCGAACACATTCTGATGCGTCGCCAGTGTGCGATCAAAGTGCTTCCGATCAAGCGTGTTGATGACACGTCGTATCTGGCGAGATTTCATCGGGAAGCTCGCGCCGTCGCGTCGCTGGATCACCCCAATATTGTTCGGGCGTACGATATCGACCACGAGACGGAAGGTGATAAGGACATCCACTTCCTGGTCATGGAATATGTTGATGGCGAAAGCCTGCACGACCACGTGAAAGAGAAGGGGCCGCTGACGCTGGATAATACGGCTGAGTTCTTTCGGCAGGCGGCGATGGGGCTCGACAATGCTCACAAAAACGGGTTGATCCACCGCGACGTCAAACCAGGAAATCTGCTGATTGATCGATCTGGCGTCGTTAAAGTGCTGGACCTCGGGCTCGCGAGATTTTCCGAAGTTTCTGACGACAACCCACTCACGCTGGCACACGATGAAAAGGTGCTGGGGACGGCAGATTATCTGGCTCCCGAACAGGCTCTGGACAGTCATACGGCTGACCATCGCGCTGATATTTACGGACTGGGTTGCACGGCCTATTTCGCATTGACTGGCTATCCGCCGTTTCGGGAAGGAACGTTGACTCAACGTCTGATGTTCCATCAGACGAAGGAACCGCCAGCCATTGCAAAAGTACGGCCGGAGATTGGTAATACGCCACGTGGTGTGGAGCTGGAGAAAATCGTCAGTCGTATGATGGCGAAGAAGCCGGAAGAACGATTTCAGACGATGGATGAAGTTTCCGTCGCCTTTGCTCGCTGGCTGAAGATTTATGCCAGTCCGAATTGGAGGGCTGCTCATCCGGATGCGTTCCTGAAGTCCGATGCCGGAACTTCCGGGGGTGCCGTTCCCGTTGCAAAGGCGGTCGCTGTCGCGGTTCCCGTGGCACAGCCCATCGTACCGCAGGCTGCGCCGGCAGCGGTCATTGTTACCGAGGGAGACGTGTTGTCGCAGGCATCTGGATCTCAGGCGGCGGAGCCGCAGGGTTCACCTGCCGCTCAACCAGTGGCAGCGATGCCGATTTCAACCGACATGAATTCGCCAGACAAGAATTCGATCATCGCTGAAGCACAGCCCGCGGAGCCAGCCATCGATAACGGAGCTGATCCAGGATTCGGAGCGTTCCTGGCAGGGTTTGATGGCGGCGTCGAGCCTGCCGCCCCCGCGTTGACCACGCCGGAAGCGGAGACGGTCTTCTCGCCTGGAATGGAGGCTCCCGTTGAACCGACAGTGGCTGCTCCTGCAGAGCCGCCGATGGCCGCTCCGGTGGAAATTCAGCAGGGCGACGTGTCTGAACCTCAGCCACCGCTTGACGTAGAGCCGATCACCGAAATCAAGGTAGCCGTGCCTGTCGCGACGCCGATTGCTGACCCGGTTGAGCCGTCGGAGTCCGTGCCTGTCGCAGCAACGGTTGTTCCCGTCGCTCCCGTCGAGCCGGATGCATCTGAGCCGGAACCGGTTGAACGCAGTTCCGAACCAGCTTTCCTTGAAACAGGAATCAGCGAACTCGAAGTACCAGAAAACGTTGAGGATCTGGCAGGGTGGGATGACGATGAGTCGGCTGTCGAACCTCTGGCGGATTTCGATCCTTCGATTCTGCCCGAACCGCTTGGTCTGGAAAACGGAGACGAATATCCCAGTTTGCTGGGTGGGACGCCCACGGGACAGAAAATTCCTGGACTGGACGATCCTGCCGACGTAACGCAATCAGTGATGGAGCAGACTCAGGAATACGTTCCGTCCGGGCACACACCATCGAATGCTCCAGCCGACGCGACGCTGTTAAATCCTGTGGAAGCTCCGAGTCAGGTCAATTTCGACATCGTGCCATCGGCCTCGCCTGTCGTTGAAGCTCCGGTCGATCCATTTGCGTTCGAGCCAGCACCAGGTAACGCCCCGGTTTTTCCTGGGGCGCCACCTGCCGCCGAACCGCCAGCTACCGATGCGCCCCCGTTTGCATCGCCGGTTGCTGAGCAGCCTTTTGTCCCGGCTGCCCCTGCGGCTCCGATGTTTCCCGGCATGGAAGTTCCGGCTGTTCCGGTTTTTGATCCAGCGGCCGCCGCTCCGATGTTTGCCGCACCGGTTCAGCCAGCGGTTCCGGTCACTCCAACAGGGTTTGCTGCCGAGCAACCGTTCGGTCAGCCAGTTCAGGCTCAGCCAGTTCAACCGGCATTTCCGACAGATGCCCCTTCCTTCGGAATGCCGCCGGTCGGTTCTGGCCAGTTTGCCGCGCCCGGCCAGGTGCCGGTGGCTTCGGTGGCGACCACAAAGAAGAAACCGCCCGTTGCGATCATCGCGGGCGTGGTTGTCACGCTGATCGTTGGCGTCGGCGCGTACTTCATGTTCACTGGCGGGGCCAATGACAAATCGACGCCAAAGAAGACGGCCAGTAGTTCCAAATCG
This sequence comes from Rhodopirellula sp., assembly GCA_013203845.1. GTDB lineage: Bacteria > Planctomycetota > Planctomycetia > Planctomycetales > Planctomycetaceae > JABMPE01. The sequence goes on along the minus strand of JABMPE010000618.1, from coordinate 294 downwards.
TCGACGAAAGGGAAAGGCTCGACCGCCAGTTCAACCACATCGCAGACGGCTGCTGGCGGCAGCGGCAAAATACTCGGACCGCTGGTGAAGGTGGGGCCGGGCGGCAACTTCTCCACCATCGGCGCGGCTCTCGATTATCTGAAAAAGAACAAGTCGCGTTACGACACGGGTTCTCGCCGCACCAGTTGCAAAGTCGAAGTTCTCGGCGGTGAGACTTACGGCGAAGCCATCGTCGTCGACAATTCCAAAGGAGCCTACCCGCCAGGAATTCAGATCGTGTCGGCGGGAGTTGGT
>JABMPE010000617.1 GCA_013203845.1 Rhodopirellula sp. | reverse complement strand
TGGTACCCCTGGGGGCCGGAGGCGTTTGAAGCGGCGAAGACGGGCGACAAGCCGATCTTTCTTTCGATTGGCTACAGCAGTTGCTACTGGTGCCACGTCATGGAGCGGCTGGTCTTTGAGAACGAAGAGATTGCCCGATACATGAACGAGCACTTCATCAATGTCAAAGTTGACCGCGAAGAACGACCAGACATCGATGACATCTACATGACGGCTCTGCAGATTTACAACCAGCTCAGCGGTGCCGGTGGAGGTGGTGGCTGGCCGCTGTCGATGTTCCTGACTCCGGAAGGAAAACCCATTGCGGGCGGCACGTACTTTCCACCCGGAGACATTGATGGTCGCACCGGCTTTCCGACGCTGACCAAACGGATCGTCAACGCGTGGACGACTCAGCGAGCAAGCATCGATCAGGGTGCCGACACAATTACGCAATACCTTCAGAAAGAGATGGCTCCGGGGTTCTCACTGGAGAAAGTCGACCTGACACGTGAGCTGGCCGAAAGTGTTTCGCGATCGATCGTGCAGAGTCATGATCCGGAATTCGGCGGCGTCGATTTTCACATCGAGAATCCGGATGCACCCAAGTTTCCGGTGCCCACGAAGCTCGCGCTGCTGCAGTACGAAGCCGAACATCACAACGACGCGGTGGCGGAGCGGGTTCTGTATCACACGCTCGACGCCATGGCTGCCGGTGGAATTCGAGATCACCTGGCAGGCGGGTTTCACCGCTACAGCACCGACCGTCAGTGGCTGGTTCCGCACTTTGAAAAAATGCTCTACGACAATGCTCAACTGGCGAACGTTTACATTGACGCCGCACGAGCCACCAACAAGCCCGAGTATCGCCAGGTGGCGGAGGAGATTCTGTCATTCATCCTGACCGACATGACCGACCCGACCGGCGCATTTCATTCGGCGATCGACGCCGAGACGGACGGAATTGAAGGCAAGTATTACGTCTGGTCGCGCGACGAGGTGCAGCAGACGCTGGGTGACCAGACGAGCTTTTTTGGAAAGACTTACGGCCTGAATCTGGAGACTCCATTCGAGCACGGCTACGTGCTGCATCTGCCGCGTTCGATTGAAGAGATCGCCGCCGACGAGAAGGTGCCGCCACAAGTCATCCGGCTGAAACTTGAAGAGTTGCGAGCACGACTGCTGAAAGTTCGCGATCAGCGGGAATCGCCCATCAAAGACGACAAGATACTGACCAGCTGGAACGGCCTGATGATCAAAGCGTTCGTGAACGCCGGCGCCAGTTTCTCTCAGCAGAAGTATCTGACCGCTGCCGACCGCGCGTTGATGTTCATTCTGACGAACATGCGGAACAAAGACGGTCAGCTGCTGCGAACCTGGCGAGGTGGAACGGCAAAGCTGCAGGCGTATCTCGACGACTATGCTTTCCTGGTGGCAGCCATGCTCGAAATGCACGCCGTCACGCGCGACCCGAAATGGTTGATCGCTGCCCGCCGTCTGACTGACGACCAGATTCGCCTGTTTTACGATGAAGCAGACGGCGGCTTTTTCTTCACCGCGCACGATCACGAAAAACTGCTGTCCCGCACGAAGAACGCATGGGATTCCGTCCTGCCCTCGGGAAACAGCGTTAGCGTTCGAAACCTGATTCGTCTGGCGTCGCTGACAGGAGATCCGACTTACCGGGAGCGGGCTGCGAAGACGTTGGAACTGTTCGCTCCGCAAATGAAAAGGAACCCACGCGGGACCAGCAACCTGGCGCTGGCATTGAACGAGTACCTTGATCACAAGGATTACCGATCACTCACCGAACGCGCTCGACAGGACCAGCCGGTTGCGGAGTCATCTCCGCCGCAGACAACTTCGCCGAAACCAGGAGCAGTGCCGAAACCAGGAGCAGCGCCGACCGGTCCGGCGCCGCGGGAGTTGCCGGCGGCTCCGCTCAATCCAGGCGGACATCCCGACTCACCGGTTGCCAGCGGTGACGGTGAGAAAGGCGATCAAGGAAAGGGCTCCGAGTCAAAAAAGACGCCCGACCGGGTCACGGCGACGGCGTTCCTCTCGACCAGTCGGTTGCCCGCTGGCGGTCGCTGTCGCATTGCCGTTGTGCTGGAAGTGGAACCGGGCTGGCATATCAACACCAACCCGGCATTCCCTGACTTCCTGATTCCAACGACCGTTTCGATTCGGTCAGATCAGGGCACGACGCTGGAGTCGCTGCAGTTTCCGAAGGGCAAAGAGCTGCAGGTTGAAGGGGTGCCGGAAGCCTACAAAGTCTACGACGGAAAGATCACGATCTTCGGCGAGCTGGTGGTTCCCAAATCGGCGGCAGGAAAACAGGAGGCTTTCGAACTCCACATCCGCTACCAGTCCTGCGA
>JABMPE010000616.1 GCA_013203845.1 Rhodopirellula sp. | reverse complement strand
TTGACGCACCGATCCGATGTGTGCCGGGCCTGCCGATCAGGTTGGATTGGTGCGTCCAGACGCACCCTGCTCCCACGAGTTTCCAGGCGGTGGCCTGAACGCATTCTGTCGCCGCACGTTCCAGCGATCCTGACTGGGTCAACCTGTTGACCTTTCAGGAACGTGTCGAGAATAACTTCCCGATTTTCAATCGTGTCATTCCCGCGGAGGCGGGAAACCAGCAGACCAGGGAGAACTGGTTTCCCGGCCCCGCCTTCGCGAGCCCAGGACTCTGCGCGGGAATGACGTACATCGCCGTTCTCAACGCATTCGGGAAGTTGTTTCGGACGCATTCCTTAACAGCAGACCTCCGAGGAAACAGAGAACCCGCTCGAATCCTGACTCTGCTGTCTCGGCTCGCTCGTGTTCAAAAAGCTTCATGAGACGGGGGGCTGTACGCGGGCCTGTAAATTCCAACTCAGATATTTGCAGCGTAATACGGGATGCTGATGCCGCCTTCGAGTGCCAGCACCGCCCTGGCTGACGGGATGCTGGCCTGACGGCTCGGCTTGTCAATGAGGACTGGGTTGATCGATGTGGGACAGACGCCCGTGTATCATCCTTCTCATCCAGTATTGATTGGGAAAGCGATCCGCTCTGAGGATTCTTTTTTCAGTTGAGCCTGACTCCGGTTTCCTTTCTGAACGAACATCAATGGTGCTTCATGAATGCATTTTCGTTGGCTGATGACAGAGTTCGATTGATGACTTCGGTTTTCCGTCTCGCATGTCTGGTGGCGATGCTGGCGTCGACTTCTTCGGCACTTGCGGATTCCCCCACGTTTCAGCCGGTCAAAGCAGAGTTGTTTCGTTCGCGCGACGGACTGGGCAATGTTCTGAAAAAGCTACGCGATGGTCAGCCGGTCAACATTGCGTATCTGGGCGGCTCGATAACGGCTGCAGCCGGCTGGCGTGTGAAGACTCGTGAATGGTTCAGCAAGGAATTCCCGAAGGCTGAGGTCAATGAGATTCATGCGGCCATCGGCGGGACAGGCAGTGATCTCGGCGTGTTTCGAGTTCAGCGGGATGCCCTGCGGCACAAGCCCGATCTGCTGTTTGTCGAATTCGCCGTCAACGATGGCGGCGCCACGCCGCACCGCATCTGGCAGGCGGTGGAGGGGATCGTACGTCAGACCTGGGCGGCGAATCCACGCACGGACATCTGCTTTGTTTACACCTACCGAGTCGGTTACGAGGCGAACCTTCAGAAGGGACTCTGTCCGACTGCGGCGTCGGCCATGGAGCTGCTGGCTGATCACTATGGAATCCCCTCGATCAATTTCGCGCTGAAGATCGTCGAGCTGCAACAGGCCGGCAAACTCATTTTTCAGTCTGACGAACCAGCCTCGCCCGGTGTTGTGCAGTTCTCGAAGGATGGCGTTCATCCGCTTGATGCAGGCCACCAGATTTATACGGACGTCGTCGCCGAGGCCGTTCGTCACATGAGCGACCAGTCAACTCCAGTTGACCACCAGTCGAAGCTGCAGCAGGCGTTTGTCGAAGATCACTGGCAGGCGGCGAAAATGGTTCCGATCGACGCTCGCATGCTTTCGCCTGAGTGGAAGGAACTTCCCTCCGATTCGCGTCTGGCAAAATCGTTCGGGCTGCGAATGGGCACGCTATGGGAAACGACCGAGCCTGGCAGTCGCCTGACGTTTCAGTTCCGTGGTACCTCCGCCAAGCTGTACGACCTGCTCGGTCCGGATGGCGGTCAGGTTGTTATCACCGTGGATGGAAAGACGCGTCCGAAGCCGGTTCCCCGTTTCGACAGCTACTGCACTTACCACCGTATCGCGACACTGTCGGTCGCCGACGGGCTGGATCCGAACGAACTCCACACGGTGACCATCGAAGTTCACCCGGATCAGCCGGACCGTCAGAGCGTCGCGTTCCGGCTGAAGGATCCCGATGTCGAGTTGAAGTCGCCGAAGTACCAGGGCACCTGCGTCCGCGTCGGGCAGATTCTGGTACTGGGCGATGTCGTTCCGCAGTGATGATCTGCAGGGTTACTCGAAGTTGTCATGTTGCTGCCTGCCGCAGTGAAATCAGGAATATCGATGAAAAGGGCTACTCTGGTGATAAAACTCCGCAGGTTAACCCGACTGCTTCTGCTGGTCGCTTTCGTGTGTGGCGCATCGGGAATGCTGTCGGCGGATGAGGCAACGTCGGGAAAATCCGCGACGTCGGAGAAACCGGAAAGTCTGCTTCCGCCGGGCTGGGACGCCGCTCTGGCTGGCGATGAAGTCATGCAACGGCTGGTGACTGTCACGGCTCCGCAGGTCAAAGGAGCGCACGATGCGGAGATGGCATTCGTTGACCGGCGAGCCTTTGTCGTCGCCGAAGTGAACGATCTGAAAGGCGGCGAGAGTGCTGCGTGGCCCGAGATTTACTGCGCGATGTCGATCGTGAATCTCGACACGCTGAAGGTTGAAAATGTCATCCCGTTTGCGCGTTCTCAGCAGGCGTTCGAGAACGAGACGCTGCCGGTCGGTGCCTGTTTCGTGCCACGGATTCTGCAGACAGATGCAAAGACGCTCCGGTGTTACTTCGCCAGTGAGCAGCCGGGGCAACGGCAGGCGCAAACGTGGTATCGCGATTTTGATCTGACGACGCAGACATTCGCCAACACGATTCACAAGGCCAGGCTGAAGACGGCGGCTGGCACATTCGATATGCAGCCTCGCTACTTTCACGCCGATGCTGTCGCCAGGGGTTTCACGAAAGACGCGAAAGATTTCGGGCTCTACCTGTTTGATTCGTTCAAGGAGTTTGACGGAAAGAACTACGTTGCAATTAACAACTTTCCCGGCAAGCAGAATGCGCTGGCTGTTGTCCACGACGACTTCGAAACCTTCGAAATCGTCGGGCACTTCAACGAGCCGCAGTCCGCGGCGTTGAGTGAGTCGGCGGTCAATCGTCTGCCGGATGGCACCTGGATGGCGATCTGTCGCAACGATGGCGGTAACTATCACTTCACCACCAGTCGCGACGGGAAGACCTGGACGATCGGCACCGAACTGCCCTGGGTTCCCAATGGGGCGAATTCCAAACCAACATTCGATCGGTTTGGCGATCTGTATTATCTCGGCTGGCAGGAGGCGACCAGGATTCACGGCGTTAACCGCAGTGTGTTCAACGTCGACATCTCTCGCGATGGGAAAACCTGGGAGCGAAAATACCGCTTTGAATCGACGAGGTCATTTCAGTATCCAACCTTTCGCGAACACGACGGAGTCGTCTGGCTCTGCGTGACTCAGGGCGACACGTCGCCCAGTCGCAAGGAAGCCATCATGTTCGGTCGCCTGGAACAGGCTGGCGAATTCGCGTCTCAGGCCGGCCGACATCGCCAACCAATACCGAAGCCGGCGGAACAGGCGGCTGTGATGAAGGTCGGCGTGAAACTGTTTACCGATCGGGATTACACACTGACTGAAGCTCCGGAGTTTCTGATGGGGCGGTCTTTTCTACGGACCAGCATTGAAGGCTACGAAGTCCAGTGTCAGAAACCCGGCGAGATCTTTGTGATGACGCTGAGCAAACCTCATTCAGCCAATCAGAGTGCGGCGCTGCTGAAACAGGGATTCACTCAGGTGGACACGCCTGAGTTTCAGCTCTTTCCGGGCGAGATCAACCGCGTCTTCGCGTGGCGACGAGTGCTGACAAAGGGAGAACGTCTGCGCGTCCGAAAACTGGCCTTCCTGGTGGCTGGAGAAGGCACCGAAGTTTCCGCTGTCCAACCGGTGCCCGAATCATCTGAGGATGCCGCAAGCCGAATTGAGCGTATGGAGAAAATCGCTGATTACGCGCTGGTGCCGCCAAAGCTCAACACGTCACCGCTGCCTGAGTACGACTACGACAAGCTTGACTACGGCATGACCATCGGGATTGAACGCACACCCGGCGGACGGTTGTGGGCCTGCTGGGTCGCAGGCGGCGACAGCCCGCAAGCTTTCTTTGTTCTGGCGACCAGTGACGACGACGGAGAGCACTGGTCATCGCCGCGGCTGGTTGTTGATACGCATGACAAAGAACTGCCACGACCGCGGAGTATTCTGGTGGGCAACCTGTGGACGGACCCGCTGGGTCGACTGTGGTTGATCTTCGACCAGTCGATGGACATGTTCGACGGTCGAGCCGGTGTGTGGGCCACGCTCTGCGAAAATCCGGATGCCGACGAGCCGGTCTGGTCTGCACCACGCCGCATCTGGCACGGCGTCACGCTCAATAAACCGACGGTGCTCTCGACCGGTGAGTGGATGCTGCCGATGTCACTCGATCAGCGCGGCGGCTTCGGCCCGTTCAAGGGTTGCTTTCCGGAACTCGACTCGATGCGCGGCGCCAACGTCTTCGTTTCGACTGACAAGGGAGATACCTGGGAACGACGCGGAATGGCGACATTTCCCAATCCGGACTGGCACGAGCACATGATTGTCGAACGCCGGGATCACTCGCTGTGGATGCTGGCTCGCACATCGAAGGGGATGATGGAGTCCACTTCTACTGACCAGGGAAAGACCTGGTCGACGCCGATTGATTCGGCGATCAAGCAGCCGAACGCACGCTTCCACATTCGTCGCCTCAGTTCGGGCAGATTGCTGCTGATCAAGCACGGCGACCAGATCGATGCCCACTCCGGGCGAGTTCAACTGAGTGCGTGGTTGTCCGACGACGATGGGAACACCTGGAGCGGCGGACTGGTACTCGACGAGCGGAAAGGGATTTCGTATCCGGATGGTTTCCAGGCTCCGGACGGCACGATCTACATTTCCTATGACCGCAATCGAGCGACCGACGGCGAAATTCTGCTGGCGCGTTTCACCGAGGCGGACATTCTCGCCAGGGAAATCGTCGGTCCGAAGTCAAAGTTGAAGATGCTGATCAGCCGCCCGCTGGCTCCGTGAGCCGTCGTTTCAGTTGCCGCGCCACTCGGGAAAACTTTCAACCGCTGCCTGAATTGAGGGTAACTTTCCGTCGGCATCTGCCATATTCACTGACATGAGTCTTCCTGACACCACAGCCGACGATCCATTTGAGCAGTCACTGCGTCGAGTGCTGCGCGGTGACGCTGCTGCATTTGAACATGTCGTGCGGCACTGTGAACGTCCTTTGCGAGCGTGGCTGGTGGCTCAGTCGCCGCCCGGTGTGGACGTGGATGAAATCGCTCAGCGTGCGTTCGTCGCGGCTTACACGCGGTTGAATGAGTTTGAACCGGGCACCAACTTCTCCGCCTGGCTGTTCACGATTGCCCGGTATCAGTTGAAATCAGAAACCACTCGATTGCGACGCATCGCGGACTATCACGCGCGATATGCGCCGGATTTGTTGCAGCGGGAACTGGAGCGACGAGCCTCGGAGCCGCCGGAACTGTGGACCACGAAGCTCGATTATCTGCAGGAGTGTCTTGGTCAGCTGGGAGACCACATGCGGCGATTCGTCACGTGGCGATACGACGAAGAAATCCCGCTGGAAGAGATGGCGACTCGCAGCGGTCGCTCAGTCGCCGCCGTGAAGAAGCAACTCTGGCAGTTGCGGCAGAAACTTCAGCAGTGCATCGAACGCCGTATGGTGGCCAGTGAAGGAGGCGTGTCGTGAGTCAGCCCAATCGCTTTGAAGAACTCTGGACGGACTACCTCGAAGGCGAACTGGACGAATCCGGAATCGCCGAACTGCGCGAGTTACTGGCTTCCGACGAAGCGCTGCTGAAGCAGGCTGCCGACCAGTTCCAGACGCATCGTCTGCTGGGGCTGATCGCCGCCGAAGAAGTCGAGCGGCACGAACAGTTCGTCAGCGAAACGCTCGACCGGCTTCCGACGGACGGCGAGAGTTTCGTCAGCGGCGTAATGCACGAGGTCGGACAGTGCGACAGACAGCCTGCTGCTCATCAACATCAACAGCGTCGTCGTCCCGTCCTCCGCAGCCTGACTGCCATTGCCGGCCTCATTCTGTTCGGCCTGATTTTCCGCCCGTTGTTCTGGCCGGATCCGAATCAGAACAACCCGACCGAAGAAGCCGTTCACATCGCCAGTCAGTCTCACGCCCGGTTCTTCGGTGAACTGTCGCCGCCGGAAGGCTCGGCCCTGTCGCGTCAGCGTGATTACGTTCTGATGAGTGGTCTGGTCGAGCTTGAGTTTCCGACCGGAGCGTCCGCCATCATCGAAGGCCCGGCCGTCTTCCGCGTGGTTTCGGACGAGAGCCTGGCTTTGGATATGGGCCGCTGCTCGGTTCACGCGCCGGACGGAGCTGAAGGTTTTCGGATTGAGACTCCCGTCACGCGTGTGGTTGATCGCGGCACTCGCTTCACTGTCAACGTCTCCGAAACCAGCGAGACCGAAGTTCAGGTCATCGAAGGAGCCGCGGACATCTACGAACGCGTTGAAGGCCCGCGTGGTTGTTCCGATTCCCACGCGGTTTCGGAAGTTGTGAATGACACCGCCGTGCGACTGACCGCTAACAACGCTCAGAAATTTGCGAACGTGGGCGAGTTTAGCTCCGACGCTATTCCTTTTGATGCGACCAGCTATCGACGCCAATTGCCCGATCGCGTGGTTTCGTACAAAGCCACCACCGGCCCCGACGGCGACGCCGATCGACTCATCAGCGTCACCGTTCAACGTGAAGGCGTGGTCTCCGAAATTCCTGTCGACGATCTGATTCCTGTCGAAGTGACAGCGTTCCGTGGTCTCTCTGGAGCGTTTCTCTGCAGTAACAAAGCGTTGCCCGGTCATCGCCGAGACACCACTTCCGACCACAGTCTGGTCACCGGAGTGATCAACCCCGGCGGCAGCGAAGTACCACTGACCACGGATCCGGATGCCGACACTCCTGGTATGGCGATTCGTTTTCAGAAACCGGTCGTCAACGGTCCCGACGCAGACATCGTGCTGTTCGACGTGCAGACGTTTTCCAATTCACCGGACGGCGACGCCTTCCACATCAGCCCCATGACATTCCGACCGGGCCTGCGTGCTCACACGATTCGCAAGTTTGACCTGACGATGGAGTCTCCGTTGGCTCTCGACCTGACGGATTTCGACGTCTTCTTTTTTGGCCAGCCAGCAAACTCACTGGCCGAGCTGGAATCGACTGATTGCACACCTCGACGTCAAGTGGTGAAGTTCCGAGGCCTGGCCGTGGGGATTGACCTGTCGGACCTTGGATACTCACTCGGTGACCGTGTTGAAGAACTGTTCATTCAGGATGCGCTGGATGACCAGCATTTCATCGACCCGGTGTTTATTGGTGGTTTGCCGGAAAGTCATTGACCCTCTGTGGCCCAACCAACGCCACGCCGCCAGTCATCAGGAGCAGTCAGAACTCGACTCGACGTTAGAATCCGAAGTTACGAACTCGCTTATCATCCTGGGGTAGCCATCATGCAGCGACGCCGTTTTCTTCAATCGAGTCTCGCCACCGTTCTGTCGACGGCGTGTTCGGGTGCCGAGCGTGGTCGAAAGCCACGGATTCTGCTGCGGTCGTCGTGGCAGGTCGTCAATATTGGCGACATCGCGCACACGCCAGGCGTGCTGGCTCTGATCGAGAAACACTTCCCGGAGGCGGAAGTGATTCTGTGGGCGTCTTCCGATCTCTCGGACGAAGTGGCCGGGATGGAGCATCGGCGGTTTCCGAATCTGAAGATTGTCAAAGGGCGGATCGGAGCCGATGGCAAGGCGTCAAGTGCCGAGCTGGGTGAAGCCATCGCCTGGGCGGATTTTCTGCTGCATGGATCGGGGCCGTCGCTGGTGGCGGCCAACGATGTCGCCGCGTGGGTGAAGCACACGCAGAAACCCTTCGGCGTGTACGGGATCACGTACGGCTCGTTCTGGGATGCCGATCGTAAGGCACTGTTGAGTCGGGCGAAGTTCGTCTACTTCCGGGACTCGGTCTCGCTGGAGCATGCAAAACAGCAGGGAATCACCTGTCCGATCATGGAGTTCGGTCCAGACGGTGCGTTCGCCTGCGACCTGCGCGACGATGATCGAGCGACCGCGTTCCTCAAGGCCAACGACCTGGAAGAGGGGAAGTTTCTGTGCTGCCTGTCGCGGCTGCGGTTCACGCCGTACTGGACCATTCCGTCGAAGAAGCGACCGGTTGATCCGGAACGGCACGCTTACAACGAGCAGATGAAAGAGCACGACCACGCGGCTTTACGTCAGGCGATCACCGCCGTCGTACGTGAGACATCCATGAAAGTCCTGCTCTGTCCGGAAGACATGACCCAGATGGCGGTTGGCAAAGAAATGTTCCTTGAGAAGTTGCCGGACGATGTGAAACAGCGAGTCGTCTGGCGTGAGAAGTTCTGGCTGACCGACGAGGCACTCAGCACGTACATCCGCAGTGCGGGACTGTTTGGCAGCGAGATGCACTCGCCGATCATGGCCGTCGGCAACGGCATTCCCGCCATCGTCTGCCGCTTCAAAGAGCAGACCAGCAAAGGTTTCATGTGGCGCGACATCGGCCTGGGGGACTGGCTGTTCGATCTCGACCAGCCCGACGAACACCGGAAGATCGTGCCGGCCGTGCTGAACCTGGCCGCGAACCCGGTCGCCGCGAAAGAACGAGTCGCCAAAGCCCGCGCCTTCGTCGAGCAGCGTCAGCGGGACACGATGGCCCAACTGAAACGAAACCTGTCGCCTGCAACAACCTGAGCGAATGCGTAAACCGCAAGTCGTGCGTCAGGTCAATCCTGTTGCCGCTTCCACAAGAGCCAACGCCAACAAGCCTGCCGCCAAATCTGACACGAGGCGGATCGCAATGAGCGTGCAGGATCGAGTGCAGGCCGCCACTAATTTCCATCGTGACCTGATGGTGAAGAAATTCTGACAGTTAAGCGCAACCGAACGCGGCCGGATTCTTGAAATTGAGGTTGACCGACTGCTTAATCCTTCATGTCGACTATGCCATCGTCAACGTTCTGCCAGTTCCGAACCTGTCGAGCGTTGAACTTCAGCAGCGGCGAGTCGCCTGGCGGACGACCGATGATGCCGCAGACGAGTCGGTAGAAACTGTCGTGCCCCTTCTCATGCCAGTCTCGCATATCAACCCACAGCGTCTGACGAACGAACAATGGAATCTTCGGTGCCTTCGAGACTTCTGGCAGGATGACCGGCACCATGCGAGCCCCGCCGCTGGCCCATCGTTCGAGATACGCGCGGTGTTCCATGATCTGCCACTTGCCGATCTCATCGGATGGTCCGAAGCAGAGCGCGGCGCAGTCCACGTTCTCGATTGCCCATTCCAGTTTGTCCGTGATCGCGTCGCCGGGAGCGAGATCCCACTTGTCGAACCACGGCCGTAGTCCAACCTTGAGTAGCTCGCGGGCGATGTTTTCAACGTGGTCCTTGTCGTCCGAGTTGTGGCTCAGGAAGACGTCGTACACGCCCTCGGCCTTCTTGCCTTTGATGACCCAGCTGGCCGTGAGCTTCTTCCGACCCGTTTTCGCGTTGGCATCGATTGCCTCGGCGACGCGGTGGCTGGCGGCGTTCGGCTTCGAGAGCAGATTCACCAGCGGCGTCCGCGACTCGCACAGCGGACAGAGCAGATCCGGCCGTTTGTCTTCCACCCGCTTTCTGACCAGATCGTCAGCGAACGCTTCGCGGCAATCGTGGCAGTGATACGCGTGGCGGCGGGTGACGCTGTTCGGGGCGGCTTTCGATTCAACGTGCCGACCAACGAACTCCAGAAAGCCCTGTCGCACGGCTGGCTTCGTCGTCTCATCGAACGAGACCTGCAGTTCGCCCGTCCCGTTGCCATTGTCGAGCAGACGGACCAGGCACCGCTCGCCAGGTTTGATGTGGTACGCGGCGGCGTCGTGGAAGAACTCACGCTTCGTGAAGCTTTCGTAGTGCGCCAACTGAGCGATCAGCGTCGCGTAGATACTCCGGACAGGTCCGCTCATCCCGAACGCCACACCGAACGCGGTTCCGCCGGGGAATACGAGCGGCGACGTACACTGAGCCGGGAAGACAACGTAATCCTCTCCGTTGATCGTCTTGCGCAGGGCGAGGTCTCGCGTCAGGAGGTTCTCGATCACGTACCACAGCACGTGCCGCTCGTCGGCTTTGCTGCTGAGTCGTTCAGAAGCTTCCAGCTTGAAGTTGCCCGCGTGAATCCGCGATTCGAGCAGGTGTCCTGGTCCGTCTGGTTCATCTTTCGCGGCGACCAGCAGCGCGCTGGCGTAAGCATCGATGCGGGTCGCGTCGAGCAGCACTCGATCCTCGAGCCGCGGCGACTGGCCGGTGGTGTGGTAGACCAGCACGTCGAGCACGTCCGAATCCTGCAGCCGCTGCAGGTATGCCAGAAAATCGTCCAGCGACAGCGACTGCCCCCAGTCCGCTTCAAACTGCTGTTTCAGCTCGGCAATCGTGAGCAGTTCCGGCAACGACTCGTCCGACGGTTCGTCTGCTGAGTCGCGTTCGCCCTTCAGTCGCGAGACGAACGCGCGCAGCGCGGCCAGCGTCTCGGTGCTCGACACGGCGGGCAGTTTGTCCCAGTCGATCGCATTGCGGATGGCGGCGAGTAGTTCCTGACAGCCGTCGCCCGTGAGGGCGCTGGTTTGAAACAGTTCGGGCTCGAAACCATGTTCCTGAGCGAACGCCTGGATGCGTTCCACACTGGCGGGCAGGCCACCGACATCCACGCGGGACGCGACCAGGAATCGCGTGAATTGCAGATTCGCTCTGGTCTGCTGCAGGACCTGAGCCCAGTACGCGGCTCCGTCGAACGGGTTGGTTTCGCTGCGGGCGTCAAACAGGACGCACGCCACTGCGGCATCGTCGAGACTCAGTTGATGGACCAGTCGATACGCTGGCTGCCCGGCCAGGTCCCACAGCACCGTTTCGCGGTGCATCTGCGTGCCGTGTTCGGTCTCGACAATCTGACTGTCGAGCAGCAGCGTCCGTCGCGCGTGCGTCGATTTTTCGGAGGGCACGTACTTGTCCTTGTCCAGCCGCTCGGCGAGGGCGCTCTTGCCCACTCCGGTGTCACCGACCAGAACAATCTTCGCGCTGGTGTAGTGAACGGTGCCCCGACTCGGGCTTCCGTCCCGTGAGGAAGACGGAACAGACCGAGAGCCTTTGCCACGTTCCAGCAGCAGGGCGTCGTCCAGTTCCCAGATCTGAATCAGTCGGTTTCGCTCGTATTCTGGTGTGTATGGTTCCGAGCTGGCGGCTGCCAGTCGTGTTAGAGGCGAATGCGTCGGACCAAAAGCCAGTGCGGGAATCCTCCAGTCTTGGCGCGTTGGTACCGAGAGGTCCGCCACTGTTTCCCAAGTCTCGCAGTCCCACAGCCAGATTCTGTGGTTGACGCTCTTCGATGCCAGCAGCCGACCGTCCGGTGAGAATGCGACGCCCTCGACACCTCTCGTGTGCCCTTCAAGCGTACGAAGCAGCCGGCCACTGTCTGCATCCCACACCTTCACGGTGTTATCATGACTCCCGGAGGCCAGCATCCCGCCCACCGGAGAAAACGTCACCCTCGATACGATGGCTCTGTGCCCGTCGAGCGTGTGAAGCAGTTGGTTACTCCCCGTCTCCCACACCCTCACGATGTTGTCGTCGCTGCCGCTGGCCAGCATCCCGCCCTGCGGAGAAAACGCCACACTTCGGATTGAATCCGTGTGGACTTCGAGCGTGCGGAGCAGCCTGCCGGTGTCCGAATCCCACAGCTTCACTGTGCTGTCGCTGCTCCCGCTGGCCAGCGTCCCGTCCTGAGGAGAAAATGCGACGCTGTAGACCTCGCCCATGTGCCCGTCGAGCGTGCGAAGCAGCTGGCCGGTGTCCGTCTCCCACAGCTTAACCGTCTTATCCGCACTCCCGCTGGCCAGCGTCCCACCCTGTGGATCAAACGCCACACTCCAGACTGTGCGTAAGTGCCCGTTGAGCGTGCGAAGCAACTCACCGCTGCTTGCTTGCCATAGCTTTACCGACCGATCCAAATTTGCGCTGGCCAGCATCTCGCAATCAAAAGAAAACGCTATGTCGAGCACCGAGTTAAGGTGCCCGGTGAGTGTATGGAGCAGCGTCACTCCCGGCGGCCACGGCGAGGCTTCCGTCTGATCACCCGCCTTTTTTCGTTTTGCCGCCCGCTTCCGTTTCGCCATGGCCCGGCTCCTGTGCCCGTCGTCAGTGTCCAGAATGATCGGGAACAGATTATCCCGATACCATCTGCGGCAGAAGGCAGCAGCCGTTTTCAATTCGACGTCGCCGGAAACTCTTCCTCCAGTCGGTGCCGTGGCGAGGCAGCACGAAACGCGATGTTTTCAGATCACAGGGCCGTGCTGCTGCTTTTCGTCAGCTGCTAATTGGCAGGTCTGACTTCAGGATTCACCACGCAGGCTGCCGGCCAGCGGCCGCTCAGCACATCGACGACACATTCGGCGGCCAGGATGCCCATCGCTTCCAGAGCCGTCGCGTCGATACCACCCAGATGCGGCGAGAAGACGATGTTGCCGTGATCGCGTAACGGACTGTCGGCGGGTAACGGTTCCTTCTGACAGACATCCAGTCCCGCTCCCCAGAGACGACCTTCAGTCAACGCGGCAACCAGCGCGTCTTCGTCAACCAGCCCGCCGCGAGCCGTGTTGATCAGTACCGAATCAGCTTTCATTTTTGAAAACGTCTCGGCATTCATCAGGTTGGTCGTCTCTGCCGTGCAGGGCATGTGCAGGCTGACGATGTCAGATTGCGAAATCACTTCGTCGAACGAGCAGAGTTTGATTCCCAGCTCGTCCGCCATCTCCGGCTTCGCGAACGGGTCGTAGCCGAGTACGTCCAGACCAAGCCCTTTGCAACGCGGAATCATCGCCCGACCGATGCGTCCCAGACCTAACAGGCCGATCGTGTTGCCAGCCAGTCGCCGGGGGCTGCTGCGTCGCCATTGTCCGTCACGAATTTCACGATCCCGACGCGCGGTGTCGCGGAAGACGGCAGTGATCAGAGCGATCGCCTGCTCGGCCACCGAGTGCTCGTTCGTGCCGGGTGTGATTGTGATGGGCACTCCGTGAGCCGTTGCCGCTTCAAGGTTCACCTGGTCAAAGCCGACGCCGATTCTGGCCACCACTTTCAGATGGGAACCCGCAAAGACTTCAGGCGTGTATTGCTCGATACCGGCCAGCGTGCCGTCGATCCCATCCAGAAGTTTCAGGAATTCTTCCGAGCTGATCTGCATGCAGTTCACCGGAGGAATGACCACCTCAAACCCCGCCGCATCCAGCACATCCCGCCAGGGACCGCGGCCATCGTTAAAGACAGCGGGCGTTACAAGAATTCGCGGCATGTCAGCCCTTCCGTAATTTCAATCGTTCAGATAACTCGATACTGCGAAAGCTGCTACGCGGCAGCCTCAACCGTTGAACGCCCGCCAGAGCCTCAAGCGGCCCACAACCTTCATTTGTTTGTCGTCGCCAGCAGCAGAATCGGTTGGCCTCGGAGGACCCGTTGGCCAACCAGCGACAATTTCATTCCTCGATCAGCTGGACGAACAATCCCGTCGATCGGAGCGAGAATGGTCAGTTTATCAATTTCTGCGTCAATCGCCCGCAACCGGCTCTCTTCCACGGCGACTCGTTCGTCAGCCAGTGCGGCGAGTCGCTGCGTGGCTTCCCGTCTTGTTTCCAGCTTCTGCTGGTCCCGCGTCAGTTCTGCGGGAATCGTTAAATCACGCTCGGACAGAGCCTGATCGAGCACATGCCGGGCACGTTCACAGTTCAATTCGTGCATCCTGACGGACTCGGTCGTCGCATAGCCTTTGCGAGCCATCCACTGTGCGTGATTTCGCAGCGTCTCACCACTGGCCAGCGCCTGTCGAGCTTCCAGAACACTCAGTTCAGCAAGTCTCGACCGCCCTTCGCTCACTTCCATTTCGAAGCTGGCTGCTTCCAGCCTGGCAATGGCCGCGTCCCGCTGAGCAAATATCAGAGCCGAACGTGCGGACTCCAGTGCAATCCGGTGACGATATCGGCGTTCTTCGAGTTCTGGCGATTCCAGCTTCGCCACCACATCTCCTGCAGAAACTTGTGTACCAGCAGAAGCCACCCACTCGACAACGGCTTCCGCGACCGCGCAGGTGATGGCTGTTGCTGGTTCTTTGGCCTGCTGATCAGACTCCGGGGCGAATTCAACCGACGGCCTGGCGACAGCCGCTGGCTCACTGACGTCAGACTCTGCTGGAGACGCTGATCCAGATTCTTCGCTGTCTGAGGATGTCGCATCTGCCGATTCAATCGCCGCCGCCAGGTACTGATTTTCGCTTCTGCTGGCAGAGCCGCTCATCTGAACGATCTGCAGAATCACCAGCACAACAACCAGCGTTGTGGTGATCCAGCCAGAGCTTCCCATCAGCAGCGAGTTCAACGGGGCGCGTTCTGTCGCTGCCTGAGCCGGTCGAACCATCGAGTCTGCGTCAGGCTCGCTTCGCGTTGAACTGTTCTCGGACAGCCCTGAAACATCATGCTGATCGGCGATTTCGTGCGAGCATCGCGACTGACTCATGTGTGTCGGCGAAGTCGAATCGGACACCTGCTGATCGGAAATATCCGGACCAGGCGGCCCCGGCTGCCGGTCGTTGAACGCTGACCAATCGAGAACTTCAACGGGTTCTGAAACTCCCGCACTTACCATTGAAACCACAGAACAGGCCGCAGAGACGTCGGCAGCCGGAGCCTCACTGGATTCACTCCGTGCATGATCGTCGCACTTCAGTCTCAGCCCCGCCCGCCTGGCCATTTCCGTGAGAATCGCGGCCTGCTCAGAAACCCGTTCGGTGGACTGCGTCACTGACTCGCGAATTTGCACCAGAGTCGCCGTTTGCGAATCGACAGCGCCGCAAACATTTCTGAGATACACAGCGACTTCGCCGTATCGCGTCGCGAACTCTGTTCCGGCGTCGGAGACGCGATAAAGTTCACGAGCGTTCTTCCCTCGACCGGCTATCTGATCCGTTTTAACGAGCCAGGCTTTGTCGACGCACAGTTCCGCCGCGGCGACCACGACCTTCGATCGCCCTGTAAAAACACCCGGACGGCTTTTGGTCCCGATCAGCGGACGAGAACCAGGATCAGCAATCGCACGCAGCAGCGCATCGGCAGCAGTCTGCTCGACAACACTCAAACCCGACTCACCTTCAGTCACCGCACACGCTCCATCGTTTCCGTGAACATCCCGCGTCGCGCACGTCGAATCATCAGCGTGCCAAGGCATCTCTTACGATGAGCGACGCCGGACTTCAACCGATCCGCTCACGAAATTCATCATTCCGGAGTCCATCGCGATTCAGACGACTCGATCAGACTCAACACATCATTGACAATGGATTGGTTTTGCAATGACGTAGGCCGCGTGCAACGCGGCGACTCAAGTTCTCGTAACGATCGTGTTCTGCTACTCGGAATCTCAGTGCCATCGGTTACTGCCGCATTGCATGCGGCCTACCTGAAGACGTTTCGGTTTCACGCGGCAGGGGGGCACCCCCAGAACTGCTGTGTGCCGCAGGCACAGGATGATCGACCATCAGCTCACGTTAACCTCGGGACGTTCAACCTGGATCGCCCCGGCACGATGAACCATCCTCTCGCTCCGCAACCCTGCCAACTGGCCGGGCCACCCTCCGTGTAACGGTTACATATGTTCGCTGCGGGCCGCGCAAGTTGACAGCTTTGTTAGCCAATTGGGGCAGATATTTCCGTGAGAATTGCGGGCAGCTCGTCGTAGCTGTCCATCCAAATAACGTTCAGCCCAAGTGCGTTGGCATCTTGCTCTTCAAGCAAGCGAGACACTTCGTCGAGAACATCTGCACCGTCTGAGAACTTTGGAAGTCGCTTGGCAATATAGTGCCCCAAACGTTTTCCGGGATTCTTGCGCCACGCAACATCTAGAAGCCGCCGCATATTCGGATCAGTTAGACTTATGCCAACAAACAGGCATGTATTTTGAGTAAGCTTGTTTAGCTGGATGAGATTAGACCAACTGAATGGATCAATGAATTGGCTGTGATAGGCATCTTCACTGAAAACAAGCTCAGTGTTTTCAGCGATTTCTCCAGTACGAGGCAGAAATCCATGCACATGATAAATTGGCATTTCGTTGGGGTCGTGGTTGAGCGCTTCAGAGAAAATCGCCTTGTTCTCAATGCTGGAGACCGCGAGGTTATCTTCAACGAGACAATCAAAATTGAACGTCACAATAGAATCCAGAGGACGTCCATCTCGCTGCGGGCGAGACAGTGCAACAATACTTTCAATGAGTGGACAGCTCTTCGGGTCGGATGAGTAAAGTGCATCTCGAACCTCCTTTGGAAAATCACGACCGAGGTTATTCTTGAGGTACTTCCCCAAGATCAGAGACGATGCACCGTTCCTCTGCTGAAATTCGAGCGCGGCCTTACGACCGAGATCAAGCGAGTGATTTCGAGAGATTCTCTCCATCATCGAGTCGAGGAGTTTAACGAGCAAGGCGTCCCACGCCGGTATACCGGCACCGACAGAAACACCAGCTCCACAGAAAAGTGTCAAGCGGCCTTTTCGCAGGCATTCTCGCAGTCTTGAAATATGTGTCTCGTGAGTGTCGCTGATTGAAGCGCGTGGATGGGCTATTTCTAACGCCTCTGGCGATGCAACCATGAATGCATCGGAGAGCCTTTGCAGTCCTTGGTTGAAGTCACTGGCGAAATCTATGTAGAGCCGGTCAGCGAGATAACTCGGGACTTCGCATTCATCCAGGCGTATCGGAATGATTCGCTGTTGCCGTTTTGAGATTTGCTGTAACGCAATTGCGGCAAATTCACGTTGTACCCATTCGGAGTGAAGCGAGTTGCGACTGATGACAAATACGATGGCATCTGCTTGCTCCAGTCCTTCCTGGATGCGCTGAGATATGTTGTCACCTGGCTTTAGTTGCAGCGAGTCGATCCAAATCTCGTGACCGTCGGATCGCAGTCTGCTTGCAATGGCGAACACAGCATCTTTGTCGCGATGGCTATGACTGATGAAGATACGCATCGCGTTTCTCACAGGCGGTTTGACAGCGGCGCGTTTTTTGGCCATCGAGATACTCGCTCAACTCTTGTTTATTCCCGACTGGGACCGGGACGAAATTTCATAGCCTGTTTATGTCCATGTTCATTGCAAATGTCAACTGGCTCGTTGAGCTGTCTGAGAGCCTGCCAGTCGTGGCCATCGTGGCTGGTGATTAACCTGGCTGCTTCTTCCAGGACGGAAATTCGACAAGCACTTTCTGCGCGCCGTCGCGTTTGTCGCGGAAGACTTCGAAGGCTTCCTGAATCTGTGCCAGTGGGAACCGGTGAGTGATCAGCGGTTTGACGTTCACTCGTCCTTCGCCGATCCAGCGCATGGCCAGTGGGAAATCGCGTTCGAAGTCCGGATTCATGCTCGTATGCACGGTCAGGTTCTTGATGAGCAGATCCCGCCAGCGAATTTCGATCGAATAGGGAGGGACACCGAAGCACAGAATCTGACCGGCCTGAGCACACAGGTCGATGCAGAGATTCATCGCCTGGTCGTAGTGCCCGACACATTCGATGACAACTTCCGGCAGCTCTCTGCCGAGAATTTCCCGCACGGCGTCGACCGGATCACTGGTCGAGTTACAGACCGTTTCCGTCGCGCCGAATTGTTTGCTGACTGCCAGTCGTGATTCCAGCAGGTCGATTCCGATGATGTGCCGCGCGCCCATGTTTCTCAGAGCCATGTTGAAGAACTGTCCCATCGGTCCCTGGCCGACGATGACCACGTCGCGGTCGACCATGTTGGGCAGCTTCTTCAACGCGAAGATGGCAGTGCCCAGCGGCTGAGCCAGCATGCACTCTTCTTCGGAAACTCGATTGTCCAGCGGAATCGCCCGTGTTTCCTCGATGGCGAAACGTTCCCGCAATCCGAGCTGGTGATGCGGTACGCAGAGCACCCGTTCGCCCGCTTTGAAGCGGCTTCCGTTGGTCGCGACGACGGTGCCGGTCATCTCGTGCAGAGAATGTCCCAGTTCGATTGGCCATTCATCCGTGCCACGAAAGAACGGCAGGTCCGAACCGCACAGACAGGTGCACTCCGGCTGAAAGATGATCTGCCCGGCAGCTCCCGGTTCAGTCGAAGCTGGTGGCAACTCGGGTTCAGGGACGTCAACAAGTTCGATTCGTCCCGGTCCGATAAACTGTCCTGCAAGCATGATTCTGTCTCGTCATTTCCTGATGGGAAAAACTCGTTTGCACGTGTGGAACAAAAACTGCCCCGGTCGCGGCCTGGCAACCGGGGCAGATCAGATTCTCATCATCTCAACGTGGAACCGTTACACAAACTTCGTCACACCGGGCAATGCCGTCGGGACAAATTCGACCGGGCTGTCCCATTCTTTTGACACATCGGGAACCAGCGACAACTGCGAATTCATGGCCATTTCCCACGTAACTTCCTTGCCGGTGTACCCGGCCATGCGTCCCATGATGGCCATCATCGTGCTGTTGACCATGCGGTCTCCATCGTTAATGTGGTTGCCGGAGCGGATCGAAGCGAAGAATTCATCGTGCTCCTGCTGGTACATATCTTTCTTCGGGCCATCGTATTTCCAGGTTTCTTTGCCGGTCAGATCAGAGATCGTGCTGCCGCGACGCCCAATCTTTCCGGTACCTTTGGTGCCGAGAATCGTACACAGGTTCTCGTTGTAGCAACCGGGAATCTGACGCTGAGAAATGAAGCCGCGAGCGTCGTTGTCCCAGACAAAGTTCAATTCAATGTGGTCGAAAATATTGCCGCCCTCAGCCGGAAGTTGCCGACCGCCGACTGCCGTCACACTCGCTGGCGGACGATCGCCCATTGCCCAGGCCAGCCAGTCAACCGTGTGACACGCCTGCTCGACCAGCCCATCACCAGAGAGCCACGTAAAGTTGTACCAGTTGCGAACCATCCACTCGATGTCTGACATCCCTTCGGGACGCGTGCTGGCTGGTGGCATCGGCTTCACGGGCGATGTCAGATAGGTTCCATAAACCGCTCGCACGTCGCCGATTTCTCCGGCCAGCACGCGCTCGAACAGTGCTTTCTTACTGAATTCGTATCGCCAGCAGAAACCGGCCAGAACGGCGAGGTTTTTCTCTTTCGACATCGTCACCGTTTCGAAGACCGACCGAACCCCGACCGGATCCGTTGCCATCGGCTTTTCGGTGAAGACGTGCTTGCCGGCTTCAACCGCGGCTCGAAACTGCATCGGTCGGAATCCCGGAGGAGTCGCCAGCAGCACAACATCGGATTGTTCAATGACCTGCTTGTAACCATTCAGGCCACCGAAAACGTGATCGTCCGCAACTTTGATCCTGTCGGCGATTGACTTGTCCGCTTTGAGTCGACCGATACTGGCGACGGCTCGTTCCGAAAACGCATCAGCGACCGCGACGAGTTCTGTTTTCGCGTCCGCGTGCAGAGCCTGACTGGCGGCTCCGGTTCCTCGTCCACCCGCACCCACCAGACCGACTTTCAGGATGTCCGAACCCGCCGCATAAACAGACGGTGTCAGCGCTGCCAGATTGGACGCCGCCACGCCACCGGCCAGTGCCGCCGTTCCTGATTTCAGAAAGGAACGCCGACTTTCGTCAGTCGATGAAACATGGCTCGATGGATTGGTGGTTGGTTCAGTCATTGAAAGCTCTCCCAGGTGAGATCAGTTGGGGCTTCAGGATGGTAGTTTCCGAAACCGCACGGTTCGTACGGACCGAAATCCTATCAAACCACGCCTGACGTCCGCGAGTGAACGATCCACCCGCGTTGATGCGATTGCGATCGCCGCGTCACAAAGCCAGACTCTCGCTATCGGCACGGTTTTTCCCCAAGTGCGAAACGTCCCGGTGACTCAGTTCACATCCCGCGAATTAAAGGGTAAGAACACAGGGTGGCAGGCCGAAGAGCTTCAGTGAGCCCCCGGAACGGTGAACTGGGGGCTCGCCAGGGCTCGTCCACCAGCCACCCAATACGCAAGATCAGCCACCCAATACGGAAGATTAGCCCTCGTTTCGTCGGACACGTACGCAGCAGCCTGCTTCGCAAACCAACCGTGATTGCCTGCCCCAGCTCGAAAGACGCACCCATGAATCGTTTATCTGTTGTTTTGACTGTCACCCTCACAATCAGTCAACTGGCCACCGTTGTTCGTTCCTCGTCCGCCGCCGACGAGCCGCTCAGCAGGATTGCTTTCGGTTCCTGTGTGAAGCAGAACCAACCTGCGCCGATCTGGGAGGCCATCGTCAAAACGGACCCGCAACTGTTTCTGATGATCGGCGACAACATTTACGGCGATACGGAAGACATGGGGCTGCTCTGGGAAAAGTACCAGATGCTCGGAGCTCAGCCGGGATTCCAGCAGCTTCGCCAGCACTGTCCGGTTCTGGCGACCTGGGATGATCACGACTATGGAGCCAACGATGCGGGCGTCGAATACCCAAAGAAGCGGGAATCACAGCAACTGTTTCTGGACTTCTTCGGGATCGCCAAGAACTCGCCGCTGCGAAAGCAGCAAGGTGTTCAGTCGTCGCACACGTTTGGCCCTGAAGGAAAACGCGTGCAGATTATTCTGCTCGACACGCGATACTTCCGCAGCCCGCTGACTCGCGGTTACGTTCCCAGCGAACGCAACGAAGGTTTCCGTGGGCAGTACCAAGCCACCACCGACAAGTCGACAACGATCCTCGGCGAAGCACAGTGGAAATGGCTCGAAGCCGAACTCCGTAAGCCGGCAGATGTACGAGTCATCGTGTCGAGTATTCAGGTCCTTCCCGATGAACACGGGTCCGAAAAGTGGGGCAACTTCCCGCACGAGCGAACGCGTCTGTTCCACCTGATTCGTGATACCAAAGCCAACGGAGTCGTGCTGATCAGTGGCGACCGTCACCTGGCGGAAATCATGGAGATCGACTCCAAACGTTCCGGCATCTCCTACCCGATCTTTGAAGCGACTTCGAGCAGTCTGAACGCTCCCAGTGGAAACATGACGAAAGCCGGAGTTCGCTTCGCCAACGAAATCAATTCGTACCGCATCGGGCTGACTTATTTCGACACCAACTTCGGCATGATCACCATTGACTGGTCGCAACCTGACCCGCTGATCCGTCTGCGAGACCAGGACGAAGTGGGCGACGTCGTCCTGCAGAAAACCGTGCCGCTTTCGCTGCTGCAGCCGTCAAAGTAGTCAGCAACCAGACAACGTCAGCGGAATACCGTAGGGTGCGTTTTGACGCATCAGTCTCATATTCAACCGTGGTCGTCAAGACGCACCCTGCTAATGAGGTCACCGACTCAGAGGTTTGTGGCGACCGCGTGGGCGGGAGGCGTCTTCTCCCAGGCGTTGCTTACGATTCGCCTCGTACATCTCGTAGTTGCCTTCGAACCAGTAAGCCTGGCCATTGCCTTCGAAGGCCAGAATGTGAGTCGCGATGCGGTCAAGGAACCAGCGGTCGTGGCTGACGACCACCGCACACCCACCAAAGTCCTGCAGGCCTTCTTCCAACGCTCGCAATGTGTCGACATCGAGATCGTTCGTTGGTTCGTCCAGCAGCAGGACGTTGCCGCCCGATCGCAACAGCTTCGCCATGTGAACGCGGTTGCGTTCTCCGCCGGAAAGCTGATTCACGAGCTTCTGTTGATCGGACTTTTTGAAATTGAACCGCCCGCAGTAGGCGCGCGCATGAATTTCCGTGCTTCCAATCTGGATGAGATCACGCCCGCCCGAAATTTCCTGGTACACGGTCTTCGTTGAGTCCAGAGTATCTCGTGACTGATCGACGTACGACAGCATGACTCGATCGCCGATTCTCATTGAACCGCTCGTCGGCTCTTCCTGTCCCATGATCATGCGGAACAGTGTCGTTTTCCCGGCTCCGTTCGGGCCGATGACGCCGACGATTCCGCCCTTCGGCAGGTCGAAATTCATGTTCTCGAAAATCACCGTGTCGCCGAACGACTTACTCAGATTTTCAGCTCGAACCACCAGATCGCCGAGTGACTGGCTGGTCGGAATCTGAATCTGTGCAGCTCCGTCCCGAGCATCGTATTGCTGCTGTTGAAGTTCTTCGTAACGCTGCAGACGAGCCTTGTTCTTGGTCGCGCGGGCTTTGGGGCTCATTCGCACCCATTCCAGTTCACGCGCCAGTTCCTTCTGAAGTGCCGACTCGCGTCTTTCTTCGAGCGCCATACGCTTATGCTTCTGCTCCAGCCACGAAGAATAGTTGCCTTCGTACGGAATGCCCTTGCCGCGTTCGAGTTCCAGAATCCAGCCGGCCACGTTGTCGAGGAAGTACCGGTCGTGAGTGATGGCGACGACCGTGCCGGGGAAATTTCCCAGGTACTGTTCGAGCCAGCTGACCGACTCGGCGTCCAGGTGGTTCGTCGGTTCGTCCAGCAGGAGCACGTCTGGATTCTGCAGGAGCAGCTGACAGAGCGCGACACGTCGTTTTTCGCCACCGGAAAGGCTGCCGATGATCGCGTCACCTGGCGGAACCTTCACTGCATCGGCAGCGATATCGACCGTCCGATCCAGTTCCCACAGATTCAAGGCGTCGATCTTGTCCTGGACGGTCGCCTGTTCTTCGAGAACTTTTTCCATCTCTTCCGGAGAGAGTTCTTCGCACAGCTTCATGTTGAGTTCGTTGTATCGGTCCAGGATGGCTCGCGATTCAGCCACGCCTTCTTCGATGCACTCGTCAACGGTCTTTTCAGGATCCAGTCGCGGCTCCTGAGGAAAGTAACCGATCCGAATTCCCTTCGCCGGTCGAACTTCGCCTTCGAATTCTTTGTCTTCGCCAGCCATGATTCGCAACAGCGTGCTCTTTCCGGCTCCGTTGTTTCCCAGAACGCCGATTTTGGCGCCCGGATAGAACGACAGCCAGATCTCACTGAGAATCACCTTTTCATCGTAAAACCGAGTGAGGTTTTCGATCGTCATTATGTAATTTTCAGCCATGACTCTAACTTTCCGATGCGGGCTTATTCCGCGGTGTGTTTAATGAATTCTCGAAGGTACTCGCAGGCCTGATTGAAAATGCCAATCTGCTGCGACTCTCGCGGTCCGGCGACGTTGAGGATGCGGATTCTATTTTCAGCGATCCATTCCTCAACCGGCTGAGCATCGAATTCCGCGACAAGATCGATAACCAGCCAGGGTTTTCCGAGTTGGCGGGCAAGCGACTCCGTCAGAGCGGTGCCGCCAGTCAGCTTGCCGCGGCTCAGAATCAGCGTTCCGTCCGATTCTTCAACATTCAGTCGCGTTCGAACGGCGTAGTTCCTGGACGAGCACTCTTTCAGCGGAAATCGAGCCGGAATCCGTCCATCTTCAGCTCGTCGTCCACGCGGACACCAGCCTCCGCACGGAATCCCGAATTCCAGCGCCACATCCAGAGCCGCCCGATCAACACCGGTCTGGCCACCCGAAATCAGACGATCAATCACCGCGTTCATTTCGCTGAAACAATGCTTCCGAACAATCCAGAGTGTGGTTTCTAGCGGCTCAGCGGCGTCTGCCGCAAACGTACATTTTCCAACTCCCATTACAAATTCTGACAACCCTGTCCGTTTCAGGCCTGGCAGTCACGAATTGCCATCTGATTTACCTTCCTGCAGCGAGTTTCAGCTCCGGACCAGCTTTGCGCGGCCAGCGATTCTGGTCGAACAAACTCTCAATCATGCCCAGACCGCGTCAAGTGACACTCGAACTTCTGCAGTCGCCTTTCACGAGTCCTCGATGGCCGCCGTTCGTGACCTAAGCTTCATCGTTCGCAAGACACTCAAGCAACCTGCCTTTCCCCCTGCGAGGCCTCGGCCATGTTCCGGTCCGCCACAAATACTGCCAGCTATTACCTCATGTACTACACCGAGTACGCCGTCAACTGGTGGGACAATATCGGCCTGAATGAATATCTGGGAATCCTCATTGGCGTACTGCTTCTGGGCTTCTGGCTGTTGAAAAGCGATCCACTGAAAACGCTTTAACGTGAACGGACCATGCCCTTCGCCTGTGGCATCAAGGAATCACCTGAACTAGACTCCCTGCTCGACCATTATTTCGAGAATCTGTGACTCCGACTTTGTCGCCTCAAAGAGGCCATGTCGGAGTTCGAACGGGGATGAGCTATGGATTTCGAGGATCGGCTGGAGCAGGCCATTGAACGTGGGCAGCGATCCCGCAGTGCCCGTGCGAATGCCGAACAGCAGAAACTACTTTCAGAAGAGGAGCTGCGAAATCTTCATTCGTCAGCCCGTCTGAACCTTTCCGACCACGCCGAAACGCTGCTGAGAAAACTGTCCGATCATTTTCCCGGCTTTCGCTTCGAAACTGTCGTCGACGAAGACGGCTGGGGCGCACGGATCAGCCGTGACGACGTGAACTTGGGAGCCGGCAGCCGAGCCAACCAGTACAGCCGCTTCCAGGTCCTGGTCAGGCCGTACTCAGAAAAGGCGAAGATTGTTGAAGTCGTGGCCAAAGGCGCGATCCGCAACAAAGAGTTGCTCAACCGCAGCCACTACCAGTTTCTCGCCGAGTTCGACGAGGCCCGCTACAAAGATGTCATCGACCTGTGGGTTCTGGAATTCGCCGAGCAATTCTCGTCGACGACATAGTTCCACTAAACGTCCAGCAATGACGGAGTCCGAAATGTCACGCGCTGACCTGTTTCCCGCCTGCGCCTCGTTTGGCCCGCTTTTCATTGTCATTGGTTGTGTTTTACCAAACACATTTGCTTCCGGTCCGATGGCATTTGTCGGTGCAGGAGCAACGTCGTTCGCCTTGATAACTCTCTACAAAATGCAGACTGAGTCCCACGAAAAACCTGACGCCGTCATCACTGAGCCAACAGAGCAGAGTTAGTCAGAAAACTCTCTGCCAGAACTTCCATCAGGAATTCTCCCCAGCCTTCGAAAGCCCACACCATGAGCCGCGAGTCTGATCTTCAACGAGTTCTCGATACCGGTATCGTTTCGATCATCCGAGCTGACTCGGGTGAGCAGCTGGTCGATGTCGCCACCGCACTTTACGAAGGCGGCATCGATGTCATTGAGGTCACGTTTACCGTACCGGGCGTGCTGGACATTATCTCCGCCGTTCGCAAAAAACTCGGTGACAAAATTCTGCTCGGTGCCGGAACCGTCCTCGACACCGAAACCGCTCGCGCCGCGATTCTGGCCGGAGCGGAATTCATCGTCACACCGACCGTCAATGTCGACGTGATCAAAATGTGTAACCGCTACAGCAAGGTCATCATGCCCGGCGGCTTCACGCCGACGGAAGTTCTGACCGCTTGGGAAGCCGGAGCCGACATCGTGAAAGTCTTCCCGGCCGACACCGGCGGACCATCTCACCTGAAAGCTCTCCACGGCCCGCTGCCACAGATCCGACTGCTGCCGACCGGCGGAGTTGACCTGGAAACCCTCACCGGTTTTATCAAGGCCGGTGCCTGCGCGGTCGGTCTGGGTTCGGCTCTCGTCGAGAAACAGGCTGTCGCCTCGGGCGACATGAACCGCATCAGCTCTCTGGCCGAACAGTACGTCGCGTGTGTGAAAAAGGCCCGCGGTCAGTGATCTCCCAAAGCCCGTTTCATGAACCGTAGGGCATGTCAATCGCCGCGCAGGCGTACCGACACGAAGCAATCCTCCCGAATGGCATGCCTGCGCTTCGCTTGTCATGCCCTACTCATGCTGAGGCAGGTTGGCACGCGACACAAACCTCAGCCGCGACGTTCCACGGCCTCAACAGCCGCCTGCGCACATCGAGCGACGTTCAAAGCCCGGCCTTCGCGACATTTCTGCTCGTACTGAGCGGCGAAATCCGGAGGCACACGCAGCGTCCAGTTGGTGTCATTGACGACGCCGGGGCTGTTGTAGAAACCGCTCATGCCGAGCAAATCGGTAAAGAACACCGAAACATGCTGAGCGTTGCTGGCGAGAATTGCCGCGAAGAGTGAGTGAACCAGTTCGCCCGGATCGGACGCGACCCGCCTCACGAATTCAGCACGGTTCGCCTCGGGAACGATCAGCCGATCAGCCAGATACTCGCCCCAGTCCTGCCCACGTCGACCGTCACACCAGCCGCGAGCCAGCATCCAGATTGGCGGCGTGTCGTGATTGCCCATCATGATCCAGTCGTTCGGACAGGCCTGCTCAATCCGGTAAACGTCTTCCGGGCTGTCGAGCTTTGCTTTCTGCACGACTCGAAATCGCCCCAGACCGTGGTGCTCCATCACTCGCCGTAACGGATACGGCAGCGTGCTGAGCACTTCGCAGGCGACGTCCGACGTCAGGTCGCCGCCCGCTTTACGAACGCAGTCAAGAACGACGTCAATCAGAACCGAGTAACGTCGCACCTGGTCGTCCGTCAGGTCTTTGACCCACGCTTCACCGTAAGGCTCGCAGGAAGCGTCGATCTGCTCGGCAGTCGCAATCGCATAGGCTGCCAGTTCCGAGTGCTCCGCAACCGCTGGCGACTCGTGCAGCCGCGAGCCTGACCGCACGGCGACATGTGATGGCTGAACGTCCCGACGATAAACCCACGGGCAAACCAGTCCATGCGGGTGGTCGATCCGGACTCCATCAAAACCGGACAGCATCCGTTCGACTCGCCGCTTCAGGAACGCCTGCGCATTTCCCAGCTCGATCTGCTCCGGATGAAATACGGCATAGCCCCACGGCTGACCTTCCGGATTGGTCCGGCTGGGCGGTGCTCCCATCAGATAGTCTGGATGAAACAGCGACGCAAATTCCTGCGCGTCATCGCGGGTCATTCCAATTTGCAGGTCGCCGTAGAAACTCAAGTCTGGAAACGACGCTCTCAAATCCTGCCGTTGTCGGTCGAGTGCAAACTGCGGAAACGCAGCCTGCTCGTTCACACTTCCGCGATCGTCTTTCGAAAGCCACGATTCATTGCTCTCGCAGAACTGAGCAAAATCGACGTTTACCTCGGCAGCGGAGTCGCCTCTTGCGCGAAAACACGCAAACGCTTCATCCAGCGCCGCGGAAACCTCGTCCCAGGCATATTCATGATGCGTCCGGTAATTCCCCGGCGGGCATCTCTGGACGATGCCTTCCAGCGTCTCGCGACTAAGAATTCCCCGCCAGTATGGATCCTCGACCAGCGGATTCAGAACAATCGATCTGAAATCATGAGGAAACAAACGACCGTCGTAAGGACAAGGAGTCGATCTCGCCGTCTGCCCCTGCGGCCCAAACTGAATTCCGTTGAAGCCACGCTGTTGCAGAAACCGGATGAACTCCGCAGCTCCACTGGAATTCGGAGAACCGCGACCAACATCTTCGTCGGTCGCCGATGGAAATGCGGGATCGTGAATCTGCAGAACGAGACGTTTGATTTTCAGACGTTCAAGAGCCTGACTCAGTGGCACCATAGTGATCTCCGTTTCACCCTGCCGAGGTGATTTTCACTCCGGAACAGCATCCCTGATTCGATATACAAAAAGGGCTCGAAGGAATCCTTCGAGCCCGAATTGATTTCGTGAATTCTGCGAGGCGTCATTAACCCGCCGCAGCCTGTGGAGTCGGCGGTTTGAATTTGATCTTCTCGATGTATTTCACAACGTTCCCGCTACGTTTGTCGATGCGTCCAGAGCAGGCACCAACGGCATTAATCACATTGCTGAAGTGAAGCTGGTAGTCCGCATCGATTTCGACAGCCATGTCCTTCGTAATCGGATCTCCTGGCCGGCCAATCACTTTCAGAATTTCGATGTTCAATTGCTCGAAAGCACCCGGACCAATTCCCAGATTTCGTTGACCAAAGAACAACCCCGCCAGCGTTCCGTCAGGATTGGCTTTCAGTTTCACCTTGATATCCGGGAACGGAGGGGGCTCATTGGAGTCGGTCGGCGCACCATTGGCCGGCATGTTGACGTTGAAGTCGCCTTCCGGCTCGACAATCCTCAGCGTGAGCATGAAGAAAATCAGCAACTGAAAAACGATGTCGATCATGGCCGACATGTTCGTTTCCAGTTTCTCGCCTTTAGACTGTTTTCGTCTTCTCGCCATGATTTCAGCCTCCTCAGGCTGACACGATTTCAACCACCAACAGATTCATTCTCAAACAGTAAAGTCGCCGATTGGCCAACGCATCACTCTTCCGGGCCGGACATGGCCGACATCGCAAACTTCTCGTATCCGGCGTCCTGACAGAGCTTGATCAGCTCCTGAACAATTCCTGTCTGAACCTCGGCATCTGCGCGAACTTTGACAGTCACATCCTTGATGTCGATCTGCTTGCCCTTGAAGATCGCCGCTTCTTTCTTGAGCTGAGTGCCGGAAGAAAGAGGCAACACGGGATCGCCATCAACGAAGTTAAACAGCCACGGTTGAGCGTCCGTTTTCTCGCCCTTCATATCGCGATAAAAACCGATATTCAGAACCAGTTCGTGCTCAACCTTCACTTCCGGCGGCTTGGCCAGAGCGTCTCGCGGCAACTTGACACGCTCGTCAGCCTGAGTCTGTTCGAAATTCGAAATCACCATGAAGAAAGCAATCAACTGGAAGACGATGTCGATCATGGGCGTCATGTCGACTTCAGCTTCCGGTAGTGCTTTCGGTTCTCGTTTGCGTTTCGCCATTACAAAATCCGTCAGAACTAAAGGAGCTACCCCGGAGCCTTTGTCGGCTCCGGGAAAGTTCTGCTTAATAAACGACGTTCAATAAACGACTCTGTCAACTATTCCTGCGGAGCCGCAGGAGCGCCGGCAGGAGCCGCACCACCGGCGGGACGCTGCGGAGCAGCTGGCTGTGTTTTTCCAGCCTGAGCGAAGCGTCCCATCAGACCTTCGCTGACCATGCCGACCTCCAGAACGAAGCGGGCAATCCGGTTTCTCAGAATGGCATAGAACACCATCGCCGGAATAGCGACCACCAGTCCTTCCAGCGTTGTAAACAAAGCCGTTGAGATACCGTCGGCCAGCTCCGAAGGCTTCGGAGTGGTCGGCGAAGTCGCGATCTCACGGAAACTCGCAATCATCCCGGAAACTGTTCCCATCAGCCCGAGCATCGGAGCGACGGCGCTGATGAGAGCCAGGTAACTCAGGCGATGTTCAAGAGCCATGTTCTCGTCGTCGCCGACTTCCTGCATGCCTTCCACGGCCTTGTCGTAGCCCTGATTCAGCTTGCTGAGGCCAGCCGCCAGCACGCGAGCTACGAGAGACTCGTCAGCACGAGCGGTTTCGTAAGCCCCCTGATAATCCTTGGCATTCAAACGCTGCTCGAACGATTCGATAAAAGACTGCGGTACGAAATTGTCCCGGCGAACCTGCAGGATATTCATCATGATCAAGGCGACCATGATGAACGACAGCAGCAGAATCAGTAGACCGAACGTGCCCGATGCCTCGATCATCCAGGTCAGGAAGTTCTTGTCAGTCGCGGCAGCTTCTTCGTCAGTCGCCGCAGTGTCAGCGGCACCATCATCCACTGGCGTTGCTGCCTCAGCCGTATCATCAACAGGAGCGGCTGCTTCGTCGGCAGGGGCCTCGTCCTGAAATGCCTGAGCCGGAGCCGAAAAAACTGACATTCCGAAAAGGCAGACTAGAAAGGCCAGGCCAATCGAACGCAGGGTCGGCAGCTGTTGAATAAGACCCGGATGTTGCATCGTTCAGTTCTCCTCGAGGCGATAATCGCTTTACTGGTTTCTGTTACTGAAGTTTTACGGTTGACGCTGCCAGTTTACGGCAAGGTCTGTCTTCCTGTCGTTCGCTTGATCCGAAACAACTCTGGAGCCGGGTTACGGTAGCTTTTTTGTCCACGGGCTGTCGGGATAGTTTTCTTCAAGTTCCTGTCTGGCAGCAAGCCCCCGCTCTGGCTGATCATCTCGCGGCCACAACACGGCCAGATTGTAAAGCGCCTCAGCAAGCGGCAGCTTTTCCTTTTCAAACAAAACCGGAACGTGCAGGTAAGCCAGGATTGCTTCCTTCACTTTACCCTGACTCTTCAGGCATTCACCTTTCAAGTTCCAGGCTCCCGCCTGCACGGCGGAGTCTTCCGGATTGGTTTTAGCGATGGCTTCGGCGATCGCCTGCAAGGCAACGTCTGCATTTCCCTGTTTGAGCTGCACTGACGCTTTGCCAATTAATGCCTCATTGCGACGGGAAAGTTCTCCTGGCGAAGTTCCTGTCTGACTCAGCACCTGCTCGTAAGCAGTCAACGCCGCAGTCAGATCACCTTTCTGAAAGGCCAGTTTCGCGGTCGAGTTCTGAGCCGCCATCTTGTAGTCCGGCCAGGGCGCTTTCGCGAGCTGACCAAATGAGGTTTCCGCGCCTGCGAAATCCTGAGCAGCCAGTTGAACAGTTCCCAGAAGCTGCAACGCGTTAAAGTACCGGAAGTTGTCGTTGTGAGCTTTAACGAAGCTGGCCAATAATGCAGAAGCGTCGGCCAGTTTCGTAGCATCCTGCTCAAGGGCCACGCGTGTATTCACTCGGGCGGTGAGAAACTCAATCTCCGTTTTCACGGCCTCATTCGTTCCCGCTGTCGCAGAACTGGCCTTCAGCTGCTCTAAAGCCCGCACCAGATTTCCGCTGTCCTCGGCACTTCGTGCGAGATTCAATTCGGCGGGTTCAGCTCCCCAGCGAACGCTGACAATATCGTTTGCAGGAACCTCGATCATCGCGCCGACGCCCGACTTAAGCGAGACCGACTGCTGTGCGATCGCGGTGATGTCTCCTTGAGCAGGCTTGCCGCTTTTCCGATTCACAATATCAACGGCACCGGCCGTGCTGGCCAGAGACGACGCGGTCAGCATCGCAATCGCCATGAATGTCAGTCGCTTCATCTGATAATCCTTCAACTCCAAAGGAGCCGGTGGCTCATTAGTTACGCTGTCTGCAGTCAGAAAATCCTACTCGCCGTCCTGTTTCTTCTTCGCCTGCTCCTGAGCTTTCGCCTTCGCCGCTCGACGACGAAGCAGAATGGCTTTCTCTTCCGGTGTCAGTGGTCGCTTGGGTTTCTCGGGCGTACCCGTCGGCTCTGCTGCCGCGGCACCTTGCTGGGGAGCCGCCGCTCTTTTCTTTCTCGGTGCAACGACCGGTGGAAGCGCGATGACAGGCTCATCAACGGCCACGGAAGCCATCGCTGCCGACGGTTTGCGGGTTTTTGTCCCCTTCATGACCAGGAATCCGCCACCGCCAACTCCCAGCAGTGCGATGATGCCGAAGATGGCGTACGTCAACGTTCCGTCGTCTTCCTTCTTCGGCGTCACCTTTGCGGTGGTCGGTTTCTTCGTCGCATTCTTTGCAGAAGCGGTTTTTGAGGCAATATTTTCCGTCGCAACAGGAGCAACATACTCTTTGGGCTTTTCAAGCGGTTCAGGAATCATGCCCAGCCCGGTCTGAATCTCTCGATAGAGACCATCGAACTTCGGCCACCATTCTTCGCTGAAATCACTGGTGATCGCCACGAAAGACACCACCTGAGTCTTCGCGGTTTCCAACGCCTCGGTCTTCTTCGCTCCGGTTTGCGCCAAACCGAGATCGAGGCTGCACTTCGTCAGATTGTAGCGAGCTTCGTAGTAACGATTTTCATATCGATCCCGTGCGTCGGCACCGCCCTGGGCCAGAAGCATCTCCATCCGACGAGCAGTGTCGACCCAGCCCCACAGTCCAGAGGCTTTGTCACCCGCCATCGCGTCCTGGTATTTCTTCCACGAGTCGCCCTGACCGCTGGCTCCCCAGTTCTGGAAAATAAAGTTCGCTTCAACCTGTGCGTCGAGGCTTCGCGGATTCGCAGCAATGATGGTTTTGACCAGTGCCAAAGCTTCCTCGAACGATCCCTTCTCACGCTTGCAGTTCACCAGTCGCAATTGCACGCCCGTCAGTCGCGCTGCGTCGATGAACTTCGGATCCTCTTTCGCTCGATCAAGGATCGTCTGGTAAGCGGTTGCGGCCTGGTCATAGAAGCTTCCGGCAGTTCCAGGATCTTCATTGCTGCTCTGTGCGAGCCCGTAATAAGTCTCGCCGATCCACGTCAACGACCCGACTGTCTGGTCTTTACGCTTGGACAATTCACCCAGGAATGTCTGGAACGACTGACGCACGGTGTTGAACTGTTCGAGTTGATTCTGATTCTTGAGACGTTCCAGTTCGTCCTGAAGTTGCTGGCCGATCTGACGGTACATTTCGGTGAGCGCTTCTCCCCCGCCCCCGCCAATTGTCTCAAGAGACTTCATCGTATCCTGAGCTTTGGCCAGATCCTGGGTCCCGACATAGCATCGCAGGAGCAGTTGATATGCCAGCGAAGCGAATTCGACACTCTTAACTCCACCGGTCTTTGGTCGCGTCTTTTCGTCCTTAACAGCGATCGCCTCGATAATCGAGTGCGGCTGCCCGGTAAGAATTTTTACGCACTCAGCGTACTTGCCAGCCGACACCAGAATCTGAACGATGGACAACTTGGCGGCAATCAGATCGTCTGTGGCCGGGGTCGCTGCTGGTGTGTCTTTCTCGGCGCGCGCGATACCGTTCTTCAGAAACTTTTCAGCGGACGCCATCCAGCCGTCAAGGTCAGCCTTTGGTGGCTGCTCGGCCGCGCTTTTGCTGGCTCCGTCAATGTAGGCCGCCCAGTAAGCCTGCCCGGCACGAATCTGGGCGTTTGTAAACTGCGACGCCGTTTCGGGAACCTGACTGTACCAGTCCGCCGAACGCTGATGCTGCTTCAACTGGCCGTAGACTGTTCCCAGCTGCAATCGTGCATCCATGGCACGATCGCTGCCCGGCCACTTTCTGACCAGGAACGTGGCGATGTTTTCCATCTGGGCAACGTCGACTTCCTGATCAGCCCGACGTCTGGCCTTTTCGTTGTCGTTAAATGCCTGAACGTAAGCCGCCATCGCCATGTACGACCCGTCCTGGGCCTGCACCGGATTTTCGTCGCCGTAGTTATTCGCCAGGAACTCGCCGAGAATCGCCGCCTCGTAATTGTTCCGCGACAACAGGTGCATGTACGACAGGTAGTAGCGTGCCAGATTCAGATCGCTGATGGGCGTGTCTTCATCAGACAGTCGCAATGCCAGCCGCAACAGGCTGCGGGCACGTTCGAGGTGCTGATCAAGATCAGTCCGAGCGGTCTGGATTTTCTCTTTATCATTCGTTGCCTGAGCGGTTCGAACACCATCAAGCAATGGTTTCGTTTTTTTGGTGGCGAGTTCCTGACCAAGACTGAAAGCGGTGTCAAAGTCCTGGGGCTCATCATTGGCTCCGTCACCTCGCAGCTTGACATTGAGGTCACGCTCTTTGAACGTCGCCAGATCTTTGTACTGACCGGGAAATCGCTTGATCACGCGGACCGTCGTCAAAGCGGCAGTCAGCAGCCGACTGCGATCCTTTTCCGGAAGATTCCGATCTTCGGCCAGCTTCTCCTGAGCAAGCACCTGCTCCCAGCGAATGCCCAGCGACTGCGGGGAGTATTTCTTCCGCCCTTTCGCCGCATTCAGCCACTCCGTGGCTTCATCAATGACCAGTTGATAGTCCTTGCGCTGCTCGTGATTCAGGCAGATCAGCCGGAAGTGACGAACCTGATCCTGCAACCGGACCAGCGTTTCGCTGCTGCCTGGATGGCCGAGCAATTCCTTATAAATGCCCAGTGCCCGCTGAATATCATCCTGTTCTTCGTAACATTTTCCCTGCCAGGTGCGAGCGTACAATCCGCCGATCTGACTGCGGTACTTCGAGTGAATCTCTTCGTAAGCGGCTGCTGCGTCGCGGAGTTTAGCCTTGTACTCGTCCGAACCCTGATCGCTCGTCTGTGCTTCCTCATAGAGGCAGTGGGCGAGGTCAAGTTGCGCCACGATGTAACGTACTTCCGCCTGGCGACGTTCAGTGAACTTCTGTGGTTCTTCCACCTGGTCGATGAACTTCGGGAAGGCTTCCCACGTGGCTTTGTGCTGGTCATGCGCCTTCTGGTATATCGCCCGAGCCTGCAACACATAGTCTCGTGCGACTTTCTGGAATTCTGCTCGATTTTCTTTATTCGACGGAGATCGCGACTGCCAGACCTCAACCCTTCCTTTGCCGAGCAGAATCCCGGCACGTTCGGTGTTGGCTTCGCCAGCCCTGGGATGATTCGGACTGTTTTTGATGAACTCCTCAAGGAAGCCCAAAGCCTGGTCGAGCTGACGCGACTGTACTTCCGGATTGGTAATGGTTCCGCTGCGAGCCATCAGCAGGAGCGTCGCTGCTTTTTCGTAAGGAACCACGTCGCGAATATCTTTGGGCACGCTGGTGTCTGCACCCAGCGTTTCAAGATAGAGCAACGCATAGTCATAGTAGCTTCGATCGCGCAGCCCCTGGAGAAACTC
>JABMPE010000615.1 GCA_013203845.1 Rhodopirellula sp. | reverse complement strand
CGATGTCTTCGTCCAGTCATGGTCGTCCTCCAAGATTCGGAAAACAACCACGCTACCGATCATGCAAAACACATTCAGGCACGCTCACCGAAAAGACACAGTATTGTGGATGATCTTGAGACCAATGGCAGCGAGTGGAGGGTTGTTCCGGTTGTGGATGATCGGCGGATGTCTGCCGTTGTGAACACTCACGCGAAAAAGACCTTTGCTGCCGACACTCATCCCCGTGACCGTCCATCATGACAACTCGAACTGGCTGGAGTGCTGTTTGACTCAGTTTTGAGTCTTGCGGATGTGGCCATAGTTGAGGATTGCTACGAACAGGCTTCCGCCGATCAGGTTTCCGGCAAGGGCGACGGAAATGAAACTCGCAATGTCGAGTATCTCGACTGCTGGATCAGCATACGCGGCCAGGAAGACTTCTGCAGAGCCGGCGATCGAATGGTGTAAGCCGCCCAGCCCGATCAGAAATGTCACAAAGTAGATAACGGCAATCTGGCTCACGTCGGGTGGTGTGGACAGCACGAGCCATGCTCCCATCGCCATCAGCCATCCGGCAAGAACGGCACTGATCAGCAATGCTGAGCAGGACGGCGTCAACAGGTGATGGCCGATTTCTACATACCCATTGTGAGCGTGGACGACGGGCTCGGCCATGGTCAGCATCGACGCCACAATGAATGCACCAACGATGTTGCCCGCAATGACTGCGCCCCAGAGGCGTAACAGTTGTCGCTTCGATGCGTTGCGATCCAGGATCGGGTAGACGGCAGTTGCTGTGTGTTCGGTAAATAGCTGAGCGCCGCTGATGACACACACGACGAACCCCAGCGGATAGACAGCCGCCTGGAGCAGGCGTGTTACGAGTGGGCTCGAATCACCTGTAAGACTGGTCACAACACCGACAGCCATTGCCGAGAAGCCAACGACCAATCCTGCTGCGAGCGACGACAGTAACAGCGACAGCAACGACCGGTTGAGCTGTTCAAGCCCTTCTTCGATGGCGTGTTCCAGGGTGTCATCAGGATGGCGAACCGCCTCATCGCTCCGCTTGATTATGACAGGAACCGCCCTCTTGTCCTCGGACAATCGAGCATCCTCTCGTGCCGTTAAACCACCGTGCGTTTTTGCAGGCGTTCCATCCTGCAGAACGAGATGTGACTCAGGATTGTCTGGCTCCAAAGATAATTGTGTCATCAGTCATCCTTGAGAACGTGGTGGCTCCTGAAAGAAACATCACGATGGCTTGCGGTAACCTGGCAGGTCGCGGGGCATCCGGCAGAAACGCATTCGCCGTGCCACGCCCGTCGTTGCAGGTCGCACAACCAATCTACAAGCTGTTTGCAGAGAAGGATTTGGGGATACGCTCCGGCGAGGAGTCGAAGTCGGGCCGCGTACTTGAACTGGTCGGCTGCCAATCAAAGTGGTCGGCAACAGGCCAGCACGAGCGACTACCGACCGGCCGAGCATCAGGAACTGGTCTCGATTAGACTGCGGCACGCCGTTTTCTATCAGTCGGATTGATCGGCGATCGACGCGGTTGCTGGCCTTCCTCAGCACGAGAATAAAATACAGGCGATTTCATGGCACGCGTATTAGTTGTTGATGACGACCGCTCGGTTCACCTGATGGTCAAGCGGTCGCTTGAGAAAATGCCCAACGCTCCAACAGTTGAATCGTGCGGAGATGCCAGCGCGGCCGTTTCTCTGGTCAGATCGTTCGCGCCAGACTGCGTGCTGCTCGATGTCATGCTGCCAGGCGGCGTGACGGGGCTGGATATCCTGCGGGACATCCAGCAGATCGATTCGAAGATTCCCATCATCATGATTACCGGCGGTGGCGACAGCTCGACGGCCATCGAAGCCATGCAGCTTGGGGCGTATGATTACGTCAACAAACCGCTCGATCTTCCAGCGTTGAATGCTCTGGTCGAGCGAGCACTCGAAACTCGCCGCATGGCCAGCGTACCGGTCGCGATCGAAACAGCCCCGACAACGGAGCAGCAAGGCGACAGCTTTGTGGGCCGCAGTCCTCAGATGCTGGAAGTCTTCAAGACGATCGGTCGAGTGGCAAAGCAGAACGTCCCGGTGTTGATTCGCGGCGAGAGTGGAACAGGAAAGGAGCTGGTGGCCCGCTCGCTTTACCAGCACAGCGAACGTGTCGGGATGCCGTTTCTCGCTGTCAACTGTGCAGCTTTGCCGGACACGCTGCTGGAAAGCGAACTCTTCGGACACGAAAAAGGTTCTTTCACCGGAGCCGACCGTAAGCGCATCGGCAAGTTCGAGCAGTGCAATGGAGGCACTCTTTTTCTCGACGAAGTGGGCGACATGTCGGGTATCGTGCAGGGCAAAGTGTTACGACTGCTTCAGGACCAGACGTTTGAACGGGTCGGAGGCAATGAAACGATTCAGACCGACGTCCGCATCATCTCAGCCACCAATCGACCATTGGAAGACATGGTTGAGGCCGGGCAGTTTCGCGAAGATTTACTGTACCGGCTGAACGGGGTCATGGTGCAACTGCCGCCGTTGCGGGAGCGTCAGGGCGACGTTGCACTCCTGATCCAACATTACCTGAATCAGCTGGCTCGCGAACTGCACCGCTCGAATCTGGAAGGAATTTCGCCGGAAGCGTTGCAGATCCTGCAGGCTCATGACTGGCCAGGAAATGTGCGGGAGTTGCAGGCTGTTGTGCGACGAGCATTGCTCAACACAACGGGGCCGGTGGTCGTTCCTGATTTCCTTCCGCCCGAAGTACGAAAGGGCAAACCGCGATCCAATTCTCGAACTCAGAACACCATCAAAGCCACAACCACAGTAGCGGCAACGTCCACGGGACCATCACCTGACCTGAAGCCGTTTATCGACGAGCGGCTGACCTCCGAGTCAACGAACCTTTATGCCGAGGCGATCGGGTTCATGGAACGTTACGTGATGACTCGCGTGCTGCAGGAAACGGGCGGCAACCAGACGCGAGCATCCGAGATCCTTGGCATTACTCGCGGAAAAGTTCGAGACCGAGTGAAACAATTCGGAATC
Source organism: Rhodopirellula sp. (assembly GCA_013203845.1). Classification (GTDB taxonomy): domain Bacteria; phylum Planctomycetota; class Planctomycetia; order Planctomycetales; family Planctomycetaceae; genus JABMPE01. The sequence continues at coordinate 18,715 of JABMPE010000615.1, read as the reverse complement.
AATCTCGACCGAACCGTCGAAATCGCGTCCGGTAACGAATAACAGCGTCCCTTCCGTATCGCCGCCGAGCGGGATTCACGAAACACGTTTGAATTACCTCAACTTTTGAGCGGCCACTCTGGTTGCTGTCAATACACCGTTTTTGATCGATGCATCGATGCGAACGTAATCGCCGGGCCGAATCGCCGACAGTTTCACAGTCTTCCCGTTTCGCGTCACTTCGGCCGTGGCTGGAACAGCAACGGTTGCCGCCATCGCATCCTCGTTTTCGACGACAAGGGCCGACGTTCCAACTTCCAGCACTGTGCCGACGATGTCGGGTGCCCCAACCGCTGGATTAAAGCCCAGGACATCGTCGGGATTAACGATGGCTGGCGCAACTTCTGCAAATTGCTGATCCATCATTTCATAACTGGCCGACTGCTGTGTGGCCAGATATCCGGCGAGCGCCACGGCACCGATCGTTGCTGTAATCATTAACGTCTTCATGACTGATACTCCTGTTTGATCCCGTCCTGACGCACATCGTCAGTGATACGTTGTTAGCGGGACGGGTTTTGGTTTGAGTCATCCTTGACAGCTTCTCCATCCGGTTCCTGGAAGCGGTCCGCAGCATTACTGAACGCGCTGCTGACATCGTTCCAGGCGGCATCCAGACCCGTTGCGACATCACGCCAGGCATCGGACGACGCATTTTTGAACTCCCCAAACTTTTTCGACATGGCCTGACGCTTTTCTTTCAACGTAGCCATCACTGCTTCGTAGTTGCGTTGTGCGTCTTCCTTCGCGTTCTCGCTGGCGGCATCTGCTTTGACTTGAAGTTGGTCGATCTTTGCATCGAGTTCAGCGAGCTTCTTCTGCATCGCCGCCTGATACTCATCTTTCGTCTGATCGGCGTACTTCGAGACAGCGTCAGCAGCTTCGCCAACTTCATCCTGGACATCGTTCGAAGTGACTGGATCGACGTCAGCGTTGGGCTGCACGGCGGATTCAGGATTCGGAATTGATGCGGGCAGAGGAGCATCTCCACATCCCGACAGTCCAGCGGTCAAAGCTGCCAGAACTCCAGCGACAAAATGTGTGGTGAGTGACTTCACGGCGACGCTCCTTCAATAAGCGGGATCAGATAGAAACCTGCGGGGTCGCTCTGAGAGTCTGGTCGAGCCGACCTCGCGATGTTGATTGCGGAGTGATCTATGAAGCGAACTGTGTGCCAAAAGCCGTTCTCCGCCTGTTCGAACGCACTGATGTCGCCGATGGCAAATAGCCTGATTGCGTAGTCCTGACTGGAATCTGAGGCCTTCCAGAAAGCAGTGGCGACCGGCGGCAATGGCTCGAATGGTCACTCGATTGGCCGAAGGGGCTGCGTCGCTCTGGCTGCGGAAGATGCTGGCCGGTCGGTGATCAACCGGCAAATGGTTGGCGATCCGACGGTCCTCGCACGAATCAAGCAGCTCAGGATGTTCGGCACACACATTGCGTTGAGGTTCTGTCGATTCGCAACTCCCAAAAGCCGCGGCTGGTGAGTTGCCTGCGAGAAGCGGCTTTAATCAATGCAATGCTGGCACTCGATGGAGGATGTCATGTCAATCATGGAAACAGCGAAGGAAGAAATGCAGAAACGTTACGAGCAGCTTGAGGAAGAACTGTCCGGCCTGGAGTTGAAAACGCTGAATGCAAAGTTCCACACACTGGAGGCTCGGGACGCTACCGCAAAAACGTTTCGCGAAAACGTTCAAAAGCTGAAAGAGCAGGCCGCAGAAGGAAAGCAAAAAGTAAGCGAGTTTTCGGGCAAAAGCAGCGAGGCGTGGAGCAGGTTTCGTGAAGGGATGGAGAACGCCTGGGAAGAACTGCGAACGTCCTGCTCTGCGGCTTCCGAAGAGTTCACGAGTAACTACACGGACGACGACGGGAATGTCGACGCATCCGCTGCAGTGTGCAGCAGCGATTCGACTGATGGAGAAACGACAACCGCGTCGCTTTCCACGGCTGCCAGTAGGCAGTGCTCGACGGAAGCGCGTACTACGGGGAAGCGATCGCCAGGGCAACGTCGTAATGGCAGTCCTTCGAGGAGCTGTCAAAAGACTGATCGTGGATAGAAAGCCGCCTCACTGGTTGGCGTTTCCTTTTGATGTAGACCGGCCCGGGATGTAACGCGACGAGCTTACTTGCCCGAGCCTCCATGGGCCTGGCATTGCCAAATGCCCAATTCTCACACAGGAGTTTTTACGATGGACATTCGAATCAGATCACTCGCGTTGGTGGGGGCTTTGATGGCCACTCCGCTGATAGCGGCTCCACCTCCACCACCACCACCAGCACCTTCGTCAAACGGAGCGTCGGCATCGGGAGAGGCATCCGCGAAGACTGAAATTCAACCACGAGGACAGCAACCTCAGGATCAAAATGCGGCGGCAACGGCATCCGTAGAGGACAACGTGGCTTTACGAGGCCCGCTGCATGAAGCGTTTGCTCGACCGATCAGTCATGACCCACTTCATCGGCAGGCCATTAAGAAACAGCCGCCGGAAGCGATCGATGAATTCCCGCCGGAGTATCGTCCGGACGGTGACAATGTCATCTGGATTCCCGGTTACTGGAGTTACGAAGACTCCGAAGACGAGTTTCTCTGGATCAGCGGCCTGTGGCGAGATGTCCCGCCAGGACGTCGCTGGATGCCAGGTTATTGGTCGCCGATTGACGGCGGTCATCTCTGGACCCCGGGTGAGTGGGTCGGAGCTTCGCAGAAGTCAATCAGCTATCTGCCGGAGCCGCCCCGTAGTCAGGAACGCGGGCCGTCAAGTGATGCTCCCGATAACGATCATTTCTGGGTGCCAGGCTGTTGGGAACATCGTGACAACGATTACGGCTGGCGTCCCGGTTACTGGTCACCTTATCAGGAGAACTGGGTCTGGGTGCCGGCTCATTACGACTGGACGCCGAACGGCTATGTCTACTGCAGTGGCTACTGGGACTACGACATCGATCGCCGAGGAATCGTCTACGCGCCACACCGCTTCAATGGACATCCCGTCGGCCGATACACACCTCATACGGTTCTCAATATACCGCATTTGATGCTGCATCTCTTTGTCAATGGTCAATCGGGTGGTTATCACTTTGGTGACTACTATGGGCGGGATAACTACCAGCCCTGGTACAGCCATCATTCCTCACGACGAGGATACGATCCGATCTACACCTATAACTCGTGGCGCAACGGAGACGGTTATCAGACCCGCCTGACGGGTTGGAATACGTACTTCACGAGTCACCAGGACTTTCGCCCGCGAAGAACACTGAGTGCTCAGCAACAGTTTCTGAGCAGTAACACGAATCGTGAAGTTGCCGCCCAGGTCAACATTGCTCAAGCCGTCACCAACACTGTTGGTTCCGAATTGTTCGGGCAGCGGATTATTCAGGTGAGCGGATCGGAACGCGACTCGTTCGTCCGTTCTGCTGGAGCATTGCAGGTTCTGGCTGGACAGCGACTTGATGTGGAATCACGCGGCCGCGGTCGTGGTTCGGCAGCAGTGAAGGGACAGGGGAAAGCGCAGACGGAATCCTTGACACTTCCGGAACTTACCGGCGCAGCGATTCGAGGTAGTGAATCGCGAGGTCCGAAAGCGACCCGAACGCCAGCACTTCCAGGAGTGAAAATCGGCGAAGCGGGAAAACAAGGCAAAGGACGCTCAAACGATGCTCCAGGGAAAGGAAGCGTCAAAGAAGCCGTTGGAGGAGCGGTCAAAGGGACGCCGTTAGGAAAGGGGAAGAATGCTCCTAAAAGTAAAGGAGGCGTTCTGAAAGGCGTCAACTCTGCGGTCCCTGGGACAAATGTTGGGAAGAAACCGAAGGCAGCGGGAAAGACTCAGCCCACCGCTGAGCCGAAACCTAAGGCGAAGCCGCTGCCAACGATTGATCCAAAACCTCAACCGAAAGCTGATCCGAAACCTCAGCCAACGGTTGACCCTGCCCCGAAACCCGCAATCCCGAATGTCAAGAAACCGAAGAAGGACAACGGGGGGAAAAGCGGAGGAGGAAAGCCGAAGGGGAAATCGGGCGGGTTGGTCCCATCTGTTCCCGGTTTGTAATAATCCGGTTTGAAGTGGTCGGCCGCTGCTTAATCGCGACCGACGATCAATCTCGAAGAAGGCATCAGTGTTCTGCGTTCAGACGCTGGTGCCTTTTCGTTTCTTCAAACGGAAGTGGCAGCAGGAAATGAAAGTCCGACATGACTACTGCGATATAGACATCCACAACTGCAGCTTCCAACGGGAGGAAACCGCATCGCAGTCTCGAACAGAGCTGTGACGAATTTCTCGACTGTGCTCTGCAGGAGTTGCAGGTCAACGAGGAAATGCAGGCCCTCCTGCGTTCGCCGTTTCGCGAAGTGAAAGTCGAACTGGCGAACATTGACCTGCGCGGAGCGACCGTAGCGATTCAGGGCTTCGGGAAGGTCGGTCGTCATACCGCAAAATTCTGGCCGAGAACGCGGCGATCACCGGGCCGACGAAGACACCCCTAAACCGACGACCTGCAGCTTTGCCAGTACGCTGATCAGCGCGACCAGCAGATGCAGGTTCGACGTGCCCTGAATCACGTAGGCTCGAATGAGCTTGTGCGACGTCGAGACAATCAGCAGTCTGTACAGCGCGAGTCCGCCAGCTCGGACGCTACAGATACCGGCTGATTAATCTCCATCGCCGCTGTCGCGATTCAGCGACTCGTTCATCCAGGTGTCGATGGCGGTCTCCTGGCCGCGCACCGCCAGCACGAACTTCAGACCGTCGTCGATAATCTCCTGCAGTTCTGATTCCATACTGCCTTCATCGGGTTCAGCCTGATTAACTCGCTCCGGCAGATTCTGAACCCGTTGCAACAGTCGTTCGAACTGCTGCATGTTTTGTTCGTCGGCTCGCTTGAGATTGACGGCTCTCGTCGACAGTTCCGGATCTTCAAGTGCAATTTGCTTGATCGTCCGGTGATGGACCTGGTTGAGCTGTTCATTCAGCGGCAAATGCAGGGCCGTCAGAGATCGCCGTACGGCTTTTGCCCAGTTCACCATCTCGCCTGGGACGAACGGCGTCTGCAGAGCGACTTCCAGTCTCTCGACGGCGTCGATCAGCACGCTGTTGGATTCAGTTCGAAGCATAGTACTGTCCTTTCAGGAAGTGGATTCCTTGACTGTTCGACGGAGTGGTCTGATCAGTCTGTGAATGGCGTTTTCCTCGATCATTCATTTCGAGAACCTTTCCGCAGCAGTAATTCGTGAGTTGCAGGTGCGACCGTTCATTGGGTCAGCAGCAACAACGCGAATCTTCTTCACTGACTTCGGCATCCCCTTCGGAATCATCGCCGGGCGATTCGCGATGGCCGGTCGCCAATTCGAAGATCGATTCGTGAATGCGAGCGGCCTGCTCCTGCAGAAACTGCATCTCACCACTGACCTGCGCGATCAGGCTGTTCCAGTCGTCACGCGAAGCACTGTCGTGTATGCCGAACGTATGAATACGCTGACGCAACCACCTCAGATTGATTCGCACTTGACGCGTGTCTTCTTCAAGAAGTTGCCTTTCAGGACCAGAGAGCTGCTTAATCAACGGGTAAAGAGTGTGGACCATCGCTTCTTCCGACACGCCGCAGCAGTGTTTCAGTTCACAGCGGACGGTTTCAAGGTTCAGAAGAGGATGAATATCTGGCAAAGTAAACATGACAACGCCTCCTTTGTGTATAGATGTCACACGCTTCAGGCGTCGCAGCAGCTATCCTCCATTGATCAGAGTGCGAAATCTGAACGGCGTGTCGAAACGCGAAAAACCACACCGAATTTTGCGCGCACGGCTCGCGTATCTTTCTCTGCAAGACTCTAAGTCTCGAAACTCATTACAGCATTCCAGGTGAAGGGTTGTGAACGAGGTTCGGACTGGCGTTTTTCCCTTCAAGTGACCCTTCGTCGACGTTGGAATTGTCGTACCCGTAAGCCGTGCAGCCAGTGAGCGGCGTCTTCTGCTCGAACTTGAATGTGCCATCGTCGTTCTTCTTCAGAATCGCCCACTGTACGTAAGAACGAAGCTGCGCCTCGGAATCGAACGTCGCAGCAAGTCTTCTGTTTTCGCCTTTGATGCCGTAAAGATTCCACATGGCAGACTCCGGATTAACGTACGACGCCCCTCCGGATGGCCGTCGTACGAGTTTTGCTGATCAGGCATCGTTGGCCTGTTCGTGAGCGTCGATGATAATGAGAAGTGACAGGCCTGACTAAAACGGTGTGGCTTCGATTCCCCTACCCTACACAGGAGTGGCCTCAACCGGCTCAGGAAATTTGAGATCGTTCTCCTCATACCAGCCTTGTTTATCTTTATGGAATCGACCAATCATCTTCGGCAGTGTGTGGCGGAGACGTTTGATCGGCTCCCACGAGAGCTGCGTGCGGGCATGAGTCAGGTCGACTATGTAATTGTCGTCTGCAAGGTCCACCATCCACGGACGGATGAACGGGCCGTCCTCGTCGGACGTCATGTGTTCCTGCAACCACGCCCCGGCTTTCGCCAGCGATTTGGGAACTCGCAGTGTCGGCCAGTGCGTGCCATGAATCATGTCACCCAGCTCTTCCTGCAGTTCGGAATAGCTCATCGTCTCCGGCTCCGCGATGAGAAAGGTCTCACTTTGTGGCAACCGGCTGCAGGCACCGATCGCACACTGAATGCACGCCACCAGGTCATCCATATGAATCATGGCCTGTCCGTGGTCCGTGTTGCCCGCAAAGACGAAACTCGTCATTCGCCGTTCATGGATCCTCGCAATCTGTTGCGACAGAGGGATCGAGTGGCAGCCATCGTCGTACACACCAGCGATTCGCAGAATGACGTATGGAAACGGGCAGTGTTCCTGAATCACGCGTTCGGCCTGCACATTCGACTGCGGATAATCCCACTTGGCGCTGACCTCATCCGACTCGTGTAACTGGTGTTCGTCGTCCGGTTTCATCACCAGTAGCGTACTGGCAAAGATGAACTGTTCGACGGGCAGAGGCTTGAGATGTTCCAGCAGACGGCGTGTACCACGCACGGTCAGTTCGTCGTACATATCGCTGGGCTCACCGGAGAAATCGTAGTACGCAGCCAGATGCACAACAGCCGCGATTCTCGGCGTGCGGTCCTGGTCATTTGTCGTCACCGAGCCCAGCTTCGCCATTGCAGCGGCGACGGATTCGTCGCTGGTCAGGTCGCAATGGATCCATTCATGCACGGACGAATTTTCTGGAGGATCAACCACGTCCATCCCCACGACCGTGAAGTACGGCGCGAGCTGTTTTGTCAGCGCAGTTCCAATCCGGCCAGCCGCTCCGGTAATCAGCACCACGGATTTGGTCAGTGAATTGGAGTCAGCGCCCACTTTACTTTCCTGTGGACCGATCCGATCGTTGCCAGACTGTTTTTCTCGAATGGCCCATTCGTTCTGTCTTTCTGATGCACTGGACATGGCGATACCTCGATTGCCGCAACCGGACTGTCTGAAATGAGCTGTGTCAGGAGACGATTTCGACTGTCGGGACGCGAAGAAAGACTCAAACAACAAAGCCTCCTGAACCTTCATTGATTGTGTCGCAAAGATGATGCCAGTCAGTTCACTCGGCCAGATTCAGTGCTTTCATCATGTGATCGCGCAGTAAGTTGGTCGCTGATCGTCCGACAGGAAGCATGAGCGACCGCTTCGCCTTCAGGTGTAATTCGCAACGCCATTGATCGCTTTGAAAAACTATTGATCCAGACCAGCGTTCGGACAGTCGAAGCCAGTTGCGGGAACAGCGACAATGTGACTCTCTGGGGTCAGTTGTCATCACCACGCGGCAGGACAAGTCCCAGACAGATTGCCAAGCGAAGTACACGCTCAGCCACGGATCCCAGCAGAAGTCGTTTGACGTCGTCGTACCGAACACTGCATCCAACAGGGTCGTTCGTTTGTCGGCGAGACTATGGCGAAGCTGTCGAGCGTAATTCTTCACCGGCTCCGTCATCTTTTTGCGGCACGAGCGGATCGCTGATCTCTTTCGGGATTTTGATCTGATCGATCGTTGACAAGTTCGCGAGTTCTTCATGTGTGAGTTCAGGCGACGCGACTGCTTCTGCAACGGTGTCGGCAATTTGTGCTTCGTTAGAATCGAGGAAACGAGCGACAACCATTGTGATGTTGTCGGTGCCGCCTTCGTTGTTTGCTTCCTGAGTCAACGCCCGGCAAATAATTTCGGCGGACTCTCTACCTGAGAGAGTGTCACGAATTGCCTCGTCGCTGACGTGCTTTGTCAGACCGTCAGTGCAGAAGAGCAGCGAGTCGCCCAGCTGAAGATCGACCCGAAACACATCGGGCGAGATATCGCCTCCCGCTCCCAGGGAATTCCAGAGAGTGTTAGCCCATAACTCCGCATAGCTGTCTTCGACCTCTTCGTTGATGTCCGCATCGATGAGCTGCTGTTTGACGGTGTGATCCTTCGTGAGCTGTCGCAGCTTTTCACCACGATGCAGATAGCACCGACTGTCTCCGATGTGCGTCACATATATTCTCGGCCAGATGAGATACCCCATCGTCAGCGTCGTGCCCATTCCGGCATCTTCCGGGTGAGCTGCGGACTCGGCCGCGATTGTCTGCTGACACTTCTGCAACGCGGCGACCAGCTCTTCTCGATACTCTTCGTCTGAGTTCGGGTCGAGCCGGAAGAACCACGGCATCGTATTCAGCATGTAGGTGGTTATGGCCTGGACGGCAAGATGGCTGGCCCTGTCACCGCCCGCGTGGCCACCGATGCCGTCGGCAACCATCATTAATTGCCCCTGAGAGCCACCGAAGATGGTTTCGTCATCATCGATACTCAGGCTGCTCTGATGGAGCCTCATCGACTTGTTCAGGTCGGCGATCAGAAACTGATCTTCATTTCGGCGGCGGACTTTGCCCTGATCCGAATGGCCAAAGCAATCAATTTTCCCCTGCATGGTTTCGACTTTCTGTTTCGTATCAGGTTGGCACGATCGATGTTCTGCCTGGAAAAAAAGCTGGCCGGGAAAGGGCCAGCTCCAGAACCAGAAACAGCATTCGACCTACCGGCCTACCGGCGTTCCACGCCGTAATAACTGTCGACCTGGCTGGCAAATTCCGGCTGGCGGAGGTTCGGCCATTGTTTCTGTTCGAAACTTGGGGCTCGGGCCAGTTTTCGGCGATCAACTTTCAGCTCCATACTGGCCTGGCCGTTCCTGATCTTGTAGTCGAGCTTCTCGAAGGGGACGGCGAATCGACGATCTTCAATTCCGATCGAATCCGGAAACTGAAGCACAGCGTAACGTGCGTGTCCCGTCCCGAAATTAACGACTACATCAGAGACGACGCCGATCTTCCGTTCTGAGTCGTCACCGATGACTGCGAGTCCGTTAATTGCTGACAATCGCTCCAGATGTTCAACATCGCGGACGGGATCTGGTTCGGTTCCAAATCCAGTCGTCACGTCTCCCGGCTTAATGTAAACGCCGTAGTAAATGTCAATAGTTTTCGCCCAGCGCCGATCTGCAAAGTTGGGCCAGGTCGTTCTGGCAAATCCCGGTGCTTTTTCAAACGTGTCGTCGTCGATATTTACGACAAGGTAGTACGCGCCGTTATCTTTCCTGGCGAGACGGAATCGGTCCCACGGCACAGCGAATAACTTGTCTCGTCCTCTCAGCGTTGAATACTCGACAGCGATATAGCGAACCTTACCCGACCGAAGATCAAGCACAGCGTCATCAACGACACCGATCTCCTGGTGCTGCGGGTCCATCACCGGCGTGCCAATCAGATGCTCTCCCCGAAAAAGCCAGGCAGAGCCACTCTGACCGGGATCTCTCGTTTCGTCACCTGGGACGCGAACATCGATCAGTCCGGCGCGAACTCGAACGCCGTTGTTGACGTCGACGTCAACTCCGAACAAGCCCCTGGCCGTGTCCACAATATCCCGCAGCGCGTCCTGGCCACGAGCTATTGTGCCAGTAAATCCGCACAAGGTAATCACCAAAAGCGGAATCGTTATACGTGTTGTACGAAACATGAGTCTGTTTCCTTGGTGTCGTGAATCACTTACTGAGTACCTGCCAGAACGATTTGTGGCCTCGTTAGCCGGGACTCGATATGCCCAGACGATCGGTCAACCACTCGAGGCCAATCCGACCGGGATGCTGGACGTAATACGTCGCGCGACAGGCCAGGTCGTCGAGATACCGAGTCGTCACTTTCCAGTCGGCGGCATCGGCATTGTGAGTCTTTTCAATGGCGGGATCGTCGTCGGCTCGCCCTGGCTGATTACCGACGAGACAAAATCGATCGTTCCGAAGGTGGACCAGAAATGTCTCCTGATCATCGGATTCATTACGATCGTCCTCGACCGCAACAACCAGCTTCTCACCAGAGAGTCGACTGCTGGCCGCTTTCACAACCTGGTTCCACGGGCATCGCTCTCGGTTTTCGATCAACGCTGTGTTGATCACGTTCAGTGCGCGGATCAATGAGTTTCCGCTGTGGTGTCTTGACATGGGAATCCCTCTCGATGCTTTCTGCCCGAATCTGAATCTGTCGTGTTCGTTCCTGTTCTCAACGCATCGGCGATGGCACCACGTCTTCTGTTGAATGAATCTGCTGAAGCCGCTCAGCTTGACGTAGAAACTGCTTTGTCTGCGGCAACCGCCTGGCGGGAATCATCGAGCGGTGCAGCAGAAACTGCTGAAAGCGATCTTCGACCACTACTCGCACGGGGCCATTGGGCAGAATCCACAGTAACAGCTCATACGCCGCCTGAACGTGGTACTCTTCTGAGCGGCAGGCAGACATCAGCACGAGCGGAGAACCGGCGGACATCGAGTAAGCACAACGCATCCAACCACGACGAAGGCGGCTACGGAAACTGTGACCTGGCCAAACTTCGGCACTCTGCGAACGCAGCGTTGATTCAAGCTCGCCGACCGACTCCTCGTGAACATCCCGGAGCTGCGTCAGCCATTCCTTGAACGCAGGATCAACGGTCAAGTCAGCAGCTTGTTGAGTGGTTCGAGCGGCATCGCGACAGGCGTTGGCCAGACGGTTGACCATGGTCACGATAGCCGAACTCACCCCTGGTTTAACCACGATGCTGCTTTGCGATTCAGTTGATTGAGTGTCCATTTTCTCGCTCCATTGCGACTGCCAAAACCTGCTTCATGACGCGTTCCGGCAAACATGACCCATTGTCAGCAGGCCGCACCGCGACAGAGCGAAGGTTTCGCAAAGCCCATGCCATCGCGTTGACTCACGTCAGACAGTGCGGGTTACACAGCTTTAACGGGCGTCAAATCATTCTTCCGCGGTGGTGGCGACCAGATGCCGGTCGATCAGCGGCCAGGCTGACGGTTCGACGACCTCTCGAAGCCAGACCTGGTCAGACCTGGCCAGAGAATCCAGCAGAATTCAGGGTAGAAGGGTTCGTGGCACGCCGCTTGCGTTTCTAACTCTTTGAGCAAGTACGGACGCACCACAGCAAAGCCGACTGCTTTGCTTTCATCTGAGAATTATCTCACAGCAAGGATTCGGAGTACGAAAATGACGACACCATCTTCACCACAAAACACCGCAGTTGATGTAGATCGAGACGCGGAAACAACTGCGGCGCGCCCCGTGATCGACGGTCGAGATCCGGTACTGACATCACACGGCGTCCCACGAGAATCCGAGGCGGCAACTGTAGAATCGTTGCGCGAGCGTCTCGAACAGGTTGAGCGACAGATCGACAATCGCGTCACTCGAATTTCGGAGGCGAACGGCGGTCCGGGTCCGAGAACAATTCGGATTCGATCAGAGCGAACATGTTTCGGATACCCCATCTACGACATCGCGTTTGGGCCAGATCTTCAGAACGGCACTCGCCAAGGGCACGCGCGAGGAATCTTCGCTTTCGGAGATCGCGCGACGGGTATCGTTGCTGTTGGTGGACTGGCTCAGGGAGTGATCGCAATCGGCGGACTGTCCTGGGGCCTGTTTACGGTGGGCGGCTGCACGCTGGGACTGATCGCCGGCGTGGGCGGTGTAGCAGCCGGAGGCATCGTGCTCGGCGGCGTCGCCATGGGAGTTCAGGCCTTCGGTGGCGTTGCGATGAGTGTTCTGCCGTTGCTGTCGGCGATGTTTTCATCCGCTCCACCGAATGCTTGAATCATGAATTCAATGTCCTTGTCAGTGACGACTTCGACCACCGATTAATCGGCGTCCGGTAAATCGACTGAACGTGAAGAACCTCAATGTGTTCTTTAGAAAAGGTTTTGTCATGAATACAGCAACAATCAACGAACGACAGGCTGCTATCGTGCAGCTCAACTCGATGATTCAGGACATCGACGTCGCGATGTTCACAACCGAAGCCCAGAGTGGCCTGCTGAGAAGCCGCCCAATGATGACGGCATCACGTAACTTTGACGGAGACCTCTGGTTCTTTACGTCGCAAAATGACCCGCGAGTCGGCGACATCAAAGCCAACTCCCGCGTCGGTATTTCGTATGCATGTCCAAACGCAAAGAGCTACGTCTCGATCAGCGGCACAGCTTCAATTGTGGACGACGAACAGAAGTTCGAGGCGTTGTGGCGAGATGATCTGAAAGAGTGGTTTCCCGATGGGCTTGAATCGATCGATTTAACACTCATCAAAGTTCAGGTCGATTGCGCCGAATACTGGGACCACTCGCAGTCCGTGATGGTCCGATTGCTGAGCTATGTGAAGTCAATTATCACGGGCGAGTCCAACGACGCCGTCGCCCACGAAGAACTCAACTGGCCACGAGCGGTGACGGCGGTTTCCACCAATGATCAGTCAGCTGACTGATCTCCAACCATCGCCTCTCGATATTCACCACTCCGTTCAACGTCGCCAGTAAACAAGGGATGTTATGAAACCTCGCCCTGCTCCTCCGATGCCAGCCGGTCCGATTTCTACACCGCCTCAGGCTCCACCTGTGCAGCTTCCCGGTCAACCAGGACCTCAACCTGGGTCTCCAAATCCTCAACCCGGAAAACCGCCAACACGATTCGGCACTTGAACCCTTGAATTGCCTCCTGCGGCAGCCAGGTATCGTCTGGATCCAATGAAATGTCCCAGACAAGAGCCGCAATCAGAACTGCGGCAGGTATTCGGCGGCATTGTTCGCGTAGAAGTTGCAAAGCCAGATACCCTTGTCGAGTTCGGCTTTCGCTTGAACAATCGGTTTGCCTGTTTCGAGCGTCGCCAGCTTTGCGAATTCGTCGCGGCCCTGTTTCAGGTGATCCTCAACGCCGCAGACACATCGCAACGTTCGTTAAGCGAGTTCCGTTTCCAGAACGCGGCAGTCGTGCTGGCACGATCAATCCGTTGTTCAACGGTCATCGGGTCGTGCGGGTAATACTCGCACAACACTTCGCCGTTGGCTGGATTGATCGTCGTACAAGGAGCCATGTCGTCGTCACATGGTGGTGAGTTAATCTGGCCTGAATCGATCAGAGCTGAATGTTTCATGACTCTCGTTCTTCCTGGAAACATGATGTGAGAGCGGCTTCATTGCTGACATCATTCTTCAACGGATCGCCACTGAGCGTCTTGTTCAAGTCTGCTCTTCAACCGCCCCGGCGGGTACGGTCAGTACGGGGCACTTCGACCGACGCACGACGGCTTCGGTAACGCTTCCCAACACAAAGTGAGCCAATCCAGTACGGCTGTGAGTCCCCATGACGATTACATCGATGTCGTGCTCATCTGCGAACTTCGGAATCACTCTTTCCGGATCGCCTGGGATAACTTCTCGATGGACCGGCAACCGGTACAACCCGTCTGGCACCAGCAAGTTTTCGAGCTGCCGTATCACGGCAGAATTGTCATCAGCCTGCAAACCCGGTAACGCAGCCATCGCTAACGGCGGCAGAACCGCCACGGGGGCCAGAGCGTGTATCAGGAATAGTTGTGACGAGTTTCGATCAGCGAGCGTGACTGCTGCCTCAATGATCGCTTTTGAAAGCCGGCTGAAGTCTACAGGTACCAGAATCCTGTTAAAGCGAAGCATGGGACTCATTCTTTCCTGGCACGTCGTTTCCGAAAGACTCGTGATCACGCACTGCCACAGTGAGCGATCAAATCCGGGACCGGAAACCAGCTCCATCGTCACACGTCGTTACGAACAGCTCACTGCCGCAGGGCTGCCGCTCAAGAGGAAATCAGATGTCATTGTCGTAGCGACGCCGTCGCCGCCGCCCACTGGTCAGCATCGCCAGCACACCAACAAACAGGGCCGCACCGATGACTGACCACACAACTGGATATTCTTTGGACCCCACCTGAAGAGAGAGGATTTCGCCGAGCCCCATCTTCTGAGCAATCCAGGTACCGAGCATTGCTCCGATCAGCCCGGTCACGATCGCGCCAAGGCAACCGCCTCGTTCGAACCCAACCAGTGACTGAGCAATGCCGCCGCATATGCCAGCGATAAAAAGATAGATCAACAGATCAACGAAACTCATAATTCACCTCAACTCCACTCTGAATTTTCTTCCACTGCCTGCCTGGTCGATGGAGTGGCCGAAGCGTTGCTGCCGACACCTTCATTTGAGCCAGCTTTATCGGGCAATCGGCGTCGGCCTAACTTCAGCTTCATTGCCGACAGATAGGCTGCAACCCCGAACGCGACGAGAGCAAGCAGCGCTCCTGCGGCAGCAGTACCACTAAACCCATCTAACGAACCCGTCAAAGCCATACCACTCACTGAGAACAGCAATACTCCGAAAACGAAAACGCCAACTGATACAAAAGCCAATCGCATGATTCTATCTCCTGAATTTGAGCCGCCGCGAAGAGTTCGGACAGCAGATTTCCTGCGACTTGACATTTGATTCACCTTTGTGAGTCGTCCGTGTCGTCATCAGTTTTGTGAATTGCGGTTTGATCAGATCATGGAGTCGCTGCCTCGCGATGAGCGTCCCATCATCAGATAGAGCACCAGACCCAGGAACGGCAGCACTACGATGACAACTGCCCACAAGACCTTTTCAACAAAAGGCCGCCGACTGAACAGAACGTCGACCAGAGCAAAGAAATCAAGTACAGCGATCAGCAGTGCAAAGAGGAGCGAGAACATGATTGTCTTCCTTTGTGCCGATGTATGCTGTTGTTTCTGAGTTTCGTTTTGTTGAAACGATGCGAAAGCAAGGGCCATGCCATTTGTCAGGCCGCGCAGTTATCGACAGGCCATAACCAGGACCAGCACACAGGTTATGGCGTTTACATTCTCGCGAGCGGCGAAACCGAATCAGCAGAACGGTCGCTGAGCGTTCGGCGAGATCGACTATCAGTCATACGTGAATCGCTGCCGTAACAGACCGTCGAGATCCCACGATGTGCAACGTCTTCACGACCGGCCAGAATTGAAGCTCACTTACCAGGCAATCGAATACCGGCGGAGTTTTGCACGGGCTCACTCATTCCAGCTCCAATTTCAGTACATCCAGCAAGGCACTTACCTGCTCCTTCAGCTGATCGACTTTGGTCGAGACGTTTGACAGGTCTTTGCTGAGTCCACGTTGTTCGACGAGCTGCGCGGCATCGCAACATGCAATCGCATCGAAGTTGGCGGCCAATCCTTTCAGGCTGTGAGCAGAACGTGCCACCTCAGCCGCATCGCCCGCAGCGAGGGCTTCGTCCAGCTGCCTGACGAGATCAGGAGCGTCTTCAACAAAGCACTGGATCAATTCGTCGAGCAGTTTTTCATCGCCGCCCATGCGCTGCAGGGCTCGTTTTCGATTGATCAATGGGCCCGAAATTGTATCTACAGCGGTGATTTCGGGACCGCCGAGCGGATTGTCAGCTTCAGTGCCTGCCTCAGCTTCAGTACCTGCCTCAGAAGCAGGAAAGTCGCCGGTAGGCAGAGGCACACCTTCCCATATGCTTGAAATGCCTTCCTCGGAGTCTCCCTCATCGTGGATCGTTTTGAGTGGAAGGTTTGAACCTCTGCCGCTTCGCGCCGTGCGTTCGGCCAGGCGAATCAACTGTGCTGCTTCGAGCGGCTTGGAGATGTACGCGTCCATGCCTGAATCGAGACAACGCTGCATGTCCTCACGCATCGCGTGAGCGGTCATTGCAATGATCGGCGTGCTGGCAAGACGGGTGTCGTCGAGATTTCGAATCGCTTGCGTGGCCTGATAGCCGTCCATCGTCGGCATCTGCACGTCCATCAGCACGGCATCAAAATCGGTTTGCGATAGTAGATCCACGGCTTCACGACCGTTGCTGGCAATCGTCACTCGATGCCCGCGCTTTTCGAAGATCGCGCGGACGACTTTCTGGTTGGCGGGAGTGTCCTCCGCTACAAGCAGGTTCAGTGGTCGCGACGTTTCTCGCATCTGCGTCCGTTCTTCGGTCGCGATGCCGGCTCCGCGAAGCACTCGCGTTACGGCATCAAGCAGGTCAGACGGTGACACTGGTTTTTCGAGATAAGTGTCGATTTCCAGGTCTTCGCAACGGTCGCGAAATGTCTGCCGGTCGGACGACGACAGCATCAGAATCGCGGAGTTTTGAAGCAGACCAGCGTCCCGCGCTTCCTGAATCAACATGAAACCATCAACGTCCGGCATCAACGCATCCACCAGCACTACCGGGTAAGGGCGATGTTTTTCGGCCGCACGTCGGAGTTCGTCCAAGGCGACATCTGCAGCATTGGTTACGAAAGGACGCATCCGCCATTGCTTGAGTGTTTCGTCGAGAATTCTGCAGTTCGACTCGTTGTCATCGACAACCAGCACGCGTGTGTTTCGCAGTTTCGCAACGGTCAAACGCAGCTCATTCTCGTCGGCCTGCTGACGACGAATGACCGGGCAACGAACGGTAAAATGAAACTTGCTGCCTTTGCCCGGCTCGCTTTCCACTCGGATTCGACCTCCCAGACGTTGCGTCAGATCGCGACAGATTGCCAACCCGAGACCGGTCCCTTGATAACGGCGAGTCGTCGAGTAGTCCGCCTGGGTGAACGGTGCGAAAATCTTCTGCTGATCGTGGGACGAGATTCCTATTCCCGTATCAGAAACCGTAAAGTGCAACAGGATTCCGTCACTGTGAGCCGGGTCGGGACGCGGCGCTGTGGGTTCGTTCAGCAACCGTGCATCAATCGCCTCTTTGGTAGCAATCCGTTCCTCGTCTGAGGCGACGGTCGCGTTGATGACAATCTCGCCCTGTTCCGTAAATTTGATCGCGTTGCCGACCAGGTTCGTAACGATCTGCCGGAGACGGCGGCCGTCTCCGGCAAGTACATCGGGAACGTCCGGTGCGACGCGGCAGGCGATTTCAAGCCCTTTTTCATGAGCCCTTAGCGACAGTGTTTTGGCAGATCGATCAAGTACTTCCCGGAGGCTGAACGGTTCTGGATCCAGTTCGAACTTACCAGCTTCCATCCGTGAAAAATCGAGCAGATCGTTAAGGAGATACAGTAAAGTCTGCACAGATTCGCGGGCAGTACCGAGATAATCCTGCAACGCGGCTGAAAGCTCTTCACCTAACGATAACTCGATCATCCCGATGATTGCGTTCATCGGCGTGCGGAGTTCGTGACTGATGTTGGCCAGGAACTCACTCTTTGCCTGATTCGCCGCTTCGGCAGCATCGCGAGCGTCTCGCAGTTCACGTTCCCGCCGCTTGCGTTTGGAGACGTCGCGAGCAATCACGGACGCGCCGATGTGCCGCCCTTGAATATCTCGAATTGGCGAAATCGTCAGAGCAGCGATCAACGTGGATCGGTCTTTCCGAACACAGCGAATTTCACGTTGATCGACACGCTTACCACCGAGAATGGTTTCTCGCACTGCATTCTGGCGGGCTTCGGAAACGAACAGATCAACAGGCTGCCCCACAGCATCTTCGGCTCGGAATTGAAACAATCGCGTGGCGGCGTCGTTCCAGCTTTCAATCATTCCATCCAGGTCCAGACCGATGATCGGATCAGATGATGATTCCACCAATGCTGCAAGACGCAGCCGTTCTTTCTCCGAGTTAAGCCGCTCGCTGATATCAACAAATGTTACGACCGCGCCGCAGATGCGTCCGCTGCGTCGCATCGGGTGACTCCAGTATTCCGCCGGGAAACTGGCACCATCGGCTTGCCACAAAACTTCATTGGCTACGTGTGTGCCATGCCCTTCCCTGACGGCTCTGAAGACATGGCAGTCTTCAACCGGGTACGCTGTGCCGTCAGCTCGCTTGTGATGGATCAGCGAGTGCATATTGCGACCGATCAGATCCTGAGCAGAGCTATAGCCCAGCATCCGCACGCACGCCGGATTGCAGAAAGTACAGTTGCCCTCAAGGTCGATTCCGTAGATCGCCTCCGCCGTCGATTCCAGCAACAGCCGGATTTGTTCCTCACGTTCTTCGAGAGCGAGATGATTCGCTCGTTCCGCCGTGATGTCCCGTTCGATCGTGGCCGTACCGATAACTGTTCCGACGCCGTTTCGAATGGGCGACACCGAGATCGAAACGTCGATGAGTCTCCCGTCTTTGCGGCGTCGAACCACTTCGAAACTCTGCAGCTTCTGACCACCTGTAAGCACCTGAAGCAGCTCAGGTTCCTCGCCAGCCCCTTCATCGGGAATCGTGATCGACACCGGCTGCCCAATAGCTTCTTCAGCGGAGTAGCCATAGACAACCTCCGCACCGGCATTCCACGTCGTAATG
>JABMPE010000614.1 GCA_013203845.1 Rhodopirellula sp. | reverse complement strand
GGTTAGCAACGTGCGTTTGGAGACAGCGGCGGGGGCGACCTCCGCGCTTTGGGAACTTCGGATTGATCACGGACGATGTGACCGACGCGCCTTACGCGAAATGGTACAGTGTCTCCGAGCCCCGCCCTATCACCCAAGTTGGACGCAAGACGATACGGCTGACCGTCTGGAATCCTTGTCTAACGGACACTGTTTTTCGCTCGCGCGTTCACGCTGCCTTGACGCTGAATGACTTGCTCCGGTACCGAGTACGTAGACAGTTTCGAGTTGAGGAGGGCTACCAAGACGGCGTTTGGGCATGCTCTTAGTCCCCGCGGCGATCATAGCTGGGCGGAACTGTGACCAGACGAAAGCCCACGGCATTAATCCGGTTGCCCTGCGTGGTCCCGCTGCGGGCTGGCGCGCTGCAGGATGTCACCGGGTATGCCCAGGAGCCGCCACGCAGTACCCGGCCACCGTCTTTTGATGGCCCGACCGGGTCAGTCACAGCGTCGGGGCCATACCCTCCCTGCCAATCTTGGCACCACTCGCACACGTTGCCGAGTATGTCATGCAAACCCCAGGCATTTGGCTCCTTCTCACACACGGGATGCGTCGTGTCACCGGAATTGGCTTTATACCATGCGACCCGCCCCACGTCCTTCTCCTCATCCCCACAGTACCATCGCGTCGTTGTTCCGGCACGGCACGCGTATTCCCATTCCGCCTCGGTCGGCAGACGCCAACACTTGTTTTCCTGCTCACTTAGCTTTCTGCAGAATTCTGTCGCGTCGTCCCAGGAAACACGTTCGACGGGACGCTGCGGATCACCTTTGAACTCACTTGGGTTCTGCTGCATTATCAGTTCGTACTCGTGCTGCGTCACCGGATAAACGCCTAAATAGAACGACTTCGTAATCCGCACGTGATGTTGCGGTTTCTCCCGTTTGTCGTAGAACGCGTCCGAATCCGGCGAGCCCATCATAAACTCGCCCGCGGGAATGTGCTTCAGCTTCATGCCGATGGAGTTGGTGATGGTGTCCTCTAATGGTGGCGGCAGCAAAGTATCGGGCTGGTCTCTCGTCGCCTCATTCGCCAGCACCCGATCCAGCCCTTTCACCAATAAGGCCAGATGCGAGTGAAAGTCCCGCCCCAGTCGGACCTCTGCAGCATTGCGGCGGGCCAACGCCTTTAGCCCACGTGGCAGGTCGGTACGGATCGGGATCGTCGCACGCCCCACCAGTACGGGGATTATGGGGACCCCTTGTTTCAAGGCTGCCTGGATCTCGATCCGCACGAAATCGCCCGGATTCTCCAGTCGCCGCTTGCCATCCGCCCCGCGAATGTCGAGCCATTGATCGCCGATGATCGCAAGCATCGCGTCACTCTGACTTACCTGCGCGTTCAGGAACTCGCCGAAGTCGATGCCGAGCGGAATCGTGTCAACGTCGAACACTACCGATTCGACGCCGAGATGCTGAGCCAGCTTGTCGTAAATCGCCTGCGCCACGTAACCACTGTCATCGCGGCGATAGGAAATGAAGACTTTCGGTTTGCCGGACATATCGCCGAGCCATCGTTAATCGAGGGTGAATCAGTAGCCGGATATCGCTATTCAGTATCCCCGGATGAGAACGGCTCTTCAAGCCGATGGAGTCAACCTTCCCAGAAGGACGCTCCCACCGTGGTAATCGAGTCAAGCCCACTGGACCAACAATCCAGTAGTCGACCGTAACGGCCGTATGCCTGGCAACGGCCAGCGAATTGTGGTTGATTCGCACGCTGCGGCCCCCTGTGCCCAGTTCGCCTAGTTTGCCGGGCTGTAACTTCCGATCGAGTGAGGCCCCACGTGGGTCGGTCCGAGCACTCCGAGTGCATGGGAGACCATGCGTTAACCTGCGTCGGTGAAATCGACCGCCGCACCGAAACGCGATCCTACCGCGGTCGTGAACACCGCTGCACGATAACAAGTTGCCCATTCGTGACTCATGACGGTTAGACCGACGCGCGCAACGCCTGAACCGCATCTGACACAGGAGTTGTCGTCATGGGTTATTTCGGCCACCCGCGAGCTATTTGAAACAACCAGCCGGTCAACGGCAGTGGTTAGTCTTGTCCTTTCAGCTCGCTCCGTGCGGCGC
>JABMPE010000613.1 GCA_013203845.1 Rhodopirellula sp. | reverse complement strand
TTGATGTTCTGACACTCTTCCCCGAAATGTTCTCCGGATACGTCGGGCAGAGTCTGTTGAAACTGGCCATTCAAAACGGCCTGGTGGACGTCAGAACCTGGAACTATCGTGACTGGGCGAAGGGGAAACGAAAGTCGGTCGACGACAAACCGTTCGGCGGTGGTCCGGGAATGCTGCTTTCGTGTGAACCGGTTTACGACTGTGTCGAAGCTGTTCAAGCGGATGCTGAAGAGCCGGGCCAACTGATCATGATGACGCCGCAGGGGCGAAAGCTGGATCACGAGCTGGTTAATGAACTGGCGAACGATCACAAACGACTGGTTCTTCTCTGCGGAAGATACGAAGGCTTTGACGAGCGGATTCGACAAGGTCTGAAGCCGATGGAAATCTCCGTTGGCGACTTTATCTGCAACGGCGGCGAAGTGCCGGCGATGCTGATTATCGACACGGTCATTCGGATGATTCCGGGTGTCCTTGGCGATGAAACCAGCAGTAAGTACGACTCGTTTGCTGAGAAAGGATTACTGGAACATCCCCAGTACACGCGGCCTAGAGAGTTTCGTGGCATGAGTGTTCCAGAAGTTCTGCTCAACGGAAACCATAAAGAGATCGCCCAGTGGGAAGCGGAACAGTCCCTTCGGATGACTCAGGAGCGGCGAAAAGACATCTTTGATTCGTATCGGGCAAAGTATCCCGAAGACGATCAGCCAGGAAAGAAGAGAAAGCGTTAGCAGGTTGCTGGCAGATTCAGTCCGGCTGACGCGAACTCAAACTCACTGATTTTATGAAAATTCTGCTGCAGCCAGTTCGGCTGTGGTATCCCGGCTCAGTCGGCCACGTCCGACAGAAACATCTCAGAGAGATCGGGCAAGTGCCTTTCGAAATACGATCGGCACCTCTGCCGCCAGATAAAGGGTTGGAATCATGCGACACGAAGCTTTTGATCTTGTCGAACAGGGTAGCTTCCGAGAAGAAGCCATCTCGTTCGAAATTGGCGACACCGTGGACGTTCACTGCCGAATCCAGGAAGGCAACAAAGAACGAATCCAGGTTTTCACGGGCATTGTGATTGCCCATCGTCGAGGCAACGGAATTAACGCCACGTTTACTGTTCGGCGACTCGTCGCCGGTGAAGGCGTTGAGCGAATCTTCCCGGTGCATTCACCCAAAATCGCGAAGCTCGAAGTGAAACGACACGGTGTGGTGAGACGCGCCAAGCTGTTCTACCTGCGTGATCGCATCGGAAAGGCCACACGCCTTGCCGAACGTCGTCCCAAGAAGGCGGAATAAACGCTGTTATCAACTGGCACACTTGGCTGTTTGTGAGTGTGCAGTTTGCATTGAGGGTGTGCAGTGAGTGGCCTGACTCGGCATACTGACGTTTCACGTCGGTGTCCGGGTTGGTCGTACGGCAGGTTGCGATGTCCGGATCGAATCGCTCGTCGGTGAGCCATTTCTTTGCGGAGCGGAGTTCATGTCGAAATTTGATCGTGATTCAACAGAAGCCTCGACTGGCCCGGACCGTCGAGGCTTCTTTGCGTACCGACCTGCTTCTCTGGTTGGTAATGGCGCGAAAATGCTCATCGTCCTGGCCGGCTTAATGGCGACTGGATGCGGCGGAACCAGCACGCCGCAACCGACGGTATCAGAGAAAACGTCTGTGCGACCGCGGACTGACTCAAGCCCGGTTGGTTTCGCCAGAAGAGTTGAAGACAAGGTCGAAGAAACCGTCGATCTGTCCGGTGTTGACCCCAACGATGTATTTGATGTCGCGACGTCGCCCCCGCCGAATTTTATGGTTGTCGGCAAGGCACCCGTCGCACGGCCAGACGATCAGTTCGTCGCGGTGACGGATCCTGCCGCGGGATCATCCCGGTTTGAAGTGATGGCGTCTTCGGCTTCAGTATCAGCCGACAATACGGCCAATCGAGCTGCAGCGTTGCCAACAGGGTTTGCCGCCGTTTCCGACACGCCAATCGTTGATGGCCTTCCATCGCGAATCATCTGCCAGGCCGATCAGTCAGAAATGATTCTGATTCCTGCGGGCGATTCTGTTGTTGGCGTCAACGAAGGTCCGGAAAACTGCGTCCCGGAAGTGCAGGTTTCACTCAGTGCGTTTTACATTTCAAAGCTGGAAGTCAACGTGGCTCAATATGCCCGGTTTCGCAGCCAGTCCATCAGGAACGGCAAAGTCGTCGAGAAGCCAATCAATGTTGATGCTCCTTCGGACTTACCTGCTGTTGGAATCGCGTGGGCAGAGGCTCGTGCGTACGCTCAGGCGACCGACCGAGAGTTGCCAACCGAGTGTCAGTGGGAAAAGGCTGCCCGCGGAAGCCAGGGACTGGCCGCCCCGTGGGGCAATGGTCGACCGTTGTGGAGCGAACCTCGCGAGATCGGCCAGATCAACGCTTGCGGCATGTTTCCGGATGATCGAAGTGTCTTTGGGGTGCTCGACCTGGCGGGCAATGCTCAGGAGTGGATGCTGGATTTCTACAGTGAGACGAACCACGAAGATCTGGCCGTCATGGATGCCGGTCGTCGAAGAAACTGGGCAGGTCCGCGGCGAACGTCGCAGGCTGGTGAGCGAGTTGTTAAAGGCGACGGCCCCTCGTGGGCCGCGTGGTACCGGCGCGGACGGCGTATGACCGAACGTGACCCCAACGTTGGCTTTCGTTGCGTCCTGAATCTGACCGCAACGCAATAATTGCTGTCGACGGTTCCAAAACGGGTGACAGGCTGAATCGGCGTTGGTTGTTTTCCAGTGACGACGAACTACGACGTCGGTGGGGAGTTCTGATAAAGCACCGGGTCCGGCATTCCATTGTCACGAAACCCTTCCAGACGGAGGGTGCAGGCGTCGCAGTGGCCGCAAGCGTGCCCTGCTGCGTCGGGGTCGTAGCAGCTGCAGGTCAATCCGTAGTCGACGTTCAGCTCAAGACCGCGTTTGATGATCTCAGACTTTGTCAGCTCGATTAAGGGAGTGTGTAACGTGAGTGGGGCGTCGCCTTCGACAGCCGACTTCGTCGCCAGTCGAGCCATTGCTTCGAAGGCTCGGATGTACTCTGGCCGGCAGTCTGGATACCCCGTGTAGTCGAGAGCGTTCACACCGACAAAAATGTGGTTTGCCTGCAGACTCTCCGCATAGCCCAACGCGAATGAGAGAAAGATGGTGTTGCGAGCGGGCACATAAGTGACGGGAATTCCCTCTCGCATCTGCTCAGCGGATCGGTCTTTGGGAACGTCAATGCCTGAGGTCAATGCCGAGCCGCCCATTGACCGCAGGTCGAAGTCGACTTCCAGGTGCTCGGTCACATTCATGGACCTGGCGACGCGGCGTGCTGCCTCCACCTCGACAACGTGACGCTGCCCGTAACGGAACGTGATCGCGCACGGTTCGAAACCGTCATGGCGAGCGATCGCCAGCATCGTTGCGGAATCAAGACCTCCGCTCAGCAGAACGACCGCTTTCGGCACAGCATCTTCGCTTCGCCTCATGAAAATCATCCTCACCAACCGCGTTATGAAATTGAGGCGTACTTCGATCCAAGTTGCTTCTCAGTTTCAACTTTCGCGATTTCTCCTGCCCTGGTCAGACCTTTCGCGTTCCCCATTACCTCTCAGGTTGCCGCGGATTAATTCCCTTTGAGGGCTTCATAATAAGCTTTCAACTTTTCCAGCGAAGTATCGGCCTGAGATTCTTCTCGACGTTCGTCACCACGAGTTTCAGCGGCACTGTTCTGAATAGACGGTACTTCCACGCCGAACGAAGGTTCTATCGTGGCCAGCGTTTCTGCACTGACAACTCCGGAATCTTCCAGACGCTTCATGCGAAGACTCCAGCTGTGCAACATCCCGAATCGGTCGCTTCGTGTCCCTCGAATCACCAGTTGCCAGATACCTTTCGCGCTCTTTCCATTGAACACGCTCAGGCCGGGCTCTCGATTGAGTAGCCCCTCTGGAAGAAACGTTCCCTTGTACGGGGGCGACGCTTTTGTGATGGGAAGGTTTGACTGATCGTCGAAAACCGTTTGGTCAAAATTATTTCCGCTGCCGCCAATTTCCGAAAACAGTTCAATTCGCTGACCATCCGGACCCGTGAGATAGCCATCCAGAAAAGTAACGTGCGAGTGAGTAATCGAAAGTTGAACGTCCAGATCCCGGATCCGAAACTCGTCTTCGATTTCAATCTCTGAAATGACAGTGCGGTACGGAGGCAGCACCTGAGCAACGTCATTTCGATAACCGCCAACAGCCATTCCACGAAGCACCTCGGACGAGGTCAGCAGCCCATCTTTGTTGCTGTCGAGTGAATCGAACTCCTGCCGCTTCTCCGTCGTCCAGGTGTTTGTAAATTCGTGCATCGCAACCTGTCCGTCGTGGTCAGCATCGAGTTCATAAAACCAGCCGGGCAGTCCTTCGGTCAGGTCTCCCGCGGCTTTCTGTAACTGAGTGAAATGTGCAAACAGTTCGTCGCGAGTCAGTTCTCCGTCACGATCGACATCAATCTGCCCGATCGGGAGGCCTAAATGGTGGACTTCATCCGGTTCCAGCCGACCGTTCTTATTCACGTCGAAGCGACTGATCACGCTGGCGGTCAGCCAGTATTTGTTGCCGCCCTGACGTACCCACTGCGATCGGTCGTCGCGCTTCGATTTGTCAGTCGAGGAGCGAATCTCGCTTCCGGTACGACGAGCTTTTTGAACAAGCTCACCGGCATCATCTTTCAGCAGTCGACGTCGAGCGTAACGCTGCCCCAGTTCCAGGCGACTCAGCAGCCCGTCGTTATTCAGATCGTCGGCGTACGGATTGCGGTGCGTCCATTTCACATCCTGTGCCTCATCACGATCGATGTGACCGTCCTTATTATCGTCGTAACGCCTCAGCGTCTGGTCGGCGTCGTCGAGATCTTCCTGAATGTACGGGTACCTGACACGAGCCAGGCCGAACTCCGGAACGAGGGGCTGATCGGGCATCGGGCCGAATGGAACTATGGAACTTCCACCCTCGGGCAGCACCCGTTTCCCGGCAACTCCGTTGGCC
>JABMPE010000612.1 GCA_013203845.1 Rhodopirellula sp. | reverse complement strand
GAGCAAGGTCGGCCTTCGTTCGCCGCTGACATGCGAGCTGCGGCAAGGGATCTGCGTGAAGTGCTACGGCCGCGATATGGCCCTGGGCGGAGCCGTGGAACAGGGTACCGCGGTCGGCATTATAGCTGCCCAGTCGATTGGCGAGCCGGGAACGCAGTTGACGATGAGAACGTTCCACACCGGTGGTGTCGCCGGGAAAGACATCACGTCTGGTCTCCCGCGTGTTGTTGAGTTGTTTGAAGCTCGACAGCCCAAGGGCATGGCGGTACTTTCTGAAATTGGCGGCACGGTAGAACTTGCCCAACTGCCAGAAGGTCGAGTTGTGCGAGTCATTTCAACTGAGGAATTCTCAGAAGAAATGGAAATACCTAAGACTCATCGTCAGACCGTAAAGACTGGTGATTGGGTCGACGCCGGTGAACCAATTCTTTCTGTCAAGAAAACCGCCAAGGCCGCTGCCGTAAAGGCCGGAACCGACGCGGAACTTGAGGATGAAATAACTGCTCCGGTTGCTGGAACTGTGCAGGTCACAAAGACCTCTGTTCGAATTACCTGGAACGAGACGGATGAGCGTGAGTACGTGATTCCAGCAGCCTCAGAAATTCTTCTTTCTGATGGCGAAAAAATCGAGCCAGGACGTGCACTTACAGACGGACCAAGGAACCCGCAGGACATTCTGCGGATCGAAGGACAGGCAGCTGTTCAACGATACCTGGTTGACGAGGTTCAGGCGGTGTACCGATCACAGGGTGTGCAGTTGCACGACAAGCACATCGAAGTCATCGTTCGGCAAATGATGCGCAAAGTCAGGGTCGACAACCCCGGCGACAGTGATCTGCTGCCGGGTGAGTTGGTTGACCGCCACGACTACGAATACGCGAACAACAACATGCTGGCAGAAGGCGGAGAACCTGCGACGGCCAGTCCAGTTCTTCTAGGTGTTACACGAGCATCGCTTAACACCCAGAGCTTCCTCGCCGCCGCTTCGTTCCAAGAAACCGCTCGGGTATTGACGGAGGCCGC
Organism: Rhodopirellula sp.; assembly: GCA_013203845.1. Lineage (GTDB taxonomy): Bacteria > Planctomycetota > Planctomycetia > Planctomycetales > Planctomycetaceae > JABMPE01. The sequence goes on along the minus strand of JABMPE010000612.1, from coordinate 1,196 downwards.
AGTGAACGGCTCTGTTGATCGCCTGAACGGTTTGAAGGAAAACGTGATCATCGGACGATTGATTCCAGCTCGATTGGATCAATCAGACGAAGGTCGGGCAGTGCTGGGAATCAAGGAAGGTGACCGTATTGACGGTCAACTCACCGGATTCACGCAGGCTCCCGCAACGTTCGAAGAAGCTCTGGCTGCTATCGGCGGATCAGAACTTGTTGGTGTTGGTGCCGAGCGTCGTTCCATCCCCGGTGGAGATGCAATTGCTGCAGCTGCTGCCGCGGCTACGACAGCAGATGCCGTTCAAAGCGATGACGGTGGCCTGCTCGCCGCAATAACAGCACTGACTGATGCAGCGAACAGTGCTGAGGCGTCGTCCGATCAGGGTGATAATGATGCTTCGCTTGCAGCCGTGTTGTTGCGAGCATCAACGTCGACCGCGGAAGAGAGCCCGGAACCTGCTCCACAGTTTGTGGATGAAGGTGGCGAGGCCGACGATGATCAAACTCCCGCTGAGTAGTAACTTTCGTCAGAAATCCAAGTAGATTTAAGGGGCCTCAGCAAAAGTGCTGAGGCCCTTTGATTTGAGAAGAAATTTGTCCAACTTCTGGTTCGACAATGTGTATTGGATCGGTGGCGCTTCCTGTTCTGGCAAGTCCACAGTGTCCGATATACTCGGAAAAGCCACAGGATTGGACGTTATTCACCTCGATGACTGGATATTCGAATTGCTTGAGTTGGCAGATGCGCGTTCATCCCCCGCGATGAACTGGTATCGGACTGCTGGCATGGGCCGATGGTTCGCCGAAGGCGGTCAGAATGCGACAGATCGATATATCACCTCACTGAGAGAAGAGATGGAGCGTTCGCTCCCTCGCCTCAAATCGAAAGTTGAATCACCAACAATTGTTGAAGGCAATTGTTTCCTTCCAAAGGTGGCTTCTGACCTGTCACCGCACGGTCGACATCTGTGGATGGTTGCTTCCGACGAATTTCGAGAGTCTCGCTACTCTGAACGGGAGTTTCGTCACAGTGTTCTCGATCGGTATGATGATCCCGATTCAGCGTGGTCGAATTGGATGGAGCGCGATCATCGGCAAGCTGCATACGCAAGAACTTCGGCGAATGAGATGGGCTACGAAGTCATAGATGTTGACGAATCCACCGATATCGAATCATTGGTCAAACGAGTCGCAAAATACTTT
>JABMPE010000611.1 GCA_013203845.1 Rhodopirellula sp. | reverse complement strand
TTGATGCACTGGCCTTTGGCGCTCTGGTGGCGCTGGGGATGCGTGACACAATCTGGCGTCAGTCCTGCCGCCGCGCTGCCGGTGGAGTTGCTGTTGCCGCAATGGCAGGGCTGGCAACAACATTTGTCATGGACGCGAATCTGCACCCTGCCCGGTCACAGTGGATGCTGACTCTCGGTTTCAGCAGTTTCGCGGGCCTGTTTGCGGCGGCGATAACGTCAGTCGTCACAGCAACGGAACATACTCCTGCGGTCACTCTGTGTTCAAGTCGAACGCTGACGTTTCTCGGGAAGTACAGCTACGGCCTGTACCTGATTCACGTTCCCGTACGCAACGTCCTGGTACATCTATGGCCACGGCTCTCGTTCCCTGTGGGTTTGGGAATCCAGTGTTCCTTTCTGATCGTAGCGATAAGCATTTCCTGCATGATCGCTGTTGTTGTATGGCGGTTGCTGGAAAGACCGTTTCTCAAACTAAAAGTGCATTTCTGCACAGAGAATCCACGCCCCGTTCTGTCCGCACGCGAGGACAGTGCCGTCTCTACTTTGACGCATGGTAATGAAGACGCGTTGTCTTCGACGGGGAGCGCCTGAAGCGCCAACTGACTACACGAGTAGACACTCGCTGTTGCAGGAGTCGCCGTAAAAGACCCACAGTCCGAGAAACTGCCCCAATACTTAATAAAAATCACGGTAATACCAGCGCATTTTGAATGAATTCAGTCGAAAGCGATGAATCGGCACGTTAGCTGCTTAATGGTGGGACGGGATCCCACTTCCGCGACTGCTCCAGTGTTGGTAGCGGCGCAGCTTGTAATTTGACATGGGGTTGCGTCGCAGCCCGCCCCTCACTTTTTGTTTCAGGAGAATTTGCAATGAATTTGATGCGTCAATTGTGGCAGGATGAAGCTGGTGTGATCGTCTCGACCGAGATCATCCTCATCATGATGATTCTTGTCTTCGGCATGATCGCGGGACTCGTCAGCTTTCGTGATGCTGTAACTCAGGAACTGGCGGATACTGGCCTCATGGTCAATACCCTCAACCAGAGCTACAGTTTCAGCGGCAACACGAATACCTCGGGCGCTCTAAACGCTCAGACACCGGCGTCTGTTTTCACGGATGAAACAGACCTCAACGACACCAACCCGCAGGCTACAGGGGTCCCAGAGGGGATTTCTCTGGTCACACCTGCCGGTGCTCCTGAGTAATGCAGTAAGCTTTATCTGCACGTTGTGTGCTACTTGAGTATGGCAAGCAGTGTGTGGGTTATGTAACAATCTGGAGTAGCCCATGCGGGATTTCCGCATGGGCTCTCTAGATTATTTTCTTTTGCACGTTGTTAATGGACTTGTATCCACGCTGCGGAAATGTCGTAGATTAGTCCAAACTTGAGTATGACGATTGGGAAGAATCATGCATCTGCTTAAGCAATTATTGCGAGATGAAGTTGGCGTCGCTATTTCGTCAGAGATCATACTACTGATGCTGATTCTGGTCTTTGGTGTCATTGCCGGCAACGTGTCGCTGCGGGATGCCGTAAATCAGGAAGTCGCTGATACTGGGCTGGCGATTAACAATATCAATCAAAGTTACAGCTATGCTGGCAACACCATTGCTAGTGTAGGAACAGTTGCCGGATCCGTGTTTGATGACAACAGTGACGTCAACGATGGAGCTGATACCGCTGGCTCGGCGCCTCCGGGTTTGAGTCTTGTTTCGCCTGGCGGTGCATCTGAGTAATGGTGCGATGGCCATTCTGTGGCCTGCACATCAAGTGGTTTTTCCCATAATAGAGTTCTGACTATGCAGATGGCTTTGACACTTTATGACGACGAATCAGGGTCAATCTATTCGATTGAGGTTGTGTTCGTGACTTTACTGCTCGTGTTCGGGGTCATCGCGGGATTAACATCCTATCGCGATGCAATTGCTCAGGAGCTGGGTGACACGGCGGTCGCATTGGACAGCATCGATCAATCTTATACGTTCACACTCACAAACGGGCCGGGTGCTGCTGATGATGTAACGAGATCGTTCGGCGATCTCTCGACCTTGTCTGACCCCATCAATGCGGCTCCGGCTGGACTAAGTCTTACCACCGCTGCTACTGCAGAGTAGTTCGTTGGTCTCTTTCCGTTCGATTCCTTGAATAATCCCGGCGCTGCTGCGCAAAGGTGATACTATGTCACGCTTAAGTCCCGGTACCCTTGTTATTGCCGTTGTCGCGGTTTTGCTGGCACTGACAGGCGCGTTTGCCGTCAGGCAATTCCTTGAAGACGGTAAGGTGGTAGAGGCAGCGAAAGAGAAAGAAACGGTACAGCCAATCTCCGTGCCCATACTCGTCAGTGACCTGGCAGAGGGACGGAAAATCCGCGAGTCGGATTTTACGGTCCTGCAGCTTTCACCTGAAAAGTATGCGGCATCCCAGTATACCAAGAAGGGCTACATTAACTCACTAACCCAACTGAAGGGTCGAGTACTGCGGCAAGCGGTCAAGGCAGGAGCGACGGTTGGTCCTGATGATCTGTATGCGGAGGGCACAGGACCGACAGTTGCTGAGCGGTTACCTGCTGGCATGCGGGCAGTAACGGTCAAAGTGAGTGGGTCGGGGTTTGTAGAAGGTTTTGCGGCTCCGGGTACGATTGTGGATGTTCTGTTCCGGTCGTCTAAAGAGAAGAACGAAGACCTGCCGGAGACAACGATCACAGCACTTCACGGCATCCAGGTGCTGGCCGTTGACACCAGTCCCTACCCGCAGAGTATTCCAGAACCTGTCGGCAGCCTGGCCGGAACGCCGATCGAGGACGTGCGAGTCACATTTGCCGTGCTTCCCACACAGGCCACGATGTTGAAGGCCCTGGAAGATCGGGGTGAAATTTCACTGTCGTTGCGTTCGGCTGAAGAGGCCGAGCAGGTCGTCGCCGTTACATCCCCGGAAGCCTCGAATCCGGAACGACACGCGCAGACGCTGTCGACGATTCTCGAAGGCGCCAAGGTTCCCATGGTTGCTGTCGCCACGACAACTCTTGCCGAAGGTAGAATTGTAAGAGCTGGTGACATTCGCCTCGTCGAGGCACAGCCAGACAACGAAAGCAATGATCCCACCTTTGAAGATGTTGAGTCACTTGTGGGACGAGTGCTCCGTTCGGCTGTTAATCCCGGGCAACTGATGACAGCCGCAGTGCTCTACCCGGAAGGTGTGGTTCCAGGCGTCGCCGACAAATTGCCGCCAGGCTTTCGAGCTGTCACCGTAAAAATGGACCAGGCAGCGCTGGTTGATGGCTTCGTCTCACCCGGTACAGAAGTGGATGTATTCTTCCGGGCAGAAGCGCTGGAAGGATATCCGGAAACGTCGTTGAGAGTTCTGGATGGGTTGAAAGTTCTGGCGATTGAAAACCGTGTGTCTCCAGGCAGTGATCCACAACAGGCCGATCAGGCTGCGAAGGATGTCAGAGTGACTCTGGCTGTTCCACTCGGTGAAGTGGGAAGACTTCAGGCACTGAATGGACACGGAACGATGACACTTGCTGTCCGTGCCAGTCATGAACGAGCCATTGGCGAGATTGCTCGGGACCTGGAGAATACCCGACAGGAACTGGACAGGACGCAACAACAGATTGCAGCCCTGGAACAAATCGGCAAGCTTGATGATTCCATCAGCTTGAGTAAGGAACAGAGCGAGCGGCTTGCTTCGCTACTCGCCGAACTTCCTCAACTGGATCGAAAGCTTCAGCTACTGGCCGATGAAAAGGATGCAGCCACGACCGGCAATTCACAGACCACGCTGGCTGAGGTTCTGAATCTTCCAGAACCGCCACGACCGTTGAAACTGGAAATCTACAGTGGCGGCAGCCGTGAAACGCTTGTGTTTAACTCGCGTCGGGTACCGACACCTTCATCAACAACAGCCTCTCGTGCAACACCCGACTCAACTCCGGTGAAAGACACGAGTGTCATTGCAGTTCCAAAGCCTGCGGCGACAGACGTCAGTGAGACGCAGGACGTAAAAGTGGAAAAGGTTTCTTCGGTGACGCCTGACAGGAAGGTGTCTGCAATTCAGCAGGCTCCGCTGACTGATAAAGCCAGTGTCAATAAACCAGTTGGCGACCGTCGTGGAGACTCGTTTTTTTCGTCCGTGGCAGATTTCGGACGTGAATTAGTTGTTGGTCTGAGTAAAGCAACTCAACCAGCATCACGCGTCGAGATTGTCCGCGGTGGAGTTAAAGACAAGGGTGGAGTTAAAGACAAGCTCGCGAATTGATCGACACCGTATGATGGTGACAGGTATACAAGCAGCATATGGTAAACCTCATTTTGTTGTGTGGTAATTGACAGGTTGAGACAGGAGCACAGTGCAATGAGAACCATAGCTGCTAAACAACAGGAACTACGGCACTCTGTGTCGCGGCCTGATCCTGTTGAGCTGGATTTCCAGCAGCTGAAGGTGGCTATTCACGAGGTACTCGTTGAGTCGCTGAATCTGTCTACCGGCGACATTACAAATGAGGCAGGTTTCGCTGATGAGTTACGGGGTCTGGGGAAAGAGCTGTGTGACCTCAAGGCATCGCATTATCCGACCGAGAAACGAGAGCGGCTCTTATCCGAATTGATGGATGAAGTGTTCGGGCTGGGTCCGCTGGAGCGTCTGGTCAATGACCCGGAAGTGACTGACATCCTCGTCAACAGCCCGTTTGAAGTTCATGTTGAACGGCACGGCCAGCTGGAACTGACGGATGTCATTTTTGCAGACAACGATCACATATTGCGAACTGTTCAACGAATTGCCGCACGAGTCGGTCGACGAGTCGACGAGACCTCGCCGATGGTCGACGCTCGTCTGGAAGACGGCTCCCGAATTAACGCAGTCATTCCACCTTTGGCAATCGATGGACCGCTGCTTTCAATCCGTCGGTTCAGTGCGGAGCCACTGCGGCTGGACACCATGATCGACAATGGCTCCCTCAGTTCCGATATGGCTGATTTTCTGATTGGAGCTGTTGATGCTGGAATGAGCTTCCTGATTTCTGGAGGCACCGGCGCCGGAAAAACCACGCTGTTGAATGCGTTGAGTGAATTTATTTCCGATGGTGAACGCGTCGTAACGATTGAGGACTCGGCTGAGTTGCAGCTGCAGAATCGACATGTGGTGCGGCTGGAGACTCGGACAAACAACACAGAAGGTGTCGGGGCGGTCGATCAGCGAAATCTGGTTCGAAACGCTCTGCGCATGCGACCCGATCGGATTATGGTTGGTGAAGTGCGTGGCGCTGAAGCATTGGACATGCTCCAGGCCATGAATTCCGGGCATGAAGGATCGTTGAGCACGATCCACGCGAACGACACTCGGGAAGCGTTGGCTCGATTGGAAATGATGGCAGCGATGGCTGGCTTCAATCTGCCTGTCCCGGTCGTCCGGCAATACATAGCGGCTGGCATTCGCTTGATCGTTCATGTGGCACGCCTCAAAAACGGTGAGCGGAAAGTCGTACGAATCTCGGAGATTGCCGGGGTTGAAGACGGCGAATTCATTGTGCAGGACGTCTTCCGATTTGAGCGTGACGAAATTACGACGACGACTGGAGCCTTCAGGTCAACGGGATATCTCCCGAGGTGTCGCACACGGATGAAAGCCGCCGGCGTTAACGTTTCGGACTGGTGGTTCAGCAATTCCTCACAACCGGTGGAGTAACTTTCGTGACCAGCCTGATGATTATGTCAATCGTCTTTGTGGCTCTGCTGTCTCTGTTTCTGGCGATAGGAATGGTGCTGCGGGACGTGAAGCTTGCAGACACGGTCGGCGCCGTACCAATCAGTATCAAACGCACCTTGACTGTCGCTGACCAGGACGCCCCGCGTTCTTTGGTTCAGCAGATCAATTTCGGGTTTGACCTGCTGATTCATGAGAGTGGTACAGGACTCGGTTCGCTGTCAGCCTTTCTGTTGATGGTTATGTCAGCGACATTGGTCGGCGGAATTGTGCTGCTGCTTGATGACGAGGCTGTTCCGTCACTGCTGGCTGCTCTGTTTGGACTGCTGTTGCCGCTTGTCCTCCTGGCATTCATGCGTCGACGTCGTCTTCGGCAGATTGAAGAACAGGTGCCCGAAGTTCTGTCGTTGATGTCGAGAGCTGTTCATGCAGGAGAGACGATGGAACAGGCCGTGGCTCTCGCCGGGGAAGAGACTTCCGCTCCGCTGGGTCCCGAACTTCGCACGTGTGCGAAACAGATTTCGCTCGGAGTCTCTGTATCGAAAGCAATGGAATCACTCGGTCGGCGAGTTCGCATCTCTGATGTAAGTCTGCTTTCCAATATTCTGGCGGTTCATCGGCAGTCCGGTGGTAATCTCGCGTCCACACTGGAGCACCTTTCCGGTGTTGTTCGAGATCGAGCCAGTCATCGCAGGCAACTTCGCTCAGCCACAGCGGCGGGACGGCTTTCGGCTCAATTCATCGGGATCACAGGACCGCTGTTGTTTGTGTTCCTCTATTTTTTCAAACGGGATCACCTGACGCCTCTCCTGGAGTTGCCTTTAGGAAATGCTCTTTTGATCGGGGCAGCCGTTCTTGAAATGGTCGGGCTGCTCTGGCTCATGCAGATGCTCCGCAGACAGAACCAGTAACGGGAAGCCCTTTGATGTTGATCGCAAATCTTCTAACGGCCCTGTCGTTCCTGCTGGTGCTGCTTGTTGTCTTCGCAGTCGGTAACCTGATTGTTGAGATTCTCAGACGCCGAAGCGGTGCCAGCGATAGCGCCTCGCGCGAGTTGTCAGGCGGGTTGTTCGTCCAGGCTCTGGCTGCTTCAATTCCGCAGTTACGGAACGAAGTTGAGTCGATCGGGCATGACCTTCGACGGGCTGGTGATTATCGCAAAGACGCGTTGGCGCACTATCTCGCATTGCGAAACTCCATCATTGGCCTGACGTTGATCCTGACTCTTTCCGCCGGAGCGCTGGCCGTTAATGATCCAACACTGCTTCGGATGTTCGTGGTGACGGGAACATTATTGACGATCGGAGCCTACGGTCTTCCTCGAATTCTTTTGGGGTGGCGAGCCAGTCAAAGAGTGGCTCGAATCCAGGATTCACTTCCGGAATGCCTTGACATGATTGCCATGTCGCTGACCGGTGGCGTGCCGTTGCGAGACTCGTTGAATCACGTTGCCAATGAAATTCGACGGTCCAATCCAGCGATGGCAACGGAGTTTGAGATTATCGGAAGACAAGCGTCGGCAGGCTCGATGGGGCAGGCGCTCCGGCACTTTGCGGAAAGGATTGACGTGCCTGACGTGAAATCGCTGGCCTCAATTATTTCGCAAACCGAGCGGCTGGGGACCAACGTTGCGAGAGCCATGAAGGACTACTCAGACACGGTACGGCAGTCCCAGCGTCGACGCGTGGAAGAACGAGCCAATCGTCTGAGCGTGCAGATCATGCTGCCGGTCATCTTCTGTCTGAGTCCGCCCGTGTATCTGCTTCTTTGTGGACCACCGGTGCTTGAGCTTGTCGAACA
>JABMPE010000610.1 GCA_013203845.1 Rhodopirellula sp. | reverse complement strand
CTGATGGAACTCGGAAGCGGAGACGCGTTTGTCATCGAACCTCGCATGACAGGTTTAATGCTGCTGGACGAGCCTCCCAGCGAAGCGCATCTGCGCGTCGAATGGCGTCTGAAAGGTTCCGAAGGCATAACGCGACTCTGGTTCTGGGATCGGCGCGGGCTGGGAACAATTCGTCTACTTGATCCGGAGCAGCGTGCGGAAGTTCTCGGTCCAACCAGACTCGGGCCGGACGCATTAGAAATCACTGAGGTTGAGTGGGCAGAATTCTGTTCGCGTACAAACAGTCCGATCAAGGTCGCACTACTCGATCAGAAGAAGGTGTCCGGAATTGGCAATCTGTATGCGAGCGAAATTCTGCATCAGTCCAAAATTGCTCCGGAAACACGAGCCTGCGATTTGAAGCCGGCACAGATTCGCCGCATGGCCGCCGCGACGACCGAGATTCTGAAAACCGCGATCCGGTACGAAGGCTCGACGCTCAGCGATGGCACTTACCGGAACGCTCTCAACAAATCGGGCGGTTACCAGAACGCTCATCGCGTCTATGATCGTGAGGGGCTGCCGTGCGTGACGTGCGCGCGGGGCACAATCGTTCGAATTGTGCAGGGCCAGCGGTCGACGTTTTTCTGTCGAGTCTGTCAGCGAAAACCTCGGCAGTCATGAGAAAGGGCAGCTTACCGAATATATGTATTGCTTATTGCTGAGTGGCTGTCGGTCGAGCTTGCGAGCCCCCAGTGGCGACTTCTGACGGGTTCGCAAGCTTGCTCCGAGCCACCTGACCAGACGATGTCATTCCGCAACTGCACACAGCCGGAGCGTCTTAAGGCTTGCGAGCCTTTGCCGTGGCCAATTCTTCGTTAATGTCCGGTTTTCGATTCGCAAACGAACAACTGACGACTCGCAGACAAACTCTGATCAGGTGGAAATCCTTGTGCGAAAACTGACTCTCGAAGCTGGAAGACGGTACCTCGTCCGCTTCTCTCCCAAGCGTGTACCGCATGTCTTTACGGACGTGCTTGTGATAGGAGGTGGCATCGCCGGGCTGCGAGCGGCCATGGAGATTGATTCGTCATTGCAGACGATCATTGTCACGAAAGACGAAGTTAAGCTTTCAAACAGTGCGTGGGCTCAGGGAGGAATTGCCGGCGTGCTGGACCCACTGGACGATGTCGCCAGCCACGCCGCCGACACGATCGCGGCCGGCAAGGGACTCTGCGATGAAAACGTCGTCAACACCATCGTCAGAGAAGCGGCTGATCGCATTCGCGAACTGATCGCGATGGGGACTCAGTTCGATACGGAAGACGGCGAGATCGCTCTTACCCGGGAAGGAGGTCACAGCCACCCTCGAATTGCACACGCTCTGGGAGACGCCACCGGCAAGGAAATCATGCGGGCAATGATCGAACGAATTCGATCGCGACAGAGTTGCAGTCTTTGGGAAAGCACTTTCACCATTGACCTGCTGACTCATGAGGGTCGTTGCGTGGGGGCGATCGTCTGGAACGCGAAACACGGCAAGACCATTATCTGGGCGAAGCAGGTGATTCTCGCGACAGGCGGCGCAGGACGGCTGTTCCGTGAAACTACCAACCCTCCCATTGCAACAGCAGACGGGCATGCGATTGCGGCTCGCGCGGGAGCCGAACTTCGCGATATGGAGTTCATGCAGTTTCACCCGACGGTGCTCTACATCGCCGGCAGTGCGCGGCATCTGATTTCCGAGGCAGCACGCGGTGAAGGCGCTCACCTGCTGGACTGCCGCGGCCATCGGTTCATGTCGGACTATGACGCGGCGGGAGAACTCGCGCCGCGCGATGTTGTCAGTCAGGCAATCACGAATCAGATGGCGGTGACTCAGCACCCGTGCGTCTACCTCGATCTTTCTCATCTGGATGAACAGGTTGTGACGAGCCGGTTTCCGCATATTGGGAAAGTCTGCGCACGCTTCGGACTGGACCTCGCGCACGACCGGATTCCTGTGCGGCCAGGTGCTCACTACATGATCGGCGGCGTCGCCATTGATCTGAACGGGGTATCAACATTACCGGGGCTGCTGGCCGCTGGTGAAGTTTCCGCATCCGGTCTTCACGGCGCGAACCGACTGGGATCGAACAGTCTGCTGGAAGGGCTGGTCGTTGGACGACAGGCTGGACGACTGGCTTCGCAGGGGGCATTGGAAATTGAAGATTCGTTCCGGGCGTTGCCACTGATTTCGGACTGGCCTCAGCCTGAGCCGGACGATGAAGAACTCAACATCGCCGACATTGAGAATTCGCTGAACTCGCTGATGTGGCGTAACGTCGGCATCAGCCGCCACGAGGACGGGCTTCAGCAGGCCATCACTCAGCTGGAGTTCTGGGAACGTTATGTCTCGCAGCGAGAGTTCGCGTCGATCCAGGGCTGGGAACTTCAGAACCAACTGCTTGTCGCGCGGATGATGGCGGCGGCGGCTCTGGAGCGTCGTGAAAGCCGAGGCGTGCATGCTCGCAGCGACTTCCCGGACACTTTGCCGGAGTACGCCAGCCATTGTGATATCGCGATCAAATCAGCCAGCTGATCACTCCGTCGAATGCGTTTTCAGGATTGCTGCGAGAAATGCCGGGTAATTTGCCTTCCCCGAACCTTTCGTCAGGCTGTCGCCGAAGCACACGACTCGTGATGTATCGACGCCTGCAGCTTTCAGTTCTTTTGCAACCAGTTCCGCCAGAAGTTCATAGCCTTGCGGAGTCAGATGAACGCCGTCCTTCGCGCCGCTGTTCGCGACGTTGCGAATCACGCTGTTTTTCTGGTTGTCAGCAATACTGTTCTCGATCAGGTGCTGATGAAAATCGACGAGACGTACGTGCTGCTGTTTCGCAATCTCAATCAGCAGATTTCGAATTTCAATCATCCGCTCACTGGGTGACTGGCCGGCAAACTTCTGTGGGTCATGCCGAGTGAACAGCAGCTCGGGAATGCACGGCGGCGGAGTCACCAGCAGAACTTTCGCTCTGCCCGCCTGGAGACGATCAATGATTGTCTCGACATTCTTCCGATAGGTCTTCGTGTCAACGAACCCACCGGAGTTGAGACGGTCGTTCGTCCCGACCATCAGCACGACGATGGTCGGCTTGTGCTTCAGTACGTCCCGCTCCAGTCGGCTCAGAAGATTCGAGGTGCGATTTCCGCCAACGCCCGCATTGACGACTTCAGCTGCCGCCGCGATGTTCGGCAGGAGCAAGCTGGCCGCAATTATCAGGCGGATTAGATGTCGAAAGTGCATGTTTGGAGTCTATTCTGTTTTAACACGCGGCTGCTGTGCGCCCTTGAACCACTCGCGAAGAGTTGTGCGTTCAGGTCGGTTCTGCAGAACCCAGGTGTCAGTGTGTGGGATGCCTTTCAGCGGGACGAAAGTGAAGTTGCCGCCAGGAGCCGCTTCCTTGAGGTAAGTTTGCGTCGCTTCAATGCTGTTCTCGTGGCTGATGAATTGCGGGCGATCTCCGAGACGTTTCAATCGCTCTGCAGCGGCTTTGCGATCACTCCCAGCATATCCCCATTGTCGGACGCCATCGTAATGGCTGTGGCAGACAAAGCCTCGCCAGAGTGAGGCGATCTCGTCGTCGTGCAGGCCGATGTAGTTGCAGGCAATAGCTCCGCGAGAGAACCCGGCGATGAAAACGTTGTCGGTGTCTCCGCCGAACTCGTCGCAGACGTGTTTGACGATGTTCTTGCAGTAAGCGACCGTCGCGTCGACATCACCCCACCAGGTTTCCTGATTTCTCATCTCTTTCTGATTCACATAGGGCATGCAGATCCAGATAACGCCCGTGCCGCCTGCGATTCCATAACCGAGACTGCTGCCTTCAACCGTGCCCAGACTCGTCTGCCATTTGTTACCGGCGTACTCGACGATGACCGGGTAACTGCCGCCAGGCTTCCAGTCGGTCGGCAGATACAGAGTGTGATAGACGCGGCTGCCAACGTAGTCCTTGTTGAACTGTCTGACTCGTGTGCCCGGTGCGGGAGCTGCATCAGTCACTGCGGGGACGGTCAAATCTGTGACGATACCGTCGTCAGCGCGGACCGGCAGCGAAGCACTGATCAGCAGGATGATTGCGGGCAACAGCATTCTGAACTTCGGCATTGATTTGCTTCCTGTCGGCGGCAGTCTGTGAACGTGCTTAATTGGACATCGCCACTCTTTGCGAATGTCACCTCTCCCGCTTGCGAGTAAGGTGACAATGAATTCGAATGGGGCGTTGTCCATTTAATCAGTATCGTTTCGCCCTGCAACAAATCATAGTTTGCGTGACGAGTCCTGAATCATCTTCTCTATTTTCCGATTCTCACAGCGGAACTGCTGGATTACCTGGAAGTTTCACGGTGCCATCGCAACTCGACATGAGGCCCGTTTCGGTGAAAAACCCAAAGATCATTTCACTCGGAGAGGTCCTTTGGGATCTGTTTCCAGAGGGAGAGCGATTCGGCGGCGCTCCAGCCAACTTCGCCTGCCATGCCGCATTCCTCGGCGGTGAAGTGTCAATGATCAGCGCCGTCGGCGATGATTCGCGTGGGCGCGAGGCACTTAACATTCTGCGAAGCTACGGGATCGATGTCACCCTGATGCAGGTTGTTCCTGACGCGGCGACCGGTACTGTGGGCATCGAACTGGATTCCAACGGCAAACCGACATTCACAATTCATGAGGGATCGGCGTGGGACCAGATCGACTGGAATGAGAAACTCGAATCGCGGGTGAAAGACGCTGACGCGGTGTATTTCGGAACGCTCGGACAACGCTCTGAGATTTCTCGAAATACAATTCGCCGATTGCTGAAAGCCGCGTCTGAAATTCCGCGCGTGCTCGACATCAATCTACGTCGACCATTCTTTGATGCATCGATGCTGCGTGAGTCCGTGCAACTCGCCAGTATTCTGAAGCTGAGTGACGATGAGCTGGCCACCGTTTGTGAGGCTCTGGAAATTGACACCAGCGGCTCGCCCGAAACAATGATCCGGCAGATTCGTGATCAACAGCAACTCGATCTGGTGATAATGACTCGCGGGGCTGAAGGAGCCCTGCTGGCGACTCCGAACGGCCTCGTGGAGCAACCGGGAATTGCAACCACGGTCGTTGACACCGTCGGAGCTGGCGATTCCTTCACGGCGGCGTTTCTTGTTGGAATGCTGCACGGCGAACCGCACGACCGGAACCTGCAGAACGCATGCGCTGTGGCGGCCGCAGTCTGCTCTCACGCCGGCGCTGTACCGGTCATTCATGCGGACTCGGTGCGGGTTCCGACTGCGCGATCGAAGAGTTGACCGAATCGGTTGTTACCTCTCGATGAAAAGAGCGAAACTGGTATGACCGCTGACGTTCAGAGCCACGTCGTTTGCGATCAATCTGGAATCACTGATGTCATTACACATAGAGTCTGCAAAACAAGCATCCGCCGTCGGTTTCGCTCCACAGTGGAAGTTACCGTTTACGGAAAATGGTATCCCCAGACGTGTCTGGAACTCGGCTATTGCGAGCCTGGCCCTGATGCATGGATTCCTTACGACGGATGTCTTTTGTGCTGAGCCAGACGCGTTTGCAACGATCATCGCGCCGACGATTCAGAAGCACTGTGCGAAGTGCCACGGGAACGACGCGGACGAAATCGAGGGCGACCTTAATCTGCGACAGTTACAAAGTGGCGACCTCGCAAAAGACGCGGAACTCGTTCGGACACTGATCGAGGTACTTGACCTCAAGGAGATGCCGCCGGAAACCGAGCCGCCGCTTGATGCGGAACTTCGTCAGCGAATGATCGTTGAACTTCGAACAATTCTGCACGCAGCGGTCACGGCGAAAAAAACGTTTCCGCAGGCACCGATCCGGCGCATGAACCGTTTTCAGTACAACAATGCCGTCATCGACCTGTTCGATTTGAAATGCATCGTCTTCACGTTGCCCGAGCGGATGATGCGGGAACACAAAGGCTACTTCCGGCCCGAGAGTGGCAGGATGGCGGACGTCGTGACGGTCGGGAGTCGTCCGCTTGGCAAGTCGCAGATGATCGAACCTCGTCTCGCCGGAGTCGCTGCCTTTCCACAGGACCTGCGAGCCGAACACGGCTTCGATAACCGAGGCGATCACTTGTCGCTGTCACCGCTGTTGATGGAAGCCTTTCTGGCACTTGGGCAATCAATTACCCAAAGCCCGGACTTCGCTCCGAGAAACGTTGGCATCTGGAAAACGTTTTTCGAAACGCCGCAAGAACAGGCCGATCGGAATCTCGAAGTGCGGCGACGCCTTGCACCGTTCCTGGTGAAATCTTTTCGCCGTCCGATCGATGATGACGTTCTTGATCGCTACGCCAGCTTTGTGATTCACCAGCTGGATGCGGGCGCGGAGTTTTCCGAGGCAATGAAGTCGGTTGCGGCCGCGACGATTTCCTCTCCGAAGTTTCTCTACCTGTATGACAAATCGGGTCAGCACGATACGGCTGAGAAGATCGACGATTTCGAACTGGCCTCGCGGCTCTCGTTTTTTCTGTGGGGCAGTCTTCCGGATCAGATGCTGCTTGATCTGGCGGCGAACGGCGAGCTGTCCAAGCCTGAGATTCTCAACGCCCAGATCGATCGCCTGTTGAAGGATCACAAACTGAAGCGATTCTGCGACAGCTTTCCCACTCAATGGCTGCAGCTCGAACGGATCATTTCTTCGGTGCCGAACCGGATGAAATATCCTGACTTCTACTTTTCCAAATACCGCGACAGCATGCACATGATGCTGGAACCGCTGCTGTTGTTCGAGACGGTCCTGATTGAAAATCAGCCAATCACGCAGTTCATCGATTCAGACTTCACCTACCGATCAACACTCCTTGACGATGCGTACGGTCCACTGGCCACTTCCGGCAAGGGTGGAAAAAGTGGCGGCGGCGCGGTCACCGTGCTGAGTTTCCATCGAGTCCCCGTCACGGATCGTCGAAATGGAGGCATCATCACCAACGCCGCTGTCATGACCATGACGTCCGGCCCCCAGCGGACTCACCCGATCACTCGTGGAGCGTGGATGGCCACCGTCATCTTTAATAACCCACCCAAACCACCGCCGGCTAATGTGCCGGCTCTCGGTGAGAAACCATCGAAAGGCGAGGAACATCTCACACTGCGAGAGCGACTTTCGGCACATCGCGAACGTTCCGACTGCAAAGGCTGCCACGAGCAGATTGATCCACTTGGCTTCGCTCTCGAAAATTACGATCCCATCGGTGTCTGGCGAGACAAGTACGAAAACGGTCGCGACGTGGACATGTCCGGTTCGCTGTTCCGAAAGCATCAGTTCTCGAACGTGGTCGAGTTCAAAGACGCGATACTCGCCGAGAAAGACCGCTTCACGCGAGGTCTTGCCGGTCACCTTTTGTCGTTCGGACTGGCCCGCGAACTCGCTGCTTCCGATCAGATCGCTCTCAACGAAATTGCCGAAGTGACAGCCGCCGATGACTACAGAATTCAGACGTTGCTCAAACAGGTGATTCTGAGCAAACCATTTCTGAGCAAGTCCAATCCGAAAAACACGGTTGAATCACCACTGCCAGTCGCCGGGCAATAATGGCAATTTTCTCAGAAGTCGCGACGCGTGATCAAAATGCTGGTTATGGTCAGCATGACTGCCAGGAAGGCGAGATTGCTCCAGAGTGGTTCCTGGATATCGATAACTTTGCGCGACGCGGAAAGTTCGTCGGTGTCGTCCGGGCTGATTGTTTGCTGTCGGGTCATCAACCAGGTGACGACGTTTTCCATTTCGCCCGGTTTGGGAAAGACCGTATGAACCGGATCGATCACTCGGGTATAGAGCGTTTCAAGGAAGTCAGGTTCCGGTTCCATCGTCTCCAGAACTGCGCAGGATTCGGTCGGCGAGTATCGGGTGATTCGTCCAAAGCGGTCAGCAGCAAGCAGGGATGAATCGGCGTCGAACGCAACGGCAGAAATGTCTCCCTGGCCATTCAGCGACGGAATCAGTGACAGACCTTGCTGACCGTCGTAGAGCCACACCCATCGATGGTGAAACAGAACCGCCGCCCAGCGACCATCGGGAGAAGCGACAACGTCGCGTGGTTGGTTGTTACCGAAGGGATGCTGCAGATTAAGCAGTCCCTTGCCGTTGGCATTGAAGATGTGAATCAATCCGCTTTGCCCGGCGGTCAGGTAGACATTTTCCAGGAACCCGGCGAGCAAATCGTCGGTCAATTCGTGCTGGTATGAGCTTTCGACTTTATACTGACCATCGGTCTCTTTCAGGATCGCCCGCGTGTCTCCCACGTTGACAACGACTCGTTCGGAAACCGGGTCTAGTGCGGCGGCAAAGGGACGCTTCCATTCCAGTGTGTCATCATCGACTCGCACGAAGCGAGCGCTGCCACCGAGTCCGGGCAGAGTCATGCCGAACAGCTTGAACGCATCAGCGGGACCGATGGCTTCCCCTTCGAGACGGTACAACCCGTCTGTGCCGGCCACCAGAATTTCGCCGTTACGAGTATGCAACAGTTTCCGAGTACCGCTCGGAACTTCGATGCTTTCCTGAGGTTTCCAGTCGTTGTCCTGCGTGGCGATGGCCAATCTGGAAGCTCCTCGAAACCAGCGGGAGCCGCCGCCAGAACGGATTCCGACAATCCTCTGGTTGGTCGCGTCAAAGTAAGCACCCAGCCAGGGAGCCTCTCGCGTGACGCCCAGAGGTCCACCGCGCCGACGCTGCTCGAAGAGTTCCCGCCACTCTTTGTTGGCATCGTCCCATTCAAAACCGCTGCCCGCCTGGTTCAACCGGATCAGCGTGTCACCAGCGGGGATGATGATGGCTGTGCGGCGACCGTCGAGGAACCAGTTATCGAGTTGCGTCTTCGCAAGTCCTACCGCAAAGCAGACGGCCCAGAACAGAATCGACACGACAATCGACACGACGGCGTTTCGCCAGATGACGGCGGCGAGAGTCGACACGGAATAGTAGATCGCAAAAACGAAAACGAAGACCGGGATCGTCCATAGCAGCCCTTCGCTCCAGATTCCGAATCGCCACCCGACAATCAGCCACAAGCCGACGATCAGAAATGTCGCGTTAAGAAAAATGAAGGCGCAGCCACCGAAGAACTTACTCAGGAAGAGCAGTGGTCGCGAAACCGGTTTACTGAGAAGCAGATCAATCGCGCCGGAATCAAGCATCTGTGGAACGATCGACGCCGTCACCAGTAACGCGATGAAGACACCGATGTTGCCAACCAGTCGACTCACAAGAAACGACAGCACGGCTTCGCCAATCTGGTGAAGCTGCGTTTCCTGAATCGGCAGCTCGTCACCCAGCGGATACCAGAGATAAACGAACTGAATGGCATCGCGACCGGACGCTTCGATATGAGTCGGAAAAGCTGCTTCGAAGGCCAACCGGTTGAATCGCCGCCGCTCGTCTTCCTGG
The DNA here is from genome assembly GCA_013203845.1 of Rhodopirellula sp. GTDB lineage: Bacteria > Planctomycetota > Planctomycetia > Planctomycetales > Planctomycetaceae > JABMPE01. Next base: position 1,346 of record JABMPE010000610.1, on the reverse strand, counting down.
AGCGACTCTAAACCGCGATCGAGCAGGTGATTGGCTTCTGAGCCGAGTTTGATCGCGCCCCAGACATCCTTGTCGTAGAAGTCGGACTCGTTGAACAGTCGATTAATTTCATTGCGGGCTCGACCCAGGATTCCCATCCGTCGCCGTCGATCAGTGTCTGGTTTTATCTCGTCAACTTCGCTCTTGAAGCCGTCAGACAAACGACTCCAGATGTAACCTGATGGCCGATCCGGTGAGTCTGCGTTGTCGCGAAGTTCTTCGACAAACGCTCGCGGGTTTCGAAAATCGGAGAACTGTAGCGAGACGGCGAGTGCCTGCTCAAAACCCAGCGGCGCCAGCAATCCAAGCAGTACACCGATGAGGATCAACATGATCCACAGTACGCGAGTCGCGAAGGCTTCTCGAAATGAGTCACGGATGACGGCCAGGTAAGGTCTCACGAGTTGTCTCCTTTTGCCGCGCCGTTGCGGTCTGTCGGAGGGTGATCATTTCGCAGCGTTCTTCGCACGTCGTCGGTTTCGTCGGAGTCGCGGTCGACGAGTTGCAGAAATGCCTCTTCCAGCGTCAGCTGTTTGTGCATGATTGCCGAGATGCTGACATCCGCCTGGCGAAAGGCGTCTACGACGCGGTCGATGGTTGACTGCTCTGCCGAGTCGATAATCACTGTCGGGGCAGCGCTGTCAACACGCTGCCAGTTGATACCGGCGCTATTTAATAACTCGAATGCCGATTCGAGACTTTCCTGATTGGCGGCCAGTCGAAACGTCACGCCTGACGCAGCTGCCTGCGTGAGTTCGTGAATAGGACCGACGTGTCGCAGCAGGCCCTTTTGTAGAATGGCCACACGGTCACAAACCAGTTCCAGTTCCTGCAGCAGGTGGCTGTTCAGAAAGACGGTTTTGCCGCGATCTTTCAGCCCGAACAAGGTGTCGCGAATTCCTGCTCGACCGACCGGGTCCACGCCGTCGGTCGGTTCGTCGAGAATGAGAAGTTCCGGATCGTGCAGCATGGCCTGCGCCAGCCCGAGTCGCTGCAGCATTCCTTTCGAATAACTGGCGACGCTCGTGTCTCCCCATTTGCTCAGGCCGACGGAATCGAGCAGCTCACCTCGCTTTGATCGAATTTCGCTGAGCGGCATACGACTGAGCTGGCCGTAATAATCGAGGGCCGAGTTGCCGGTGAGGTGCCTGGGGATGCGGTGATTCTCAGGAAGATAGCCAATTCGCATGCGGCCTCGACGGTCTCCCGCCGGAAGGTCCAGCACTTTCGCCTGGCCGCAGGAACGCTTGACGAGTCCCAGCAGAACTTTGATGAGCGTCGTCTTGCCGGCTCCATTGGGACCGAGG
>JABMPE010000609.1 GCA_013203845.1 Rhodopirellula sp. | reverse complement strand
CATCATCGAAATGAACGTCCCCAGCTACCGCGTGGAAACGGCGAAGAACGCCAAAACGAAGCCTTCACCGTAACGATCTTCCTGGAACCAGACCGGAATTCTAATTGTCGCTAAACCGAGAGGCTAATTGTCGCCGAACAGTTTTCACGCGACCGCGTTCGTAGTCCAGCCTTCAGGCGGTTTTCTTTGTGAGTCTCCGCCTGCCGAACGCGAGAATCACCAGATGAGCCGCCGCTTCGACTACCTTCTCGATCTGCGTCAGGCCCCAGTCAGTGTCAGTCCCGCCGACTGCGAGGTTCGTCATCTGAACCTCGCCGCCGAAACGCTCGGCCAGTTCGCGACGGACGAGTTCCGGATACGCCGGCTGGTACGGAGCAACGTCGTACAACGCCGACGCGGTGGCTCCAGCCGAAATGCTGTCGCCCAGCGTGATGATCGTCAGCGGTTCACGTTTCGTCAGTCGAGTAGCCGATCGAGGCAGACTTTTCGGATCGAACTTCGAGACCGAACCTTTCCACGCTCCCGGTTCGCGGCGATCGGTGATGCAGGTCTGCATATCGGCGTATTCCAGACGCCGGCCGACAAAGATTTCGCCGTTGATATCGCGGTGTGTCAGAGCATACTTCTGCGACCCGGCCAGCCGACGGAGTTCCTGCGGAGTACGCGACACGACCGTGATCCCGCCGGCAGCAAGATCTCACGGGAGCCCGGATTCCACACATAGTCTCGACTATTTTCGTGCGTCACATCGCCGACGGTGTTGCGGACTGCCAGCACGTCCCGAAGTGGAAACAGCACTGCCGCCCCCGTTGTATCAGACTGTTCATCACGAATGAACAGCACCGACTCGTCCTCAACGACATTACCAGACCAGACTGGTCGCAACAGTTTCGACCGGTAGTTTCATTGTGGCTTGCCCACCTCATCGGTCAGCGCGGCTGTCGTTTCCTGATACTGAGCCCAGGCGGTCTTCTGCAGGGTTCTGGCGACAGCGGCCGGAATCGCGTCGGGAGCGGCGAGGCCGATGGAGCTGCGGCTGGTCATCGCGCTGTAGAGCTGGCACGAATAAATGTACGAGCCCCACAACCCAGGGTGAGCGCGGTCGCTGGCGAAGAGGCTTTCGAGTCGCTCGGTCGAGGGCTTGTCGCCGAAGTAGCGGATGTAGGCATAACTGGCATCGACGGTGGGGACTCCGAGTTCCCTGCCCATTGCGATGTGCAGGCCGTGCTGCCGCTCGAAGCCTTGCGGATAGTCGCTCAGGATCGACGCTGTGCCGAACAGGACCGTCTTCGCGCCGGACTTATTGACCAGCGTGTGGAACTGCCGGGCATACGGTTGAAAGGCAGGCTCCTGAACGTTGTAAATGTCCTGCAACACGACGAAGTCCCACGGCCCGCTGGCGATCATCGCGCGAGCCGTTCCTTCGCCCGTCCCGGCTTCCCAGTGCGATCGCAGCGACGCTCCCCCTTTGATGCAGCCGCCGACCGTGATGGGCCGCTGGCCTTTGTCGGACGCTGCCAGTTTCTCCAGCAATTGCCGGCTGACGATCGTCGGGCATTGGCTGTTGCCAACGAGCAGGACCTTAATCGGCTTCGATGCGTCCTCGGCACAGGCAGAGTTCATCGTCAGACCGGCCATTAATAGAGTGGCTACGGCAGCCCAGGTGGTCGAGGTCATTTTCATCGAACGTGTCCTTTTGAGTTTGTGAGCTGTCGAATCGAAAGCACTGCTTCGGCCACCATCTGTTCGCCGGCGTCAGCGGCCAGGAAGCTGCACTCGGTAGCGCCGTAGCCTCCTTCCAGCACGGCTTGCACGGTCGGGATGTAGACGACGAACGGCGTCCCCTGGCCGTACCAGGCAAGGCCGAGGATGAACGTGTTGGCGACCGGAGATTTCCCGGTCAGGTCAAGCTGGTGTTGAATGAACGGTTCTCCGGGGATCGTGACCAATGCGAGGTCGCGATTGATCGTGACTGTCAGCAAGCCAACGTCGGTCGTCTTATTGCCGCTGCGGTTCGGGATCGTGAGCAGGCTCTCTTTGACGTGCAGCATGGGACTCGGGATTGAACCTGTGAGCTCATCCGCCACTCGCAATGCCCCCTTTGCCAGTGAGATGCCCGATTGGCGAGCGATATTAAAACGGTTCTCGCCGCGCAGATTGTGGAGGTCGTACGGGTCGAGATCTCCCTG
>JABMPE010000066.1 GCA_013203845.1 Rhodopirellula sp. | reverse complement strand
GTCTGAACGCCATTCGCGCCGTTCATCGCCGTCTCGACGGGAAACGTAATCAACGTCTCGACTTCTTCGGGAGCCAGGCCGGGCGCTTCGGTCATGATGACGACGCGCGGGCGGTTGAGATCCGGAAACACGTCAATGTCCATCTGCAACGCCTGCCAGCTTCCATAACCGATCAGGAAAATCGCAATGGCGATGGTCAGCAATCGCTGCTGCAGGGCGAATCGAATAATCGCGTTAAGCATGGTGAGGCCCTTCTAATGATTATGTCCGGCGTGAGGATCGACTCCGCCGCCGGACTTGTTTTTAAGGGCCATCTGCATTTGATGAGCACATCGCCACGCCACGACGTCGCCTGGAAACAACGTGCCGTCATTGGCAATGACGACGGTCGACTGGTCTCGATACTTCACATGGACAGCGACTCGGTCAAAGTGATCTCCGTTCTGCTGGAAGGCGTAGAACTCGGCACCTTCCTTTGTTACGGATTCGACCGGCAGGACTATTTCGTTGGGCCATTCTTCGATCGGAACTTCCAGCTGAAGTCGCTGTCCCGGACGATAACGCCAGCCAACAAAGTACCTGCCATCTTCTGACTCCGTCTTACTTTCAATCCAGTTAGGCAGAGCGACGTAGAAATGCAGCGTTCGCGAAACGGTATCAATCTCGTTCGACAGACGGATGATTGGGAGATCGTCGAGGGTCTGCCGTTGATTGTTCGGTTCCTCGAACACGGCCCTGACGGTCCACTGGCGTTGAGCGGCGGCGGCAATTGAGCCAGCGTCCTGCTCGAAGGCCAGTCCTTCGACGTTAAGTTTACTGTAATCAGAAAGCGTGCAGAGCGTTTCCCCCGCGTCGACGGACTGCCCCTTGTGGACTCGCAATTCCGAAATCACCAGCGGGGCGGCATCGCCAGCAGGATTCGGCAGTTTCGCTGCCGGCTGAAAGACGACCGGTTGAACCTGTCGCCGAGCGAGTTTCAATTCATTTTCTGAATGTTCATCGGGACTCGGTGCGAACACCTGCAACTCGCGAAGCAATCGGCGGGTTGCTGCTATTTGCTCAACCTGCTCGGTCGAAAGTCCGTGCAACCGCAGGGCTTCCTGCTGAGCACTGAGCAGTGCTTCGAGCTTCTCACTGGCGTATTCGCGTTCCAGCAGCTTGACGCGAGGAATGGCGCCGGTCTTTGTGGCTTCAGTCAGTCGAACAATCTCGCGCCGCTCAACGTCGAGTTCTCCAAGTGTCTGCAGAAAGCTGGTCTGGGCGAGAACAAGGTCTTCATGCGTGAGGCGAATTTCGAACAGCAGCGTTCCTGGCTTCACGGCCTCACCAGCGACGGCGTGAACATGCCGGATGACCCCAGTCATTGGCGTCGCCACCTGCAGTCGCGTTCGACCGGGACGCTCCGTAATGACCGCCGGCACCGTAATGCTGCGGCGATATGTCGTGAGTTTCACCGGCTGAATATAGTCGGACGTGAGCCCGAGATTTCCCAACGCCTGTTCGGAAAGTTCAAGCGACGTTGCGTCATCATGCCCGGAGTGCCCTTCGTGAGCATGACCGCCATCTTTCCCGTCGGTACCATGCCCCTGCTCTGTTGCAGGACCCGGTTGTCGGTAGACGCCGATCGTCCGTTTGACCCACCCTTCCGTACCGGGAAACCAGCTTCCGCGATACGCAAACGCAGGGACCAGAATGGCGATGGCGACCAGCCAGCCAATTAACTTCAACGGCAGATCAGGAATTCGTAGTTTCATGGAATCGTCCACAGGCACGGGACAAGGAGCTGAGATCTCGACACGAACCGGCACACATCCAGTGGGAGCGGCGGCGCAGACTGTCGCCGATTTACCAGCAGGATTAAGTACGGAACGTGTCCGACGGCGGTTGCGTCACAGACCACTCATTCGTCATGGAGAATGAGGCAGATCCCTGTCGTGCGTCGTGCATAGCAGACGCAGCACCAAAGGACCTTAAATCTGGATGCGAAACCGGGCGCACCGGCTCACAGTCGCCAGACCTGCGTCATCAAACGATGACATCCCGCGGCAGAATCGCGGAGCGGTCCGGCATCCACGCAGACTGCCGACACCTGAGCGGCAATCAGAGAATCGGCAACCGCAGGTGTCGCCGCAGGAGCACTCAGCCGGCCCTCATCCGGGGTTGGCGTCTTCACCTGGGAAGACTGCGTGAAACGACAATCGCCGCCCTCGCAACTCCGTCGACAGGGCTCGTGCGAGTGCCCCGCCGAATCGTCAGAGTGATCATCAACGACGGATTGCGGGGCGTGGTGATCATGCCGATCGCCCTGGTGCTGGTGACCGATGTGATCGGCTTGTTCGGCCTCCCGGCAATGTTCGTGATGCTCAGCCTGACACCCGCTGACCGACAGCCCATGCTCGCAGGCGTGAGCGTGATGCGAACAGCATCCGAGTATCGAATGCAGCAGCATCGCCATCATCGTCAGAATGCTGGTTGCGTTACTGAACATCGTCGCCTTCACCGTCGCGGAAGCCAGAATCTCCGAATACTCCTTTGGCTGAGTATTACGCACGTTTCCTCATCGACACAAACCAGATTCTCACTTGAAGGTGAATTTGGCCAAAGTCCTGCTGACACTTTGGCGACGGTTCATCTCGGGCGTCCAGATTTCCTGTCAAATACAGGCGAATCAGGCAACCTCTCTATGCGCCGGCTTCGGTCTGCGAAATCCTCTCGTTTAACAACAACGGCTCTTGTGCTACTGACGCTGCTTCGCGTCGGTCGTGAAGGAAGCCTGCTGAACCTGCGAACGAGCCAGCAACAGCGTTTGTTTCAGCTGACTGTTGTCCGGATACTGCTTGAGACACCATTCCAGCAGCGGGACGGCTTCGTCGAATTTCTTCTGGGCAACAAGCAGGTTGACCAGTGCTTTGCGGTGGGCGTATTCATGCGGATCGGATGCCACCGCGTTTCGAGCGGCCTGTAAAGCACTGCTGTCATCGTGCAGGAAATTGAAGGCGTCCCGGGCGAGGTTCCAGGTGATGGCTGCCTGTCGTCCGGATTCATGAGTCGCCTGTTCGACAAGATTCTTCGCGAGTTTCAGACCAACGATCCTGCTTTGCTCTTCGTTCCCCAACCCGGCGTAATGGTTTCGGAGCGTTTGAAGGGCAGCTGTGTTAAACGAAAACTGTTCGAAGAAGAAGTCTGCGTTTTGTCGCCCCAGGGCCTGAATGACGAGACTTTGATACGCTCCGCCGAGAGTGAATACTTTTTTGAAGTACTTCAGTCCGGTCTCGTTTTCTCCGGCCAGCAATGCTTCGCGGCCAGCGGTGACCAGTACCGGCGGAGCTTCTGGTCTGGTTCTCAGCGCCTGATCGATCAACGCCACTTCGTGATCTCGATTGGATTCCCGCAGGAAGTTCAGCTCAGCCATAAAGACGTATGCTTCGCCCTGGAACGGACAGAGCGCGACTGCCTGTCGCGCGTGACTCAGTGCTTGCTCCAGATACGGCTTGCGGTCGGCCAGAATTCTGTCGAGCCACGTGTCGAGAGCCTGCCGTGAATCGAAAGGCGCCGTACTGGCTGCATCTCGAATCTGAGCGAGCGGCATCGGAATGCCACTTTTTCCCTGTTCCATGTCAAACTTGAGCCTTAACAGGCTGGCCAGATTCAGATGAGCTCGTGCGTTAGCACTGTCGATCGCCACCACTTCCTGAAGTTGCTCAATTCGCTGATCTAACGATTCCGACGAATGGGCGAATTCCAGGTCCGACTCAGCGAGTGACAAGGCATGGAAGCGGTCCCAGTGTCTGTTGGCCAGAGCCGCGGATGTATGGACGCCGAGCATGACATACAGCATTCCACACATGGCAACACCTGCTCCGCACCAGGCGATTCGTGGAATCGCGATGCCTTGATCACCACGATCATCTGGCGTAGACCGACTGAGACGCCAGACAATGGCAATGAGAAAAAGTGTCATCGATACACACGCCGGAATGTACCACACGAAGTCGACGATCGAATGGACGATGCTGGCCAGAATTCCCGCAGCCACAGCTGCCAGACAGGCTGCGTGACGTTTGGACGGTGTATTTTGATAGGCTTTGAAGCACCAGATTCCGCAGATAAAAATGCCCAGTGCCAGCAGGCTGGAACCTGCGATTCCGGTCTCCAGCAGTACCTGCAGATAGCCGTTTTCAGCGTGACTGTATTCGACTCGATGATCGCCAGTGATGTACCGTGGATAAACAAATCGATGAGTGCCAACTCCGCTACCCAGGCCGACGAAGTCAGGCACGGCGTGCATGACAGCTTCCCAGATCTGACGCCGACCACTTGATGCCTCTTCCAGCGAACCGGCAGTCGCGAGGGTTTCGAAGCGTGCTTCCAGTGACTGAGTTCCGTAAATCGCCGCCCCGATTCCGGTCAGAACGGTCACCGCGAGAATCGCTCCGATTGCCTTGCGACCGATCAGTGATTTTGCACCAAGAATCATCGCACAAACAAACGCGGCTCCTGCAAAAACGGCGATGCCGGCTCGCGATAAAGACAGGATGACAGCGACTCCTGACAGGCCCAGTGCAATGAAGAGCAACGGTAATTTCAGCTGGTTGGTGGCAGACAGTGATGACGATGCCCCCCATTGATTGTCTCGCCCATGACGAGCGGTGGTTGACTGGCAGCTTTTCCAGGCCCACCAGATTAGCGGGCCGATTCCAAGTGCCAGAAAATGTGCAAAGTGATTTCGATTCTGGAAGGTTCCCGTCACCGTGGCCGAGCTGGATCGGAAGGGGTGCTCGTACACCCACAGAAATCGACCGTTGCCGAAAAAGTATTGAGTCAGCCCAATCCCGGTCATGCAGACGGTGGCGATCGCGACCAGTTTTAATAACCGTTCCGCGTCATCGATCGTTTTCAGCCGCTGGATCAGCACGGTAAACAGCATGCCATACGCAATAAATAAAGACAGGCCTGACAATGTTTCATGAGGAGCGACTGAGACAGTGCTCCAGTCAGTTTGCGTGTTGGCTTCAGCATTTGAAAACCAAAGCGGCAGAGCCTCATTAAGACCTGGAGAAACGGTGGCGAGTACTGACTGCGGAATGCTGACCAGTTGCAGCCCAACCAGCAGAACACCCGCGATCAATAGACCTTCGACACCACTTACCGAGTAGGACGCCCGACGGACCGCGCACTGTCCGATCAGCCACGTCGCCGTCACCAGCGCCACCAGCGACACAAAAACAAGCTCACCCAAAGGGTGCCGCCCGCCCATGCATAAAGGTGCAATCACCAGAATCGACAATAAACCTGCATCGACGATTTTCAGGAGTATGCCGTGGCGAGGGCCTGTCTGGCCGGTTTCACCGAGCGGTTGAGTCGTGGGCATTCCGTTGCTCCAGCATTCTGATGATCAATCCAGGTAAGCGATTTTAACCGTCTGAAACTCAGGGAATGACTGGAACGCGGTAAGCAATCTCAATTTGTGCGTCCCGAACCATCCCCCGTTGTCGTGAAAGCGTTTCGTCAGGCTGCCCGGCGTGAGGAACTATCGATCGGTGGCGATTTCTTAAACTTTGCGCCACTTGCCGCTGCAGAATGCTCCTGCGTCTCGGCTTCGTTGTCATCGTGTCCGTAGCCGTAGTTGTGACCATATCCATATCCATAACCGTATCCGTAACCATAGCCATCACGCTTCCCACCGATGCGATTGGCAATGACGCCAGCAATGTCGACACCGGCCGTTCGCAGCACTTCAGTGGCACGGACAACCAGCTTTCGTCGATTTTTCGCCGGCTGTACGACCAGTGCCAGGCCATCGATCAGTCGCCCAACGATCGAGGCGTCACTGGCCGCAAGGATCGGCGGGCAGTCGATCAGGATTTGATCGTAGTGGTCGTCGGCCCAGGCGATGAGTTCTGACATTCTCGGAGAACTCAGAAGTTCAGACGGATTTGAAGGCTTCGGTCCGCAGGGAATGATATGCAAACCATCCAGTCCCGTTTCTCGAATTGACTCCACCGCAGAGTCGGCAATTGGGTCTGCCGATTTAAGAATACGGGACAAACCTTTAAGGCCTCGCATATTGAACAAGCGAGTCAGTCCCGGACTCCTCAGGTCAGCATCGATAATCAGTGTGCGTTTGCCGGCCACGGCATAGGTCACCGCGAGGTTCGCCATAACCGTCGTTTTGCCGTCGTGAGGTTCTGAGCTGGTGATTGCAAGTCGCTGCCTCTGCTCTCCGGCAAAAACGATTGACGTACGCAGCGAGCGGAATGCTTCACTTTCCACAGCGTTAGGAGCTGAATGCACAAGGAGTGCGTCAATGCCGACGCCGGTCTGCTCGGGAAGGTTGCTGATGACTCCCAGAAGTTCCAGTCCAAGTTGCTGCTTCAACTCTTCCGGCGATCGGAATCGATCGTCGAGTGTGTCGATGATGTAGACAATGGCAATCCCGAACAGCAGTCCGGCAATCACAAACAGAGGGAAGATTTTGGCAGTCGACTCCTGTTGGACTTTTCTTCCGACGACTGGTGGTCGGTTCATTACAAACAGCCGCATACGTGTTCCATCCCGGTTGACGTTAATACCAGTCAGCCGTGTCAGAACCATCGTGTGCATTTCACGAAGCAGGTCGACTTCGCGTCGTGCGATTTCAATTTCCGCAAGTTTACCGTTCAGTTGAATGGCTTCCTGCTCAGCCTGATCGTAGATCTTTCGAATGGCAGCCTCTCGCTGCAATTCGACGGCAACGGCGTCCTTGATGAGTGAATGAATCTGTGAAGCAATCGCCGGGTCTTTGAGACTGCTCCATTGCTTCGATTTCTGGCTCTGAGCGTACGCCAGATACAGCTGATTCTGATGGAGAGACTGTGTCAGCTTGACGATTTGAGGATGATTGGGACCGTAGAAGTTCCTGCTTTCGGCGAGCTTTCTTTGTGCATCGACAATCTGCTGCCGTATTTTTGTGGTGACTTCTTCATCCGTGGACTGTCCCAGAGTCTGCAGACGTTCGTCGCCAAGTAATTCGGCAAGTGGTTTCAGATGGGGAGTCAGATCACTTCCCGTCTTGATTGTTTCTTCGATGGCAGCAAGTGCGGCCTGCATGGAAACTCGACGTGACTGCGCCGCGAGGTATGACTTATTCAGCTCCAGGGTTCGCTCGACCAGAGGGTGCCTGTCCGTTTCGCTCCGGCCAACACTAAGACCGCCGATGGCCTGCTGCGTATTGAATAGAGCTCGCTCTTTACTGAAGAGCTTCTCTTCAATACCCATGCGTTCCTTATCGAGAGAGTCCACCATCTCAACTGACATGTTGACCTGAGTGCGGTCCAGAAACTCCTCTGAAGCCGTGATCAATGCGTTAATAACCGCTGCCGGAACTGCTGGATCGCGTGAGACGCATTGCAGGTGAATGGCGGAATTGTTTCCAGCGTTAACAGTCAGCATGCGACGTAACTGTGCTGGCCATTGTTCCTTCGGCACACTGGCATTCAATTCCGGCGGTACCTTTTCAAGTTTGGCAATGGCCTTTTCGATAACCTCGCCGCTCAGGAGGATTTCGCGAAATGAATCAACCGGAGCACGGGAGCCCATGAGCGAGTCTCCCTTCTGATCCGGATTGATCTGATGCAGCAGAACGGAACCACTTGACTCGTATGTCGGAGGTGCAGGAACAATTGAAGCGACCTTCAACCCCCCAAAAATGGCTCCGACGATAACGGTACCGACAACGATATGTTTCCGCCGCCAGATGGCATGCAGAAAGCGCAGTGCCTGGCGAAACGTGTGCTCCATCTCGGAGTTTCGTATCGTCGATTCGTCTATGGAAATACTCATGAAGTATCGTCTGGTAAGTGGTTACGGAAGCACACTGGCCTGCAGTGCTGTTCGCCCGACTCCGAGCAGTTGGCTGATAGTACTGATCGTGAAGGTAAGTGGAGTTTCTTCGACGCTGACAACGTCGCCTGCGGCCAACGGGATGTTGGCATCGCGATTGCGTTGCGCTTCGCCGAGGTAAGCGCGGATGGCGACAGCTTCTCCGGTCTGCGGATGAGGTCTCACGACCTTCAGCTTGTTGGCAATCCAGGGAGAAAAGCGAGGTCCACCGGCCTGCGCCAAAGCATCGAGCAGTCGATATTCGCGGTCATAGGGCATTTCGATATTGCGGTTGCCAGTGAGTCCCATGACAGTCACAAACCGTGCCGGTTGCTCCTTGACTGTAATCACCGTTCCATCAGGCAGGCTCTCCTGACTGGCTGATTGGGAGACTTCCGGTGAGAGAAGGTTTACCTGAACTACCTTCGGAGTTGTGACAGCAGAGCCTACGGCGTCTGACTCATGGCCAGTCTGCAGAATTGCGCCTCGTTCCAGATTGCCAGACCTGCTGCTGTCTGCGTTGCTGCCAGGACTATTAATCGTGATCTGTGAGCTGGCCTTCTCGGTCAGTCCACCGGCAGCCAGAACAGCCGTCGCCAACGTACTTGCACTGGCGCGAATTTCGTATTCGCCGGGTTTCCTGACCGCACCACCGACCGTGACATGGTGCATATGTTTTTTGGAAAACATCACTGACACTGTAGGTCGAATGAATACTTGCCGCTGCACGCTTGCACTCCGTACCGCGTCTGCCGCCTGAGACTCGGTCATTCCAGAGACAAGGACTTGGCCGACGTACGGAATGTCGATCGTGCCGTTCTCGGCAACCTTTACTTCAGATTCCTTCTGTTCGTCTTCATTGTTACCTGATGAAACGAGGACCCGAAGAATGTCCCGCGATTGAATCAGGTCCGTGGCCGTGCCGGTGTTACCGAGTCGGCTAAGGTCGAACTGCTGACCATTAAACGCCTGTGGGGCAACAAGTTCGCCAGGGAGACTCACTGCCCGATAGGACGGCCCACTCTGACAACCTGAAAGAATCAGCGTCAGAATGGCAAAGAGCATCTGGTGCTTAGGCATTCGAGTGATCTGATGTCTTGTAATGATGATGCGAGGAGATGAAGGCATGAACGACTCAAAGGACGTCGCGATCAATCAGAAAATACCAACGTGTCAGACCACGTTGGTGTGACAGAAAGTGAAGACTCTTGATCACGAGGAATTCGGGAAATTTACCATGCCTGCAAGGAGACAAAACGGGCGAATGACGTGTCCCGTATTAGCTCGAACTGATACGGGACTCGAACTGATACGGGAACTGTGGGCGAGATGAGCAGCGAACGAGAGAAATAAGCGAGACTCTGCCTGAAATGCAGGGCAAATATTGAAACGGGGGCAACAAATCTGCTGTTTGATTCAGTTCAGAATTCTTACAAGACCGTGTGGTTTGGATACGGTTGGCGCGTACTGAATAATCGCTTCCCGGAATTAACGCTATATGAGTTTGTGGGCTCTTCGACGCGGTATTCAGTTTTTCAGTTTCTGTGCATTTCAACGCTCATTGGACACCAGCATGCGATTCAGCTGGCGGTCCCATACACGATCGACACGCTGCCTGAAACATCCACTCGACTTAACCGATCTTGACTCGTTTCGTTGATTTCGTGTCCAATCGCCAAGCAGTTCCTGTCATCGGCGCATGTTCTGCGCGGTGGATGTCGGGAGTGGGTGAACGCCTTGCATGGAAGCAGGCGGCACATATCGGATCCACCAGTCGAGCGGGCCGGGAATGGAGTCACTGCATCGTGCGTCAGCGTGTCGCTCTGGTTTCGAATACCGGCTGGAATATCCTGAACTTCCGGATGAACCTGGCACAAGCACTGATTGATCGAGGATTCGACGTACACGCCGTCGGTACTGCAGACGGCAGTGACAGTGGTATTCGAGCTGCCGGAGTCACCTGGCACGACTGGAACCTGACGCGCCGCAGTATTAACCCGCTGTCAGAACTGGATGCCATGCGGTCGCTGGACGCGGTCTACCGGAAGATCAAGCCGGACCTGGTGCATCACTTTACGGTCAAGCCTGTTCTGTACGGGACGACGGTTGCCAGAATGCGAAAGATTCCCGCTGTCGTGAATTCCGTCACCGGGCTCCCGTACTTTCTGCTGTCTCAACCGAATTCAGGCATCCGCAGCGTCGCCCGAGATGCAGCTTTAAAGTGGTACGCCTGGGCCTTGTCGGGCAACGACGTCTGTCCGATGTTTCAGAATCCGGACGATCTCGACGTCATTGCGTCCTCTAATCAGCAGGTCCGACGGCAGGCGATTTCGACACGCGGGTCGGGAGTCGACCTGGCGAAGTTTCGAGTCATCACTGAGGAATCAGCGGCTCCGGAAGAACTGGTCGTCACATTTGTCGGGCGGTTGATCAAAGAAAAGGGCATCTTCGAGTTTGTTGAGGCTGCCCGAATGGTGCTGTCGCAAACCACAAGGCCTGTTCGGTTTGTTGTCTGTGGAGATGTCGACATCGGCAATCGTTCCGCGGTGTCGCCGGAGACAATGAGTGAATGGAAATCCGTGCGAGGGTTGGAATTTCCTGGGCATGTCGACGACATGAAACGCGTCCTTGAGCAGTCGCATCTCGTCGTACTGCCTTCGTATCGCGAAGGAACTCCACGGGCTCTTCTGGAGGCAGCAGCTTGCGGTCTCCCAATCATCACGACCGATGTCCCCGGCTGTCGCGAAGTTGTTATTGATCGTGAAAACGGCCTGCTGGTTCCGGCGAAAGATCCGGTGGCACTCGCTGCAGCGATACTCGAGTTGATTAATGACTGGTCTCTGATACGGAAGTTTGGCAGAGCCGGTCGAGTCAGAATTCATTCTCTGTTTGACGAGCAGCTTGTGATCGACAAAACGCTCGATGTGTACTCGCGAATGCTGGGCGAAAAACGGCAGGCGAAAGCCGCCTGAGTAGTCCCGTAACTGTAATTGTTCACATTTCTGGTGGTCAGCGTCGTATGAGAGTTCTCTTTCTGGTTCAGTACCCACGACTGGCGCCAAGCCCGCGGTATCGGGTTTATCAGCTCGCGCCATGGCTCGAAAGCGTCGGCGTGAAATGCGACATTGAGCCGTTGATCGGTGAGTCTGACTACGCGACCGCGCGATCTTCAGGAAAGTATCTCGGCAAAAGCCGTATGCTGGCCACCGGGTTTGTTCGTCGAGTATCGGCTCTCCTGCGGTCGCGAAAGTACGATCTCGTGTACGTTCTCAAAGGGGCCTTTCCCTACGGTCCGCCACTAATAGAACAACTGCTGAGTGCATGCAATGTTCCAGTAATTTACGACTTTGATGACGCCATTCACATTCACAAGAAGAGCTGCAGCCATCGGCTCCTTGATTACCTCAAGTCGACGCGTCGAGTCAGTCAGGTTGCGGCGATGGCAAGCCGGGTCGTCGTTCCCAACGAATATCTGGCGAACTTCGCTCGCGAGTTCAATGCGAACGTGACCGTGGTTCCGGAGGCCGAAGACACCGAACGACTGATCCCGCGGAAACCGCATGAAAACGGATCGAAACTTGTCATCGGCTGGGTCGGCAGTTCGTCAACCGCCAAATACCTGACGCTCATCGAAGAGGCACTGCGAACTGTTTGCGATCGGTTTTCGAATGTCATTCTGCGTGTGATCGGAGGTCAGTTCGCAGCCCGGGGAGTTCGCACGGAACTCGTCGACTGGAAATTCGAACGCGAAATCCAGCAGTTTCACAACCTTGATATTGGCATCATGCCATTGCCGCTCGAAGAGTGGAGCAAAGGAAAAAGTGGCTGCAAACTTCGGCAGTACATGGCCGCCGGTGTTCCGGGAGTCGGCACGGCGATCGGTTACAACCTGGAACTGATTGATCACGGTCGAACCGGGTTTCTGGCCACAACACAGGACGAATGGGTCGAGTGCCTGACAAAACTCATTGAGAGCGCAGCGCTTCGAAACAGAGTTGCACAGGCCGCTCGCCGTGACGTTGAGCAACGATTCGCTTTAAACGTTATCGGTCCACAGCTCGAATCAGCCATTCGCGAGACCGTTAATGAATTCCAGAACAGACGCAGAACCGGGAGGACTGCAGCATGACGGCACCTTCCGTGCTGTACATTGCGTCCGCGAGCGTATCGGACCCGCTGATTGTGTCTCAGGTCATTCGTTACCTGGAACAGATGCAGCATTCACTGACCTCGTGCCACTTGATAACTTTTGAGCGAGATCGTTCGCAGGACTTCTCGCGAACCGCCGATGAATTACTGGCAGCGGGAATTCACTGGCATCCGATTCACGCATGGAGCCGCCTGAGAAGTGTGGGCTTCTGGCTTGATCGCAGTCGTGCTCTGTCATGCGCTCGCCGCATCGTGATTCGCGAAGGCATTGATGTCATTCACTGTCGAAGTTTCCTGGCCGGAACACTGGGCCGGAAACTGAAAAACAAAGATGTCCGATTTCTGTATGACATGCGGGGCCTGTGGTCTCTTGAAAAACGCGATAAAGGGACCATCCGAAATCCGTACCTGTTCAAAGTGGCCCACGGAATGGAACAGAAACTGTTTCGTGACGCGGATCACATCGTCTCTCTCACGCATCAGGGAAAGCGTTATCTGATTGAAGCAGGGGTAAGAGTACCCATTGATGTCATTCCAACCTGTGTCGATCTGCAGCGATTTCAGCCGCAACGGGATCCTGTCGTTAAGCAGTCATCGCCCGGCCCGATTTCAAACGAGTCTTCTCTGAACGTCGTATCAGCCGGCACGCTGGGGGCTGGTTACCTGGCCGACGAAATGTTCCGCTTCTGTGCTCTGCTCAGATCAAAATGGCCGGCCGCTTCGTTTCGAATTCTGACCGCCAGCAATCGCGAGCAGGTGCTTGGTTCTGCCGCAAATGCCGGGCTTGCTCAGTCGTCTCTGCATGTCTCGAAAGTCGCCCCTGACGAAGTCCCGCTGGAGCTGACACAGGCCGATGTCGGGCTGTGTTTCGTGAATCCGACCGCGGCCAAAGTCGCGTCGTGCCCCACGAAGTTGGGCGAGTACCTTGCCAGTGGTCTGCCGGTTGTCGCCACGGGCGGTGTCGGAGATGTGACGGACATTCTGGAAAAGAATCACGTCGGAGTGAGCATCCGCCACGACGACGAATCTTCGTGGCCCACCGCCGTCCAGAGGCTCGCGATGCTGCTGAAGGATCCAGAGTTGAAATCCCGCTGCCGCAGAATTGCTGAGTTAGAATTCGGACTCAGCAACGGCGCAAGAAACTACCTGCGTATCTACGATCAAATGACGGGCACATCGCCATCCTTGCAAAGGAAAGCAGCATGAGCGGCGAAATTGTATTTGTGCATAGTGCCCTGAGACGGGGTGGTGCGGAACGTTTGCGATACACGGTTCTTAAAGAACTGACAGAGCAGAATGTTGCCTGTCGCGTTTGTCTGTTTCGAGGCGATGGAGATCTGGTGTCGGCAGTGCGGGAGCTTGGCATCCCTGTGGATGTCCTGAACGTTTCAGGAAAACTGTGTAGCCTGAAAACGACGCTTCGCCTCGCGGCGTGGCTGAAGAAAACCCAGCCGTCGATCATTCACGGCGGGCAGTTTCTCACAAATCTTCACACCACCGCTGCAGCAAAGCTGGCCGGTGTCGGACCGGTGATCATCGAAGAACACGGCCACAATCGCTGGAAACGCTGGCATCACCGATTTCTGGATCGGCTTGTCTGCAGCCGAGCCGATGCCGTCGTGTGCTGTTCGGGAAGTGTGATGCGAGTCGCGCAGTCGTCAATGGGCCTGCCGGACGAACGATTTCACGTTCTCCATAACTGCATCGACCTGTCAGAAATTGGTAGTCGATCCGAAACACGATCGCAGGTGAGAGTCGGCCTCGGAGTCGCCGCTGACGAAATCCTTGTCGGCACTGTCGGAACGCTGCGTCCTGAGAAAGGCCATGGCGTACTGATTCGCGCGTGGAAGCAGCTCATTCAACATCACAGCGATCTCCGTGTGAAACTTGTTGTTGTCGGCGATGGACCACTCCGCGAGCAACTGCATGAGGAGGCGAAAGATGTTTACTTGTGCTAGAGTGCTCAACGTGATGCTGGCCTGTATCGTTATATTGCTCATCACAGGAACTATCCAGGCTCAGATCGTTGAGGAAGGGCTGGTC
>JABMPE010000608.1 GCA_013203845.1 Rhodopirellula sp. | reverse complement strand
TTATGGAACACATCGAAGAAGCTGGCGTCCATTCTGGTGACTCGGCCTGTGCGTTACCGCCACACACGCTGAACGAACTCGTCATCGACGGGATACGGGAAGCGACTCATCGTCTGGCAAAAGCTCTCAACGTTCGCGGTTTGATGAATATTCAGTTCGCCGTGAAGCAGGAAGGTTACGAGTCAACGGTCTATGTTCTGGAAGTAAACCCTCGAGCCAGCCGGACGTCTCCGTTCGTTTCGAAGGCCACCGGGCGTTCGCTGGCGAAGATTGCGGCCAAAGTCATGGTCGGAGTTTCTCTGATTGAGCAGGGTGTGACCGAAGAAATCTGGCCGGAATACACGTCCGTCAAAGAGAGTGTCTTTCCCTTCAATCGATTCCTCGGTGTCGACATCGTGCTCGGCCCGGAAATGAGATCGACCGGCGAAGTGATGGGCATCGACATGTCGTTCCCGATCGCTTTTGCCAAAAGTCAGATTGGTGCCGGTGTGATGCTGCCGAGCGAAGGCACGGTCTTTATCTCAATGGCGAAAGCCCACAAGCAGGAAATGATTGAACCGGCACGCAAGCTGATCGAACTCGGCTTCAAACTCGTGGCGACTTCAGGAACGGCAGCCGTGTTGAAAAAGGCGGGAGTCGAGGTCGAGGTCGTTCGCAAACTGAAAGAAGGGCGACCAAACCTGCTCGACCTGATGGCGAACGACGAGATCCACTACATCTTCAACACGCCCAGCGGCAAAGGTGCCCGTACCGACGAAGGCAGGATCCGGGCGGCCGCCGTCGCCAATGGAGTCCCCTGCGTCACAACGCTGCCAGGTTGCCTCGCTGTCGTGCAAGCCGTGGAAGCCCTGTCGAAGGACCCGATCGCTCACGTCCAGGCTCTGCAGGACTGGATGGCGCAGACCGCCGCTCAAAATGCTTCGGCTCAGTAAAAGTCTATGCAGAAACAGGGCTGACGCAGAATAAGAAGTCGTTTGCCTTACTCGGTGGACGGTTGCGGAACTATTGAAGAACCGTCGGCATTGACCCAGGTCGCTCCGTGAATGACGCCGAGGTGATTGTTGCCCGACGAGTCAATCAGCCGCTCACCTTCTCCTTCATCAAAGTGAAACAGAGCCAGCGTGTGCTCGTCTGCCGTGAGACGCTTTTGCGGCTTGTAGCTCTCTGAGTAGCGAGCCACGTTCGAGATGCGGACTTCGTCGATCAACCCCTGGAAGGCCTGCCGATTGTTGCCGGTACTATGCAACAATCCGATCCGAACTGGACGGTTCCAGTTGTCGACAACAACGATGGGCCCCTCGTACCACACTTCTTCATCGCCGCGAAGATAACCTGCGATGATGGGAACTTTCTTACCATCGACAAACAGGTCGACACGCTGCCCGTCATACACGGTCGTGATGCGGTACTGCAGGCCCGCGATGAATCCCGTATCGACGGGTTCCCAACGAACCCCAATCAGGCGGTCCTTTAAGGCAACGGTAACCGTCACAATCCTTTGGCCTCGGTAGTTGGTTGTCGTCAGCTGAAAACAATCCGTGCCAATGAGTTTCTGGATAGTTGGTTGAATTGAATCCGGCATTGTGACGGTGGTTTCAATCGTGAGCGGATGGCTGCCGTCGTAGAACAACGTGGGCACGACGACTTCGTTAGCCTCGCCGTCAAACGACAGCGCGTAGTTTGGTTCGCTTTTGTCATCACGTAACGCTTGCCAGAGGTCCAGTTCGCCATTGCCGCCAGTTCTATTCGACACGAACAGCAGTTTCCGATCGTCGCGCGGGACAAAAGGGGCCCCTTCTAGCGACTCGGTGTTCACTTTACCGAGCACTGGTTGCGGATCAGTAAATCGCCCCGAGTGTGTCGGTCGCCGTGCCACATACAGGATGCCAGGGTCGCCGTCAGATCGTCCGGCTTGAAAGAACAGACGCGTGTCGTGGTCGGCCAGCGCTGGCGAATGCTGACTCTGCCGGATTCGAAATTCGCCGCTCAGATTGATCGGTCTTCCGAACTCCTGCGAGTCGTCAACACGGCTCGTGACCCACAGCTGTGATTCGCCTCCGGGGCGGTTCGAGTGAAAGAACAACTGCTTCGTGTCTTCAGACAGAGTCGGTTCGGAATCCAGGTAGGGGCCGTTGACCAGCGGGCTGAGATTGACCGGTACGCGGAATTCGCCGTCGCTTGCCGATCGCGAACTGATCCACAAATCGAAGTCGCCTCGACCGCCGCTGCGATTGCTGGCAAAGATCAGCCTTAGACCATCGCTCGACAGCGTCGGCGCCGTGTCGTCGCGAGACGAATTGACCCGCTCACCCAGATTGACTGGTGTAGAAAACGGCTGATCGATGCTCGCACGCGTTGCCACCCACAGGTCGTCTCCGCCTGATCCACCCGGTCGATTGGACGCGAAGATCAGCGTCAGGCCGTCTGTTGACAGGACCGGCTCGGTATCGTCCTGCGGACTGTTGACGTCGCCGAGATTCGTCGGCGTATCAAACTTCCAATCGCCTTTATCCGGCGCCGGAGAACCATCGGCCAGCACCCAGGTCGCTCCGCGAATCTGGCCGTGATGATCATTGCCCGACGAGTCAATCAGCCGCTCGCCTTCTCCTTCATCAAAATGAAACAGAGCCAGCGTGTGCTTGTCAGGTTTCAGGCGTTTCGATGGAGTGTAACTTTCAGCGTAGCGAGCAACGTTTGAGATGCGGACCTCGTCGATCAACCCCTTGAAGGTCTGACGGTTACTACCAGTAATCGACAACGCTCCAATCCTTATCGGGTACTTCCACCTGTTTACAATGACGACAGGTCCGTCCTGCGGTCTGGGAGCGGTACCGCTGTGGTCAAGGTAAACGACCGGTACTTTGACGCCGTCAATGAAGAGTGCCATGTCCTGGCCAGTATAAACCGCAGCGATTTGATAGGACTTTCCCGGCTTGAGGATTGGCGCTGTCGGATTCCCCCGGATTGCCACTGCGTCCTCGTCCTCTCCGACTTCAGCACGCGCCATGGGGACACCAAAATCAGCACCGTTGCTTGTAAAGAGAACGAAGTTCCAGGCCGATACCACCCACGAATTCATCCCGGTCCGGATCTCTTCCGGCATCGTCACGGTTGTTTCGAGCGTCAGCGGATGGCTGCCATCGTAAAACAGCGTGGGCACGACGACTTCGCTGGTCTCACCGTCAAATGACAGCGCATAGTCGATCGACGCAGGCTGCTTTGCTGCTTCTGCGATCTCTGTTTTTGTGACAATGCTCGCCTCCTGACTGCCACTCTGCGATGCCTGCAGGCCTGAGCCTCGTTCAGTGGAAGTCCTACCGTTTCCGCCCGTCTTCTCGGTCGTCGATGTCGAGCGATCTCCCGGTGACGGACTGAGAAAGACAGCACCCACACATGCCAGCAACGCAAGTCCGACAACACCAGCGATCAGACCCGTCCTGCGGCGTTGTTTTCCGGAAGAACTCGTTGTGGACGCTGCCTGTGCGAACTCGGGGGCAGCGATTGACTGCTGTGTTTGCGGATCGGTGTCGGACGGGTCGGATTTCAACGTCATTGTTGGCGCCAATTCGGCATCGATCTGTTCTTCGTTGATCGATTTCTGAGCCACCGTGCTGTGCGTTCGGGAAGAATTCAGATTCGACAGAAACTCGTTGAGTCGACTGTCTTCGCTGTGGACCGCTCCCATCGTCGGTGTAGATTCGAGACTGCCCGAACAGAGTTTCAGATCCGCCAGAACGGCTGACATATTCTGATAGCGGTTGTCCGGATGCTTGGCGACCATTCGTGTGAAAACCGCTTCGAGTTCTGCTGACGCGGCCGGACAGGCTTCGCACAACGACGGAATCGGATCGCTCTGATGCGCCAGCAGTTTGTTGACAACGGAGTCTCCGCGGTACAGCGGCCGCGCTGTCAGCAGGTACCACAGCGTGATTCCGAGTGCGTAAATATCCGCGCGAGCGTCAGCATTCTTTGTGTCTTTTGCCTGCTCCGGCGCCATGTAATCCACGGTGCCCATGATCTGATTGCTGCCAGTCAGCTGATCCTGATCGATTCCCGCTGACTCAAGTCGAGCCAGCCCCATGTCGAGAATCCGGACAGTGCCATCTCGCCCGAGAAGCAGGTTTGCTGGCTTGATGTCTCGATGAACCACGCCACGGGAATGGGCATACTCGAGTCCCTGAGCGACCTGCAGCACGACCGTTACGGCTCGATCGACGGACAGCGATCCCTTCTGTTTGACGAGCGACGAGAGGTCTGTTCCCTCGACAAACTGCATGACAAGAAAATGTGTGCCGTCCGCTTCATCGGCGTCATAAGCGACGACGATGTTTGGATGCTCCAGCCGCGCTGCGGCTTTGACTTCTCGCTGAAACCGGAGCACGGCTTCCGGCGTGTCGGTCATCGCCGCAGACAGAATCTTGAGGGCGACGACGCGATCCATACGCCGATGCTCGGCCTTCAGCACGACGCCCATGCCGCCGCGTCCCAGCTCATCCAGCACGACATAGTTGCCCAGCACGAGCGACCTGCTGTTGCCGACCAGAAGCTGCTCAGCCTGATAGGCGGTGAGCTTCTTCTCCTTCACGAGCCACGTCGCGAACTGCTTTCCATCTTTCGGACGCGCGTCCTCTGGCACGAGTCCGAGCGCCGCAAGCAGCTCGGATTCAGAAATCAGGCCTGATTCAATCAGTTGTTGTTGAAACTGCTGAGTGGAAACAGTCATAAACAGTATGGCCGAGACAACTTGATGAACGGATGACGGACCCGGACAGATTTCAAGCAGGCTAACTGCTTGCCGCTTTGGAGGCCAGTCGAAGCCTGCAGCCAGCCGCTACAAAAAACGCCGACTGGAATGCAGTCGGCGTTTTCAAAGTTAACGATCAAATTCTGAGCGAGGAGTCATCGACGGGCGGCGGGGTGTTTCATGTTGAGCCATGCTCCGCCTTCTTTACTGCTGGCGACGCATTGCTCGATGAAGAACATGCCTTCGACGCCATCGTAGATATTCGGGTAGATTGTGTCGCGTTTCTCGAACGATTCACCAGCCGCTCGGGCGACCATGTTGTCATACGCGAAGCGGTAGACGTTGGCGAAGGCTTCGAAGAAGGCTTCCGGGTGTCCCGCAGGCAGGCGGCAGGCGGCGGCTCCGGAAGCGTTCATGAACGGAGCATTAGGATCCCGAGTGTAGATCTGATGGGGCTTGCCATTCTGGCGGACGATCATTTCGTTCGGGTTTTCCTGCCGCCACTGCAGAGCCCCTTTGGTTCCGTCGATTTCGATGAACAGGTCGTTTTCGCGACCGTGCGAAATCTGGCTGGCGGTAACGGTGCCGAGGGCTCCGTTTTCGTAACGGATGACGGCGTGACCGTAGTCATCGAGCGACCGGCCATCGACGAACACTTTGAGGTGGCAGGAAATCTCTTCCGGCAACAGTCCGGTCATGTAACGACCCAGGTTGTAAGCGTGAGTGCCGATGTCTCCGAAGCAGCCAGCGACTCCGGACTTTGTTGGATCGGTCCGCCACGCGGCCTGTTTCTGGTCGTCGGCTTCCAGGCGGGTTCGCAGCCAGCCCTGAATATAGTTGGACCGGATCGCGTTGATTTCACCGAGTTCTCCGCCGAAAATCATCTCGCGAGCCTGGCGGACCAGCGGGTAGCCCGTGTAGTTGTGCGAAACGGCAAAGACGACGTTGGAGGCTTCGACCGCCGTCAGCAGTTCTTCGGCCTGAGCGAGATCAAAGGTCATCGGCTTGTCGCAGATCACGTTGAAGCCAGCATCGACAGCGGCTTTGGCGATCGCGAAATGCGTGTGGTTGGGCGTGGCGACCGAAACAAAATCAATCCGCTGGTCGGCGGGAAGAGCCAGTTCTTTTTCGATCAGCTCGCCGATGGAACCGTACGCCCGATCTTCGGCGATGTCGTAGGCCGGGGCTGAAGCTTTGGCTCGTTCCGCGTTGGACGAGAGAGCCCCGGCGACCAGCGCCGCTCGGTTATCGAGAACAGCCGCGGTGGCGTGAACCCGGCCTATAAAAGAGCCTTGTCCGCCGCCAACAAGTGCCATTCTCAGTTTACGGTTCAGTGAGCCGTTTGTCGTTTCCATCGTGTCGTTCCTCGTGTCTAGCTCGTCTCAGGCTTTTCAGCCGTTGTTTTGTCAGCATTCAGAAACTGCTCAATAGTTCGGCAGCTTACGGCTCGCGAAACGTCGGTTCAATCAAGCCCGAGTTGTCGTGCGCGGCGGACGTCTATTTTTTTCGACCTGTCAGTCACCGGGAGATTTCCAGGAGGCGGGAAGCGCCGCACCGAATGGTCGTCGAACTTTCCGGATTCCTGACGGTGATTGCCAGTCAGGCGACGCCGTTTGCGGATGGGAACGTCTTACTGGATATGACCATGAACGGAAGCAGGCGGGGCAGCGCTGTTTTCGCGGATCACCAGATCAGCATCCGCAGCGATGCCATTCCATGTTTCGGTCAGACCAGATGTCCAGAGAATGGTGACGGTGTCAACGAGATCGGCACTTCCCAGTCCGAAGAGCAGTCGCCGTTCGTTGTTGGCCTGGTAACCGTCACCAGCAGTCAGTTGTTGCGTCCATGTGTTGTCGCCTGAGTTGATCGTGACGGTCGTCCCGAGCGCGTCTCGATCTCCGGTGACCGATACAAGACGCAGACTGAGAAAGTGCCCGGTCGATGATGACACGTTGGTGACCAGCGCAGCGGGGGCATTGATGTGTGACACCACAAAGTCGTCGCGTCCATCGCGGTTCCAGTCCAGCCTCGCCAGTCCGCGACCGAGCCGACGTTGCTCAAAGAAAGGCCCGAGTACTACTGCCGGGAGTTCTTCAAATCGACCGTCGCCTCGGTTCCGGAAATACTGCGGCGACATCTGATAAGGAACTCCCTGGCCGGACAGGTCGAGCACATGACCGTTCGTCACGACGAGATCCAGCCGCCCGTCGAGATCGCCATCAAGAAACTACACGCCGAATCCCAGCTGACGGTAACTGGCGTCGCGCAAGCCGCCGCGTCGTGTGGTATCGACAAAGTGGCCGAGCGACTGCTGCAGGTACAGCGTGTTGGATTGCTCGAAAAAGTTGGTGACGAACAGATCGACTCGCCCGTCGCCGTTGGCGTCTCCAGCAGCGACTCCCATGCAGGCCTGCGCGAGTCCTTCGTCATCCAGAGCCAGTCCGAGAATTGCTGCCGATTCCAGGAAGACGGGATCGCTTCCTCTCGATGGAGTTCTGTTAATAAAGCAGCCGTTGGCCACGGCGTCGTTCGCGATAAACAGACTGAGCAGGCCTGATCCGGTGAAGTCAGCGGCGACGATTCCCAGTCCCTTGCCTTCCGACGTAATCAGTCCGGAGGCCTCGGTCGCATCCCGAAAAGTCCCGTCGCCAAGGCTCAGGAACAGTCGATCCTGCGCGGCATCGAAGGCGTCAGGACTGCACCACGTCAGCTCCTCTCCGTGACGACAGGTGGCTCGCGATGCGTCTGCGTACGACAGATAGTTGACGTCGTACAGGTCCGGCCAGCCATCACCGTTGAGGTCCGCGATCAGGCAGCTCGTCGTCCATTCCTGTCCAACCAGACCACTGTTGGTGGTGATGTCTGAAAACGTACCGTCGCCGTTGTTTTGAAACAGAAGGTTTGAACCGAAGCTCGCCACGTAGAGGTCTGGAAAGCCATCGTTGTTCAGATCACCGACTGACGCACCCTGGCCGTAACAGGCCGTGTTGAGTCCGGCCGTTGCTGTAATGTCCTGAAACGTCCCGTCACCCTGTTGTCGGAACAGTCGGCCAGAGTTGGGCTGGTCGCCGGATGTGTTTCTGTCGGCTTGCTTATGGTTTTCCGTGTCAGGCAGGGCAACGGGATTTTTGGAGCGGCTGGATTCCGGCAGAGTTCCCCCTTGCGAAAAGTACAGATCGGGGAACAGATCGCCGTCGCAGTCGATGACCGCGACTCCACCGCCAGTAGTTTCCAGAATTCGCGTATCGCCGTTGTCATGCTGGCCACGCGTCTGATAAACGAAATCAATTCCTGCCTTTGCGGCGTCGTCTCGAAAGGCGACGACGTAATGGCTGCGCGATGATTCATCTGATTCAAAAGGGCGCCCAGACGGATTGAACAAGGGCACTGGAAACTGCTGGAAATCCACGTGGCGGGAGGGGTCGGCTGCTGCCGTCTGCTCTTCGAGAGGCGTTTGTCGATTTCGAAGCTGCTGTTCCAGTTGAGTGGCCCAGGGCTGAGGGCCGCGTTGGGAGTCAGCCGTTTGAAGCCATGCCAAGGCTTCGAGGTCTCGACCAAGTATTTTGCACAGCTCAGCCGCCTGCTGCAGAAACGCCGTGTTTTCAGGATTTCTGTAGGCCTGATCCACTGTCAGGGCGAGCTGTTGAAGCTGCTCGGCTCGATTCAGAAACGGTGCGGCAGTTATCGAGTCGCCCTGCGCGACCAGTGTCTGTCCCAGCTGAAAACACGCGAGGCGATGATTGGGGGATCGTTTCAATGCTTCCCACAGGCAGCGTGTAGCTCCTCGAAAATCTCCCAGAGCCTGAGCCCGTAAACCTCGCGCAGTCAACACTTCCGGATGTTCGTTTGCCTGCGGAGGCAGTCGCTGGTTCCAGTCAGCAAACGCCTGCGAAGCCTGCTCACTCGAATCCGCCTCCGCCTGCAGAACTCGCCCGAGCTGGCCTTGAGCCTCAGAACTTTCCGGCGAGTGAGCGACGACAACTTCAAGGATCTGTCGGGCCTGTCGCCGATCCTCGTTCCGGAACACCGTGCGGGCGATGCCGATCAGAGGCAGCGAATCAAAGGGTACGGCCTGCCGACATCGTTCGATCAGAGCGTCGTCCTTAATGACAGGATCGCTCGCTCCGAGCAGCACGAGATGGTGAATCGAAAACTCGTGACGACGAACGGTCTCAATCAAATGCGGCGTTGCCTCGAAGCAGCGTCCTTCCACACCAAGCAGATAAGCCAGCGAGTTGTGCGCCCGAGTGAATTGTGGATCAAGCCGTAGGACGCGACGCAGCAGACGCTCGCTGTCTGAAGCTTGACCTGCCCGCAGAGACAGTTCCGCAGCTTCAAAGAGTCCGGCAACAACATTCGGCGAAGCATCGTCGGGCAAACCTGCCAGATAGCTGACGGCGGCATCGAGGTCGCCTTGCTGTGCCGCGCAGCGTCCGGCCAGTAATCGAGCCTGCCATGAATCAGGATACTGATCGAGCGATTGCTGCGCGAAGCGTTGTGCCGTGGCATAGTCTCCCAGAGCGAAAGCCTGGTCGGCGACAGCAAGCTGTGACTGCGGAGTTGGCGATCCACGAGTGAAAAAGAAAACGCTGCCGACCAGCAGGCCGGCAGCGATCATGATGGCTACAGTTAGTTGGGCACGTCGCATTGAACTGGAACCAGGTCGGTCAACAAGAGTGAAATGCCGACACAAATTTTGCAACGTTCCCGGAACGGTCGGACGTTTCGGGAACGGGAGCTTTCACTTGAGCGTCATCGTCGAAGTTGTATGACTTCCGACTGCTTGAAGTCTCCAGCTTCAGCGACGAGCCCGTTCGATTCATGCCCGCTCGTTAGAAGTCGCCGAGCACTTCATCGCCCTGCATCGTGCTGAGTCCCTGCCAGGTGTTGATGTCGATGTTGTCGGAGATGAACTTAACGGCGCCGTCGCACATGACGACGTTGACGCCACCTGTGTGCTGGCTGCGTGCCGAGAAATTCAGCGGATTCGTTGCGGAAGTTCCCGCGCACGGCAGGCCGAATGCTGAATTGGCAGCAACGCAGAATCCGGCGTTCATGTAGTCGGGGACGCTCGTGTTTGGTGGATTATGAGCTGTGAAACCAACGTGTGGCACATACCAGGTCAGCCCTCGCAAATCCTGCCCACCGAAGCCCTGGCGAATTTCGGCAAGCATCAAGGTGTTGCTTGTTCCATCCAGAATATCGCGGAAGTTCGACGAAACCCCGGTCGTTCCGTGGTTGAGCGTGAACGGTGACTTCGAGTAAGTGATACCGTTGTAGGGCGTGACGCGGTCGGCGGTGGTGTTTCCAAGATTCACGGCGTAGTTGTAATTCGGCGTGTTGTTCCAGGTGCGGGTTGCCGGATCGCTCGCGCAAAGTAGTGGTGTGATGACTGTCTGAATCAAGGCGTTGTTGGTTCCGGAGTTATAAGCGATGCCTTCATCCCATGCGTCGGACAGGGTGGCCAGGTCAATGTATGGCAGGATTCGACGGACCCAGACGTAACCGCTTGTGTCGCCACCGTTCGTGGGAGAACCTCCGCCCATCGCGGCGATAGGCAGGTTCGACATGACGTCGTGGTAGTTGTGCATCGCCGTGCCGAGTTGCTTGAGATTGTTCTTGCACTGCGATCGGCGGGCGGCTTCTCGTGCCTGTTGAACGGCAGGCAGCAGCAGGGCTACCAGAATGGCGATGATCGCAATGACCACCAATAGCTCAATGAGTGTGAAAGCTTTTCGAGGGGTATGCAGCATGTTTGTCTCCACTGACCAGGGAAGTGAGGTCCCTTGGTCGGATCTTGAAAATGGAATCGTCTCGTCGCTCATTGGCGACGGACGCTATTGAGCGGAAGAAGTCAGCGAGAAATCGATGTTCTTTTTCGCAGTGGTTGAGATCTCGGCTGTGAGTTCGGTCTGCGTGTTGTATCGGGCTGGGATCAACTCGCGGGCAACCGGTTCTTTGTAGCCAGGTGCCATCGGATCACCCGGCTCAGATTCCGACTGGGAAGCGGAAACGAAGACCTTGTAAGTTCCAGAGGCCAGCCCGTGCGCCTGAGCGATCTTATACAGCCCGTTAGTGATCGGTGCTCCGGCGACGGTGGCATGCTGATTGCCTTCGATCGGGGAAAAGCGAATGGTGCCACTGTTGACGGGCTGATCATCCAGCATCACCGCTCCCGTGACAGCGACGCGACCGAGTGGGTCTTCAGAACCACATCCGGAAATGAACAGCAGGCAGCCCAAAAGTGCGCACGCTGAGCGCGGCAACAGCTTCGACATCAAGAAACTCCTGGAAACGGGAAGGGGCACTGCGGGAAAAGCAAAACGCCGCAGTTCAGTGAAGAGAGATTTTCGTTCGTGCTGGCAGCACTAACGGGTGGGCATACAGCTACACGTCAAATAAAGACGAGGTACCAGGATCTTGTCCGGCGCTCTCGCGGTGTCAGCTTTTTCGCCCGATGGTAACTAACGGAAGATTCAAAGAATGATCCACAGTTATTCTTTCGCGGAGTGATATTTTGAGGCTAATCAGTCCAAAAGCTATTTCGGTCTGGAATTAGTTTGTGGACAACGAGTTTTCTGCGTTAGCACTCGTAACGACTGGCTGTGACTTATACCCGGCTGAAGTGCTGACGGTTTCAGGGATGGGCGTTGCATGTCAGCAGAGGCCTCGATCGTTTCTTCAAGCTGTGATGCGTGTCGGTACGGGCGCGTGCTGTTGTCTCACCGGCTGTGACCATACAATCCGTGATGCGATCTGAGGTTCGAGTTGCCTCTCTCAAATCCACTCTTTCCGCTCGGAATTCTGGCTCATGGTTACTGGCTCAACGGGTTCATACACGGTTCTTGCCCGGCGGTTTCGACCGCAGGGTTTTGCAGATGTCGTTGGGCAGGAGCACATTGCGAAGGCTCTGCGGAACGCGATTCTGGCAAACCGGGTTGCGCACGCTTACCTCTTTACGGGAGCTCGCGGAGTCGGCAAAACGTCGACGGCCAGGATTCTCGCCAAAGCCTTAAACTGCCCAAAGTCGGTTGACGGGAATCCGTGCAACGACTGCGAAATCTGCGACGGAATCGCTGCCGGCAATGATGTCGACGTGCTGGAAATCGACGGAGCGTCGAACAATGGCGTGGATAACATTCGGCAGTTGCGATCAAACGTCAATGTTTCGTCGATGCGAAGTCGATTCAAAGTCTACATTATTGACGAAGTACACATGCTCTCGACTTCAGCGTTTAATGCGCTTCTGAAGACTCTGGAAGAGCCGCCGCCGAACGTCAAATTTGTCTTCTGCACGACCGAGCCGCATAAGATTCCGGATACGATTCTCTCGCGTTGTCAGCGATTCGACTTCGGGACAATCGAAACGTCGAATATCAAGGCACTACTGGCGCACATCGCTCAGGCGGAAGGTGTCGAGGTTGACGATGAAGCGTTGGAACTGGTGGCTCGTCGAGCTGCCGGATCTATGCGCGACAGTCAGTCGATTTTCGACCAGCTGCTGGCGTTCGGCGAGGAGCACATCTCCGCGGTTGATGTTCATCGTCTCCTGGGGACGGCGAGTGATGACCGGCTGATCGACATCGGACAGGCGCTGGTTCAACGTGACAAATCAAAGGCGATCGATTCGTTTCATGCGGCTCTTGACGGCGGAGTGCAGCTGGGCGAACTCACCGATCAACTTCTGTTCTATCTGCGGGATTTGATGATTCTGGCGTCGGGAGCCGCAACGGTCGGGTTGTTGTCGGTGGCTCCGGTCAGCCGCGAACAGCTGCAGAAACAGGCGGAAACGTGGGGCTTGCAGACCATCGTCGCGGCGATGCAGATTCTGTCTGACACGAAAGGGCGAATGCAGCGAGTCACGTACGGTCGGGCTCTTGCCGAACTGGCTTTAATCCGAATCGCTATGCTGGAAGACCTGACTGCAATCAGCGAGCTGATTGACAAACTGAGAAGTGGAGAGCCTGTGACGGCAATCCAAACTCAGGTGCCCGCAGCAGTCGCCGAAAAAAAAAATGAGATAGAAACGGTTGGTTCGCCGTCGGAGGGTGATCAGCCAGTTATCCCTGCAACAGAGCAGGCTCGGGAAGTTGTTGATCCGTCAGTCGTCGATCTACCAGATGTCAATCAACGACCTGGTGCGACGGACGTGGCAGCTGACGAAGACTCGACCGCTGGTCGGGCCGCATCGGAGCGGCTGACACCCGAGAAACTGGCATCTGAAGATTCCACGTTGGATGAACCTGTGGATGTGCCGGTTCGAATCGAGTCGGCATCGAGTCTTGTAGCGGACTCGGAGAAAGCGTCGCATGCGACGGAACTCCGCTCTGAAACGGGCGATGCTGATGGCCAGATTTCTGGCGATGGCTCGGTCGGATCGGACTTGGTGACCGGCGAGATCGACGAGGTGAATTCGTCAGTCGCCGCAGAATCGCACAACGGTGCCTCCTCATGGACTGAGCAACATGATGCGGTCAAGTCTGATGAGATCACGGCGGCTGATGGCGAAACCTCAAACACCGCTGCGCAAACCGCGGGCGTTGATAAAGCGGTGTCCGACACCGTCAGTCAGGCAGAGAGCGGCGAGTTGATCCGCTTTACGCCAGAGAATTCCGCCGAGATCTGGGCGAAAGTCGTTCCTGAAATCACTGATATGTTGAAGAGTCACGTAAAATCGGTGTCGCGTACAGCAATTTCTGCGCCAAACAAGCTGGAACTTACGCTTCCGGCGAAGTATCATTTCGGCAAGACGTATCTGGAGAAACCGGAAGTACAGAATCGGCTTCAAGAGATTGTCCGCCGGCTGACGGGAGTTGAGCCTCGGATCACGGTAGTGGTGGGTGAAGCTGATGCCGTTGATTCGAAGTCAGCCACTGCCGAGTCGGCAAATCGGCAGCCGAAGCGGGTCTTCAGACCGGAAAACGATGAACTGGTGTGTGCCGTTGTTGAAGTGTTTTCTGCTCAGGTCGTCCGGATCAATCCATTGAGTGCCGGCGCCGGAGACAACGAATCGTGATTAATCTGAAAGCCGGGTTTTCTGGCTCTTAAGACTGAGAGAAAGGGATTTTCTGCCATGCTGAAGGGACTTGGTGACATCGCGTCGCTCATGAAACAGGCCAAAGAAATGCAGGGCCGGATGAGTGAAATTCAGGACCGACTGGCTTTGATGAGGATTCATGGCTCAGCGGGCGGTGGAATGGTCACCTTCGAGGTCAACGGGAAGCAGGACGTGCTCGGTTGCAGGATCGATCCCACGCTTTACGACAGCGGCGATCGCGAAATGCTGGAAGAACTGGCGGTTTCGGCGATGAACGATGCCCTGCATAAGTCGAAGCAGGCTGCCGCGGAAGCCATGCAGGAGATCACCGGGGGACTGAACATCCCCGGTCTGGAAGGAATGATGTCGAAGCTCGGTCTGGGGTCAGGCAACTGATCTGATTGAGCGACTTGCGGACAAGCGTTTCGATATCTCTGAAGAGTGGCGTTCGGGGATTTGGCCAGTGGAAATGGTCAGAAATTCACGGATCGTTCACGGCGAGTTAAATCAGGAAGGAAATAATGGCTCGACGGAGCTCTGAGTCACATCCATTTGGACCAGCGGTCGCCAATCTGGTCGACCAGTTTTCGAACCTGCCAGGTGTTGGAAACCGTACAGCAGAACGACTGGCTCACCACATTCTGGCATGTCACGAAACGGAAGCGATGGCTCTGGCAGATGCGATTCGGCAAGTGAAGTCGTCGATCAGGTCCTGTGAAGAATGCTTCAATCTGACAGAAGAGGTCATTTGCAGAATCTGTTCTTCGCATCAACGGAACAAGCGGGTGGTCTGCGTTGTCGAACAGCCTCGGGACGTCATCTCGCTGGAAGCGTCAGGAATGTACGAGGGCGTGTATCACGTTTTGCGAGGGCGAATCTCACCACTTGAGGGGATCGGTCCCGAGGACTTGACGATTGACGCGCTGGTGCGGCGTGTGCGGCGTGACGGCGTACAGGAATTGATTATGGCAACGAATCCGACGCTCGAAGGGGATGGAACGGCTCTGTTCATTTCCAATATTCTGGCGGCTGATCCTGTGGCGATCACAAGGCTTGCCCGGGGGATAGCTTCCGGTAGTGTGCTAGAGTTTGCGAACAAGGAAATGCTGGCGGACGCAATGCGGGGCCGGCAGTCGTTCTGACGTTTGTCAGGATGAACTTTGTCACGATGAAGTGTGGAAGTAATCGATAAATCTCAGGCTTTGCCTGCTGATCAAAAGTGGATCGCTCATGGCAGACAACGACTGCCGTGAGCCTCAAGGATCGAGCGGATTCTTAGTCACAGTGAATGGTGTCTACCGAAACTCGGCGAAGTCAGTCGGCACAAACGGACTGGCATCGTCAAAGTAGTCGTTCAATCTGGAAGAATCGTTTTTTCGCCGAAGGCTGTCGGTACTATCTGCCGGAAGCTTCCAATCAGGATCGGTGACCGAAGCACTCAGGATACGTGTTCATGCAACTGAACTTCTCTCAGCAGATGAAGATGAGCCAGCAGATGAAGCTGGCTCC
>JABMPE010000607.1 GCA_013203845.1 Rhodopirellula sp. | reverse complement strand
AAGCAACACAGTCATCAACCGGAACTTCTAATTGTCTCCAGCCGGGAAAACTAATTGTCGCTACACACTTCAAACAATTCAGCGACAACGAATCCTTCCGTCGGTGGTTGACGGACACTGTATTTGCACTGACGTACGACGACCACGCGGTGTAGCTTTTTGCTGAGACTGTTCATGGTCAGGCAAATGCTTATGCCAGAACCGGTCAAATTGTTTCCGGTTCGCGCATTCAAACAACGCCGCCCTGCTCATCAGAAATCCCAGGACATTCATCATTCCTCGATGACGGTCCTCGGTATGGCTGGCTGTCAGGATCTAGCGGGCCGACGGGTGGATTCGTGACGGTCAGTTTTTCACGACCTCAATCTGTCCCTTAGTCGCGCAGGGAGCAACGCCGGTTCGAGTTTTCCCCAGACGCCATCCGAACAGCGGTCGGAATTCATGCGGCATCTTGACTGGCTCAGTGACGACCACCGGATGAATGGCCGTCGCTCAGTGCTCTTTGTGGACGGTATCGACCATGTTCCGCGAGAGCAGATTCCGGAACGGACTTTCCTGCTGGACCTGCCGTTGGACCGGAGCCGAAGTCCAATCCATCCTGACGACCATCCTCGTCACCACCACTCAGCAAACCATCAACCCGCTCGACTTTCTGAAACCCAACCTCACCGCCACGAAACCAGCCCTCATCACACTATCAGCCCGGTAACCAAGTGCAACTGGCTTCAGTCTTAAGTCCAGAGCACTATGTCGTTGCCTGCTGCTCAACCAATACGTTCAGTTCGGCAACGACTTCGTTGTACACGGGAACGGTACCGCCGAGATCCTCAATTCGCACGACGACTGCGTACTGTGTTGGCGCGGCTTTCCGTGAACGCCACCGGCCGTGCGATGAGATGGCCAGTACATAGTGATTTTCGCTGTACGACTCGTGATGCTTCGTCCATTCACACCAGTCGTGTTGCAGGGCTCCTCGCGAACGACGCGTAATCTTGTGTGCAAAGCTCAGCTCGTTTGGCAGGTTTGCTGCATCTCCGCCCTCTTCCAGAGGTTCAGCCGACATTGCCTCGACGACTTTGTCGCGATCCACATCCCCCCGAAACATTCGCCACTTGAGATCGACACCGAAGTAGCTCTCTAAACCCCATTTCTGAACTTCGGGATGATGTGCCAATGTAACTGTAATGCGACATCCAGAAGTTGATTCTGTGAGGCGGGACGGAATTGGTACATCAAAAAAGGCGACCTTGTCGGCGTCCAGCTCGCCTTGATAGAAAAGTACGATGGAGTAGTCATCACAGTCAGTCGCTCGCGTAGAGTCCGGAAATCCGTGTCCGACAATGTTCATCCAGGACCGATCAGCAGTGTTGAAGGAATTCTTCAATTTCTGAGATTCGCCTCGATGCGTCGCGGAGTTGACCAGGAACGCTTTGAGTAGTGACGCACTGACACGTCCAATTTCAAGATTCTGTAGCTCGTGAAGCACAACAGCGAGTTTGTTGGCAACGCGAGGAGCTGCGAAGCTGGTCCCATAATTGTGCGCGGCCGCTGGTGACAGTTGATGGCTGGCCATGACTACGTTTGTCGCTGCGTTCGCTCTGACAGACATGACTTCGCGATCACGAACAAGGTTGCCGCCGACTTCCACAAGTTCTGGTTTGATCTCACCTTTGATTCCGGGGCCAGACCGGGTGAATGGTGAGGGGCCATATGTGAGAGCGATTGTCGTATCGGGTGTAGAAGCAACCATCGTTCCGGCCGCAATCGATCCGACACTCAAGGCGAGTCCGGCTTGCGATGGATCCAGAATCCGCGATTCGTCATCGCACAGGTATGCCGGATATTCAACATCTCCCCGGAGATAGTCGCGAATCTGATTGACAGGGATATTGCCCGTCGAAATCACAAAAACGATGTCGTGTTCCCGGCTTAGACGATCAATCGTTCGTGCCGTCCACGAAGTTCGCGGTTGTGTCCGTTTCGTGTCCTGATTCCATTTCTTTGCCATGTCAGCAACGGACAGATTGAAAATTCGGACGCCCAGCGGGACAAACTCTTTGACGGCTTCCTCAAGAACCTTGGAAAACAGTCTCTCGTCTTCAAGCTGGTTGGATGCATCCAGAATTCGAGCTCCCGCGATCCAGGCTTTTGCGGTATTTGTCTCTCCCACTGCGAGGCTGAGTACATGATAGGCTGCGAGTGATGCCACACCGGAGCCGTGTCCATTGTGGTCGAACGGATCGTCCGGCTCATCGTTGAGGAACGATTTGAGCATATCCTCTTTAATCACCGGCGCGAGAAACGGATTTCCAGACGAAACGCCGGAATCGATTACGCATATTGTCGGTGCATCTGCGGATGGCGGTGCGATTGGTGCGAGCTGATCAAATTGGAAACTGTTCCAGACGGTGTGAAACGTCTCGAAGCGAGGCTTGGGTTCAAACCACGCGATGGTTCGCTGCCACCGCTCTTCTTCCACCAGCGATTGGAACATTGCCCCCGTACATCGAATGACGGCTCGGCAAACACCGTCACGTATTTCGTGTTCGAAAAGCGTGCCGTGAATCCCGTATGCAAAGACTGTATTCAATGCGGCGATGCTCGCTGCGAGCTCATCCTTTCGCTGATTCTTCCCTTTGGCAAGGGAAAGAATCTCGATCTCGCAGATGATCGTCGGCTCTTTGGTTAAGATCAGCGTGTCGTATTCAGCAAGAAGTTCATCACTGAGTCGGTCTTTCGGATCACCGGGCTCAATATCTTCGACACGAGCAAAATCCTGATTCTTGACAAAGCCGTTTTTCGGTCTGTCGGTTGCAAACTCATAAAGCTTTTGCATGAGTGGATCGAGCGAGCTACCGGTCGGAATTGCGAGAGTCACTCTGTCCGATCGATCTACGAGCGGCTTCAAACCAGTGCCGGACAGAGAGACGGGACCATCATGGGTCACCTTGTAGAAGACGGCCTTGCGCTGCTCGTCACTCAAGCTTTTCAAGTGCCGATTCAGGCCGTCAATCTTCACGCCGAGAATACGAGCGATTTCGCCTCGTCTGGCAATCTGATCGTCTGAAAGTGGAGCCCGTCGTGGCTTTTCCGCTCTACGGTCTCGATAGACAGGGACAGCAAACTTTCGCGGCGGAAACTCATTATTCATCTTTAACCGTACGCTCGCGGTCCACTGCTGCCATCATGTCCTGCATGTAACGGAGTTCTGCGAAGATCTGCTGCGTAGTCAGTTCTCCACGATCATCCAGAATCATGGACTTGATGGCTTCGACTAGGAGCTGTTCCATCTGAGCAAAAGAAAGCCCTGCTGTCTTCTTGACAAGTGTTTCGAGCGATCCTTTCAGTGTTACGCCATTCAGTTGGTGGCGAATGTAGTCCCTGCGAAGTTTCGGCGACGGAGTTGGGAATAGGATGACATCGTCGAATCGACGCCAGATAGCGGGATCAAGCAGGTACTGGTGGTTGCTGGCCCCGATCAGAAAACTGTCTCTTGCTGAAAACGTATCCATTGCCTGGAGAAAACTGTTTACGACTCGCTTCAACTCTCCAACATCACGCGAATCATCGCGTGTCTTAGCAACAGAATCGATTTCATCGAAAAGCAATACCATAGGAGTCGATTGGGCAGCATCAAATACCTGTTGCAAGTGAGCGGCCGTATCCCCAAGGAAGCTAGAAATTAGTGCATTTAATCTTACAACGCCAACCTTTAGTCCAAACTGGTTGGCGAGAAAATGGGCCGTCAGGGTCTTGCCACAGCCTGGGGGACCCCAGAAGAGCAACTTGGATTTCGGGGCATATCCGTGACTGGCCAGCTTTCTTGTGTTCCGTCGTTCGTTAATGAATCGATCAATGCGTTGTCGCGTGGAATCTTCAAGACACAGATGCTCGGTGCTGGCTGGCTCATGGTAAATCGTTAGAAGCTGTTCACCGTTTCGGCGTTCGCGTGTCAGAGCCGTCAGTGGCTCGGCAGTGCGATGGCCTGGTGACTTCGAGATGTCACCGAGGGCGGCACGCAACTCTTTGGCTAGTTGATGATGATTTGATGCAAGCTGGTCGGCGATGACTGATTCGGCGACTTTCCTGAATGCAACCTCGTTTCCGTCACGGAAGGCTCGAAAGAGCCGCCGAAGCGAGTCAACGTCCATTATTTCGTCGTTTCCTGCGCGTGACATAGTGCCATTGACTCCTGTAGCCTTCCTGTAATCTCCTTGCCGTTCTGGTTAATTCGGCATTCTCGACCGCCTCACGCCAACACCACAATCCTATCGCAGTTTTTTGCCGATGGACAAGCTTTACAGAAACTCAATTCCACGACGAGGATTTATTGAATCAACAGTGAACGGTGTCCTTTGACCAGATGTTCCTGGCTGTCTGCAGAGATGGAATCAGGCATATGGTCTCACGACCCGCCGGCCCAGCGGCACGACATCGATTGGGACTGATGAGAAGCTGGCCCGCTTTCGTGGTCGATTGCTGGCCCGGTGAATGTTGAGCATCTGCCTTCTCACAGGTGCGTACGGCTCGAAGGGAATGCGATAGAACTGCAGCATCTCCCACGTGCGTTTGTTTGGCTTCAGGCCCGTCCACAGCACCATCAGCAGGCTGGCGATGAGTGCGGCATAGAGCTGCATCGTCACGCCGTGCGGGTGGTCTGAGATCAGGTGCCGCATCCCCAGGATGCTCTTGAGCCAGCGGAAAAACAGCTCGACCGTCCAGCGGTAGCGATACCCCAGCGTCACCAGATTCGCGTCGAGGTCCAGCCGGTCGGTGATCAGCCACAGTTCGTACGGCTCACCGTTCTCTTTGACGGCCTGCACCACGACCAGCCTCACCGGCTGCTGGATTTCGTTTTTGTGGTGATCGGTCCCCAGTCGCGAGAGCACGACATCCCGCACGACACCCGCGGCTTTCGCGGCGTCGCCGAGTTCGCGTTCTTCCAGCACGTCGTACGCGATGTTGTCCTTCACGCGCGCGATGAACGACGACCTGGCATTGATGATCTTCTGGAACAACGCATAGTTCTGGTAGCCACGGTCCGTCACGTACAGCCGGTTGGGTTCGAGCGTGCTCGCCAGCTCGGCCGACTCCGAGCACGCCGCCGGAGTCACCGTGGCACACCGCGGCACGGCCTTGAGCACATCAAAATGAAGATGCAGTTTCACCCCGCGATGCCGGTCATCCTGCCACAACGCCCACGCCATCCGCGGCAGCGCCCGCAGCACCGAGCCATCCACCGCGGTCAGCCCGGCCAGTGCTTCCGCCTCACGTCCGGAGACCACCGGAACCGTGCGTGCCGCAAGTTCCCCAATGATCTCCTGCAGCGGCTCGGGATCGAACACGCCGGCCGATTCACTGAGCGTCCCCATCGAGACGCGTTTGATCCCCAGCAGCTTCTGCACCTTGTCCAGCCCGGTGGCTTTCTGCAGTCCGTTGAGGCTCCGGATGATCGGCGAGAAGAAATACAGCAGCAGCAGGCTGACGTACTGGTCACAGAAGAACTCGCGGTTGCCCGCCCGGTCACGCTCCGTGGCCTGCCCGTGCAACCGCTCGAGCAGGTCCGGGATGAGCTTGAAATATTTGCAGCCCTGAATCTGAGCCGGTTCAATTCTGTCTCGCTTCTTCCGTCCCATCGCCCCGCATCCGTGCCACTGTGACAGCCTGAAAAACTGTCACAAACACTGCGCAAATTCCGTGCCGAACGCTATTGCCCGCACCCGGCGCTCCGACACCCGCCAACACCACGCCAATCGACACCAGAACCCAAACAGCCATCACACCGGTGCGCAAAGCAGGTTAGTTT
>JABMPE010000606.1 GCA_013203845.1 Rhodopirellula sp. | reverse complement strand
ATGTGCCGGTCTTGTCGAAGATCACCGTACGACACGTTCCGATCTTCTCCAGCACGGAAGGGTCGCGGATGACGATCGCCCGACCAGCAGCCAGAGAAATCGAGCCGATGATTGCCACCGGAATGGCGATCAGCAGCGGGCAGGGCGTGGCGACCACCATCACTGCGAGAAACCGTACCGCTTCGCCACTGCTGATCCATGCGGCCAGACCCAGCGCGACGGCGATTGGTGTGTAGAAAGCACCCAGCTGATCGCCCAGCCGTCGAATTTGTGGTCGTTGCTGCTGCGACGTCTCCATGACACGCATGACCTGTGCGTATCGCGAGTCGACCGCCAGTTTGTCGGCTCGAATCGTCAGAGCGGATTCGCCGTTGATCGCCCCGGACAGCACCGTGGCACCGGGCGTCTTGGACATCAGATACGGCTCGCCCGTCAGATACGACTCATCCATGACGCCGTGCCCTTCGATGACCGTACCGTCAATCGGGCAGACTTCGTGAGGAAAGATCAGCACTACGTCCCCGATAACGACCTGATCGAGACTGATATCTTCAAGGACAGAGTCGGTCTTCCGGTGAGCCACCGCCGGCATGCGTTTTGAAAGTGCTTCCAGCACCGAAGACGCACTGCGGACGGCATAGGCTTCCAGAGTCTCGCCACCAGAAAGCATCAGTACGACCAGCGTCCCGGCCAGATACTCACCGAGCAACATCGAAGTGACAATCGAAATACCAGCCAGGAGATCAGACCCGAACTCGCGGTGGACGAGTTTGATGAGCAGGTCCCAGACCAGCGGCAGGCCCCCCAGGAGCATTGCCACGTACAAGGGCAACTCGCTTGTTCGCACCTCGACGCCAGTCCCGAACCGCAGGATCAGATGTATTGCAATTGCGACAACAGCCAGACCGGCGATGTAGATTTGCTTACGGCTGCCCACCGCGGACTGTGCTGCCTGACTTTGCATGGATACCAACCGAGTTCTTTCCTGCTGCTGCGTTCAACTGACAAGCCTGAGCTTGCCACCGTGCAGTTCCACAACCCCTGCGGAACCTCGTCGCCGGCTCTGGGGATGTTACACGCCGGAGCAAATGCCAGGTACCAGGCGGGCGACGGACGGCAACAGCATCTTGCCGATTGTCAGAGCACTGTCCTGAATCGAGGCGAACCGGATGCCGACTCCCGTCGTCGTCCTCGGAGCAAAGCTGACAGGAATGAGCAGTATGAAGTCGCCGCTCACGAACAGTCGAGGTGTTGGCTGCGTCCCGTCATGCCGAGTCACTGCCGGTTATTCCGAGCCAACGGAACTGCCCGCGTCTACACAACTATTTCGAGGACTTGTCCTCAGCAGCGACCGACTTCCGAAATCGCAGAAAGTAGTTCTCTTCGAAGCCGGGTATCTCGACTTCTTCAACAAACTCAAAGTGCGAATCTTCGACTTCCCTGCGAAACACTTCCTTACCAGCGCGGACGTGACCGAGAAGAAATTCGCGAGACTTTCCAGGGATTCGTTCGAAGTCAATCACAATCAACGAGCCTCCCGGTTTGAGGGCCTTGTGAATCGACTCAAGAGTTGATTGCGGGAATTCGAAGTGGTGGTAGGTGTCACAGATAAAAGCCACGTTAATCGAGTCCGGCTGCAGTTTCGTGGAACGGTCCGAACAAAGAATGCTGGTGATATTCGAAACCTTGTCAGCGCGTGACTGACGATTGATGTGCTCGATAAATCGAGGCGAGATATCAACTGCAAACACTTTGCCACTTTCGCCAGTAGCTTGTGCAAACAGGCGACTGTAGAAACCGGTGCCAGCTCCGATATCGGCGATGTAATCTCCGGACTTAATGCCTGTCGCTTTCAGAACGTCAGCGCGGTGTGAGTAAACTTCGCGACTTTCAATCTCGAACCGACCCAGCCACTCGGACACATTCAACGCGGGATCGACAAAACGATCGTTGATACCAGGGCGAACGCTCTTCGGTGCCGTTGGCGCCTTGATTGTGGGTTCGGAGTCCTGAGCAACCGCGACACAAAGTCTCATCGCCAGACACATCACGACGACCGCATTCAGAATTTGACGGACAGGCATTCAAGGCTCCTAATTCGGCCAGTGGTTTTTGTTACGAGAGCCATTGTAACTTCGGGGCCACGAGCTGAGGTACTGTCACCGGTCAATGAAGTGGAATGAAAGCGTACCCGTCCTGTTGACGGTTGACGTTTACCGTGAGTCCTGAAACAGCGACTTTGACAGAATCTGCAATCTCATCGTGACTTGCTTTCTTATGAGCGATGGCTTGCCCGCACACCAGCAACTCGACGCCAGCCTTTCGAAGTTCGCGCAGCAGGGCCATGTTCGGGTTTGCTTTGGTGTCAAATCGCTTCGCATAGGCCGCGTCATTCAGCGCGACCAGCGTCGCGTCACCGTGCAGAATGACCGAAATACGAACCGACGCTGGAACCTTCCCCGCCTGTGAGTAAATGTTGACGAATCTCGCGACTTTTTCGATGGCGGGATTGAGCTTGTCAGCCGGACCGCCTTTCGTGACGTCCACACAAATCTTTGAATTGTCGCGTGGCTGATCCTGAGCTTCAGGCAGATGAAAAACTTCACCGTGACCGGCAATTGATGGGTAACTCGCCAGCTGCTCTGAAGCGTGCAGCCCAAACCCAATGGCGAATAACAAAACGGTGGCCATAACAGAATTTCGTTGAGTCAACATGTTTGGCGTCAAGCCTTTCGTTCAGAGACTATTTCGTTCAAAGAATCAGTGGCCAGCTTTTGCCGGCTCCGGACAATTCCAAAGTTTGACCACAGCCTGCCGGGGACTTGTTACGCGCGGCCCTTCAGCATTCCGCTCCAGTAGAGCACGGGCAGGCCATATTTTTTCAGGAGCCACATGGTCCAGCGTTCCTTCGCCTGGTTGAACGGGAACGACTCGACCGGATTGCCGTCATAGTCGAATTCGGCAAGGACCACGCTGCCGTAGCCGGTGACGACGGGACAGGACGTGTAGCCGTTGTATTTCGCCGTCAGTGGCCGGTCCGCAATTAACGACCGCAGATTCTTCACCAGGACCGGAGCCTGCTTACGAATCGCGGCTCCTGTCTTCGAGGTCGGCAGGCTGCTGGAGTCTCCCAGTCCGAACACGTTGGGATAACGCACATGCTGAAGCGTGTCTTT
>JABMPE010000605.1 GCA_013203845.1 Rhodopirellula sp. | reverse complement strand
TTGACCTTGAACAGTTCGAGTTGCGCCGTACAGTCCGTGTTCGACATGAGAGCCTCCTGTGCCAAAGTAAGTGTTGTTCCAATAATCACTTACCGGTGCAAGAGGCTCTCTGTTCGTCTCACAACGTGCGCTTTTCGGGATAGGAAGGCCCCGTGGAGTTCTTGCCGCAGTCCCTGTTCCAATCAATCCGGCGACAATGTTGGGTTTCAGGATGTGTTTCAAACACTCAACAACACGACTGCATCGTTCAAGATTGATGCACACTGTGCTGTGTACAATTGATGCAACTCAGCACAACCTACCCAAACATCCCATGTAACCGCAAGCGATACGAAAATGTTCGCCCGCGATCAATAGGAAACGAAAACTCCACGATGGACCAATCGCGTTCCTCATGTTCTTGAAAGGAAGCAAATAAAGCTGAGACGCACTCGTCTGACTTTCGGAGAAACTCAGCGGCGGTTACAGCCCCATGTGAACGACGACCGATTTCGGGCTCGCAGCCTGGTCACGTGCGGCTCGCCAATGTCTCAACGGATACCGCTTGAGGTCTAAGCGCGTCTCGATCACCAGTCACCCGGTGATGAGAGACCACTGCAAGTGGTTACTTCTCTGTGACGATGTCAGCACTCAGCGTCGGCGGGCCTTCGATCCAGCCCAGTGAGGCCAGGAACCGGTCCATCGCGACGACGGTTTCGTAGTACGGCTTGTTGCCGTTGCTCCCGTAGTTGAAAAAGCCGTGCGGCATGCCTTCAAAAATATGCACTTCGGCTTTGACGCCGACATCGCTCAGCTTCTGCTTGAAGTCGTGAGCGGTCTTGACCGGAACCAGCGAGTCCTTCGATCCCAGAAACACGATCCCCGGCGGATCGTCCTTTGTCACGTTGTGAAACGGCGAGAACTCAGGGAAGCGATCGCCGACCCGTTTGGCTCCCCAGCCGCCCGGTCCGTTGTCGAACACCGGATTGAACAGACACATCGCGTTTGATTTAGCGGAAACGCCCGTGTCGTCCGCGGGATCGTCGGTGCCTTCAACCATGCCCACAAATGCGGCCAGATGCCCGCCAGCGGAGCCGCCGCCGGAAGCAATCCGGTTGGGATCGATTCCCAGTTCTGCGGCTCGACTGCGTACCCA
Source organism: Rhodopirellula sp. (assembly GCA_013203845.1). Taxonomy (GTDB): domain Bacteria; phylum Planctomycetota; class Planctomycetia; order Planctomycetales; family Planctomycetaceae; genus JABMPE01. Next base: position 6,117 of record JABMPE010000605.1, on the reverse strand, counting down.
CCGCATCGCGGACTTTGCATCCCGGCAGCACGTGATCGGCGGTTCTGACTTTTTCTTATCGAGCAACCGGTATTGCACCTGCACGCAAACCATGCCGCGAGTTACCAGATACTTGCTGTGTTCGGTGAATTGTCCCGGCGAACCACCCGTCCAGCCGCCGCCGTGAAAGAACACAATGGCCGGTCGCGAGTCGCCTTTTTTCCAGTCAGCAGGTTTCGTGATGTACAGCTTCAACTCACGATCATCGACCTGCTTGTAAACGTGAGCCTCGCCGACCGGAGGAGCGCCCACAGCCACCGCTCGCGACGTCAGAATTCCACAGATCGCGGCAAACAGGATGAAGTCAGGCAGTTTTCGCAGCATGGGAACTCCTCACAAAGTTGGTTCAAAGTTGAAGCGATCAGGAAAGAATCCTGTTCGAATGGAGATTCGTCAACCGGTCGCCCCGCAGCGTCCGGGCAAAACGTGCTGAGAGCCATCTTTCCGGTAAACCACAAAAACCATTAGATTTCCGCCTTCTTGCGAGATGCGTCCAGAGATTGGACGTCTGCCTGTTCAGGCAACCTTGCGAAGTTGATGGGCCACCCAGGGACGGGACCATGCGGATTGCATTCTTTGAAGATGACGGCGCAGACGGATTTGCACCGATCGCTCTGACTCGACCTGTGTTCGAGCTGGTTTGCGGACAGTTCAGTCTGCGCGAGCGATTGATCCGGTTTCTCGATGTCCGCGAGTGGGGCGTTTTTATCCGGCCTTACCTGGAGCAGACATATCGAGAGTTCAGTCCGGAAGCCTTCGTCAACGACTGCGTGTGGCTCGGTGAAGAGCCGACACTGCTGATCAATGCGCGATGGTTGCCCACTCCGGAAGCGATCGAACAGCTGAGCACTGTCGGTAGCGATGTTGCCGGCTTCTGCGACGGGACACTCGCCTATCTTCTGGTGGACCCGTTCGAATCGTCGCTGCTGTCTGACAGCGAGTGGGCCGAACCGCTGCTCAAGATCGCGGGGACTCGCAACGCGGCGGCGGTGACTGGAAAAGTAGCGAGCCACCCCTGGGATCTGATTGATTTCAATTCCGCCCAACTGGAAGCCGACTTTCGATCGTGCAGGTTCATCGGTGGGCAAACTGACTTCGGGCCACAGGTCGCGGTGCTGGGGGATCCCAATGACGTGTTTGTCAGCCCGAGCGCCGACATCGATCCCTTCGTGGTGATCGACGCTCGCAACGGCCCGGTCTCCATCGACACTGGCGTCAAGGTTCAGGCTTTCACACGGATTGAAGGTCCATGCCATATCGGTTCCGGCAGCCAACTGTTCCGGGCGAACGTCAAGGCGGGCACGACGATCGGTCCTGTCTGCCGAGTTGGCGGCGAGATTGAAAACTCGATCCTGCACGGCTTCGCCAACAAGTATCATGATGGGTTTCTCGGACACGGCTATGTCTGCCCGTGGGTCAACATGGGCGCGTTGTCGACGAACAGTGATCTGAAGAATGATTATTCCACGGTGCGGGTTCCATTGAGCGGCGAGCCCGTCGATTCCGGTTCGACCAAAGTCGGCTGCTTCATCGGTGACCATTCCAAGACGGCGGTGTGCAGCCTGTTTAACACAGGCACTTCCATTGGCGTCATGACGATGCTGCTGCCTGGCGGCGAACTGCTGCCGAAGTTCGTGCCGTCGTTCGGACGTGTCTGGCACGGCGAACTCGACGACAACCTCAACCTCGAAGCAGCCCTTGGTACGGCGAGAACGGCGATGGATCGTCGTGGCCACGATCTGACACTCGCTCAGGAACGACTGCTGCGGCACCTCTATGAGGAAACTCGTGAGCAACGCAAGGCAGCGATTGTTCGCCAGCGAGCCCGGCAGGTCGGTCTGTCGATCGTGGGATCGTAACGGGCATCTCGCACCCCGCGCACCCGCATCGACACCTGCGAATGTGGTGAATTCCTGAGCGTCAGGCGGCGATGGAAACTTCGTCTTGTTCTTCCATTCCGAGCAGCAGATCGACCGTCTGTTGCGAGGCACCGGCCTGACTGAGAACAAACTCTCTGGCGACGATTCCCTGCGCGATCGCTGATTGGCGGTCTGTCAGCCATTCCCGCAGCAGAGCAGCCAGTGCCGGTTTGTCGTCGACGACTCGGGCGGCTTTGCGAGCCAGTAAGGACTCGACGACGTCCCGAAAATTTCGTGTATTCGGACCGAAACAAACGGCGGCACCATAGGCACACGGTTCGATCATGTTCTGACCGCCTCGACTCCCCATGCTGCCTCCAACGTAAGCGAAGTCGGCCAGCCCCCAGCAGGCAGACAATTCCCCCAGCGTGTCGAGCAGCAGGACGGGCTTATCAGCTTGTCGGCGGTCGGCGTCTCGACAGTCAGCGTCCCAACCATCCGCATCAACGCCATCATCCACAACTCTGGCAACGGAGTCTTCGGGGGCAGCCTCTTCGGAAGCGGCACCCTGGGGAGTGACGACGACAGATCGCCGGAGCAATGGCAGTCCGTAAGACTTCACCAGCCGAGCCGTCTCTTCGAAACGTTCTTTATGGCGTGGAACGAGGATGAGGCGAAGTTCCGGAAAGTCGCTTCTCAGTTCCAGCCATGTTTCCAGGGCGATCTTCTCTTCCGGGTTCTGCGTGCTGCCGGCGACAAAAACGGGCTCAGCTTCAGCGAGTCCGAACGTTCTCCGGAGCCGTAACGTCTGTGAGTTTCCTCGGTCCGTATTGACCCGATCAAATTTTGCCGAGCCGGTGACACGCACACATTCGGCTTTCTCGCCAAGTCTCAGAAATCGATCGGCGTACGTCGCATTCTGAACGGCAAGCAGCTGGAAAGACTGCAACACCGGACGCAACAGCCAGCGAACTTTTGAGTAACCGCGAAAGCTCTGTTCGCTCAACCGACCGTTAATCAGGGACACCGGTATTCCGCTGTGCTGTGCTGCCTTCAAAAAATTCGGCCATAGTTCCAGTTCGACCAGAATGACCTGCGTTGGCTGAACCCGTGACAGTGCGCGACGCACCGCCCACGAGAAGTCGAGCGGAAAGTAACTGACGATGACGTGCGGAAACTTGTCTCGCGCAACAGCATGACCGGTTGTGGTGGTCGTCGTCAGAACGATTTCGGCTTCAGGATCGCGCGATCGCAGTTCCGGCAGGATCGACTGCAGCAGCAGGACTTCACCCACACTGACTGCGTGGAACCAGTAACGCTCTCGATCGTCTGCCACCGTGTCAAGACGTGGCAGGCTGCCGAAAAGTTTCGCGCCCCATCCTTCGCGGTACTTGCCGTGAACCAGGCTGCGATAAATCAATACCGGCGACAAAGCCGTCAGCAGCAGGCCATAGACCAGGTTCAAAAGGAACGACAAAACACTCGGCTCCAAGTCAGCAGGTTACGGGCGAATGACGACTTCGCTGCCTTTGACCAGGAAGTTGTAAACTTCGACCACGTCTTCGTTCCGCATTCTCACGCAGCCGGCGGATTCCGCCTTGCCGATCGAATCCGGTTCGATTGTTCCGTGAATTCCGTAACTGTCACCCAGATCGATCCAGTGAGTTCCCAATGGATTCGTCGCGTGCCCGCCTTCGATGACTCGACCATTCGGATCGGTGTATTGCGGCGCTGTAATCCGATCGAGCACGGCGAATTTGCCCACCGGCGTCGAACTGTCGCGGCCGACGCCGATCTGATAACGCTTCACAAAAAATCCGTGACAATGAACGGTCAGTTCGAAATCGCTGAGATCCACGAACGCTGAGAAGGGCCCTTTAATGACCTTCAGTTTCTGCCCGGCACGAACCCTTCGCGGATCGACACGATTTAACGCAGCGAGGTACTCCCAGTTGATGCCGTATTTCGGTGCCACCCGCTGCAGAAAATCTCCTGGTTGAACTTCGTATGGCTCCAGAAAATGAGGCTCCGGACTGAAGTAAATTACCTGCGCGTTCTTTTCGATCCGTTCAAGAATCGTTGACTTCAACTCGGGATTGTTCCAGTACAACGTCGACAGCTCGCGGTGAGCCGCCACGAAGTTTTTATTGCTCAGCAACTCGTCGATCTGCCGCAGTTTCGCGTCCATGTCTGCACCGGAAGCTGCAGGAGTCGTCGTTTCAGCAGGCACCGTGCGAGCGGCAGTTCGAATCGGTGCCGCTTCAGTCTGCCCGGCCTGCGATTCAGCAGCGACTTCAAAAGCAGGAGTCTCTTTCGGTTCGTCGGCGTCTTCCGGTTCGAATAAATCCAGCGTGGCCGAACGTTCGGCAAAAGCGACTTCCGTCGGGAATCCACGAGCTTCGCCAAACGTCGGCGATTCTTCCGCGTCGAACAGATTCGGCGGAGCACTTCTGACATCGTCGCTCGAAATCGACGGGTAACTACGACGTTCAGCCGCCGCCCCAAACGACGCTTGAGCCCCACCTGCAACCTGCTGGACGCGTCGGTCTCCACCTGGCATTTCGCCGGGGCTTCCAGCTGGCAAGCTGCCCGACGGCGATCGACTGTTGGCAACCGATCCTACTGAATTCAGTCGACGTTCGTCCGCGAAACCCAATGCCGGAAACTCATGGGGGATATCGTTCGGCGCGGCCGATTGCCCATGACGAGCAGAATGTGAATCTGAGTTACTTGACGAATGTCGGTCATCAAGCCACCGATCTCTGTCGGCGAAGTCGGATGCCGACGCGAATGACGATCCCGCGGCAGTGGAATTGAAATCGGGCTCGCTCTGCGACAGTACAAACGGATCCGGGGCGGAATCGGACACCAGCTCGCTTCGCTCATTGAAGCTCGACCAGTCGAGCGCATCCAGTACCTCAAGCGTGTGCCGAGTTGCCAGATCGCCGGTTTCTGCTTCGCCCATTTCAATCGGCAGCCAGTGAGCGAACCAGGCGGCTCCGAACAGGCCCGCACCCAGCAGGATCAGCGAAGTTGAGAAGAGCGCAATACGTCGCGATGAGTTCCACATGATTCGTCCCTGAATTACCGATCAAACCGGCTCAGCCGGGTGGGTTGAGAATGCTAACTCAAGGCCGAAATCGTCTCTACGCGAATTCGGACGTCCGACTTTGCATCAGCCCTTGAACCTCATCATGTCTCACAGAATGCCAATGAACGCACCACCGCACTCTGTCAGTTTTCCGGCTGGAAGCTTCCAGAACAGTCGCAGAAGCATTGTGTACGGGAGCAGATTCGCAGCAAACTCAAGGCGAAGTACGTCAGACATGGGCAATTCCGGAAGAATAATGCAGGCTCCTCCGGCAGAAATGTTCTTCGTAAATCCCGTCTCGGTCGGACCGATCGGCGAAAAACTGCCACCGCACGGCGTCACGCGAATCCGAGTGCAGATCGAGTGGCGAGGAAAACGAAGATCCCGCCGGTCATCCGCATGAGTGCTGCTCGATTCAGCAAACCGTTTCAGGAAACGTGCCACCTCGTCGATCGACGTCTGATGTCGTTCGGACGCCGTTCGAACAAGTTCGGTTTCATCCTCAAGAACTTCCATCATCAATGCCTTAGCCAGAAGTCGTACAGTCCAACGATTTTCGCTGGTTTCACGTGCCAACAGGCAGAAACATGGCTCACCCCACTCTGGTGGTCCTGAGAATCGAGTCACGAGACTTCGAAATCTCAGACGTTCAGGCATTAACCCCGTGATCTCAGACGTACACATCGCACAACAATGTGCATGAGACGCAGAGTCTGAGGTGAAGCCCCCTGGAAAGAGGCCATCACAAGCCACTGTGTGTCAATTGGCGAATTCACGATCGCCCCACTGAAGCCTGAGATGAGGGTTTCCATGTAGATCCCTGCTCGACGGATCGTGGAGTGACCAGCCAGACATTTATCAGTCAGCAATCGCGAGGTCACAGTGCTCTTCGCTTACCATTCGCGACTCCGGACTCTCAAATAAGAGCGGCAGATCTGCTAGAGTCGTGGTGATTCTGTTTTTCGCCTGAAATTTTTCGCCTGAAAACTGCAACGCAATCATTTCCCGATTTGATGGAAATCTGCTGACGGATGGACCGGGGCGTGACAGCTGGTGAAAATTCGTAAACGTGTTTCTTCGCGTTTCTTAGTTGGAGATCGAGGGTTTCATGAATCGTCGCGACTGGCT
>JABMPE010000065.1 GCA_013203845.1 Rhodopirellula sp. | reverse complement strand
CCGTTGGGGATGACCATGACTTTCGACGGCGGAAGCCCGGACTCTCGAATCGAGAAATCAGCGACGGACCGACTCACACAGACATGCCGATCCACGAAGCGGTCGGTCATCCGGTCAACAGCTAATCGCCATCGACCGCGTTTCTCAGCGACACGGATGCCCGAGACGACAACCGGTACCCCTGCCCGTTTCGCGGCCAACCGACCGGCGATATTCGCATGAAAGAGGAACGTTTGTAACAAGGCTGGCTGTTGCGTTTTCAGACAACGACTCAATCCAATGGTCGCTCGCCACAGGCCGATCGGACTGTGCACTCGTCCGGCGCCGATCGACGTCACAGGTATTCCGACCGCTTCCAGCGGTTCCGCCAGTGCCCCTCGATCGCTCAGCGAAACGACCTGCGGTTCCCACAGATTTCGATCCAGACCCGTCGCAATCCGCACCAGGGCTCGTTCGGCGCCACCGTGGTCAAGCTCGGTGATCAGAAAGGTGATTCGTCGCGGAGCTGGCATTTCGAAACGTATCCAACGAGAAAATCCTCGAGCATCACTGCAGAAAAAGCCCGGCCCCTCATCAGGAAGCCGGGCTTTGAAATCCCAAAGCGATCTTCAAACTGAAGTCGCCGTTACGAACCCGCCAGAGCGACTCTGCCGTACGCACGAAACGTCACCGGATCGGCACGTCCCGGGATCGTTACAGAAATCTGCTCGTCGAGCTTTCCGATTTTCTGAGGTGCGGTAACAGTCAATGGAATGATCTGAATCGGAGCCGCCGTCATCGGCAAACGGACCTGGAAAACATTCTTCGCTTCGACGCAATTCACAGCCGAAACCTCGAACGGTTTTTTACCCCGCAGAACGACCTGGACAGTTTTTTCCTGACCGGGCGTCATCGTTCCCAGCGACACGATCGACGGATTCACCACGATGTCCGGCGTCACTTCAGCTTCGACCAGCAAGGGGACCTTCGGGCTGTTCTCGTCATCCGTCAGCAGCGTGATACTGTGCCGGAACGGGCCAAACGGAATCCTGTCGCTAAGCGAGACGGTCAATTCGTAATTAACTCGTCCACCGCCACGGGAACTCTCGTTAAGGACCGCTTCGACGAGCTTGCTGTTCGTCTGCACTTCCTTGATCTTCCAGTCGTCGCGGCCAGCGTAGGCAATACTGAGCGTTCGCTCATTCTTCTGCTCCCGGTCGATCGCTCCAAACTGTGCGGACCCCGGATCAATGACAACATCGGTGCGGATATAAGCCGTAATCGGAATTCGCACTTCTCTGTACGACGGCTGATCGAACACCACGATCACGTTGGAATCCTTCCGCCGTGTGAATTTACGCGTGTCCATGGTGATCTCGACGTACGCCTCTTCGAGACTCAACAGCGTTTCCTGACTCGGCTTTCCGGCAGTACACCCACACGTCGTGCGGACTTCGGCGATGTGAACCGTCTCGTTGTAAAGGTTCTTCAACTTGAGACGGTAACTGGAATCCGCCCCGCGAGCGACAACTCCAAAATCGTGTGTTGTCTTCTCAAACATCTTTTCAGCCCACATCTCGTCCGCCTGGGCTGCTGAACTTCCAAAGGCCATCGATGTGGCCAGTCCAGTGGCGAGCGTTCGTGAAACAAACTGACGTCGTGTAAGCATGGTCCAGCCTCGTTGCTGAGTGTTCGGGTGGGAATGGGCGAGACGAGTACAGTCAAGGCATCATGGCCAATCACCGCACACGCAAATATTCCACACGGGAGGGATGAATCGGCGAAGAATCCCGGAAGGAATCCACTGATTATCAGTTCGCGACGACCGGTCGAAGCACAACTTGCGGAGCTACTACCAGTCGAGCGATTGTTATCGATGAGTCAGCCTGGCTGGTACGCACCTGCGACGCTGAAGATCGTCACCAAAGCGATTTTTTCTCGATCGGCTTAAAGTCGTGGTGACGTTAGTTCTGGCGTTGTCCAATGTCAATATATGCAGCTTTCGCAAGACGGAGACTGTGCGTCGAGATTAACTGTTCCAGCCAGACCGGTCTTGCTGAATGGACTGACGGCTTAAACCAGCTAAATTTACGCGACACATTCGCGGCAACTTATCGGTCGACGTGCCCACATACCCGGCTACTTGTTCGTCGAGCTGAGACAACGACACTCAGCTGCCCGGGAAAATCAATCAGGATTTCGGACAAGAACCTGTCCTTCTAACTTCCAGCGAGCAGACAATGCACTCCATGAATTCCGCGCATCGGCTTTCCACGATTCTTGTTCTGGCAGCCCTGTCCGCAACTGGCACAATTATCTATCAGACCAACGCCGCAGGCACGGACAACGCTGGTCAGAGCAGCTTCCCGAAGTTGTTCAACACAGAACCGTCCGAGCAGAAGTTCTTAACGCCGCAGGAAGCACTGGCCGGGATGACGGTCGCCGACGGCTTTGAAATTTCACTGTTCGCGGCCGAGCCCGACGTTCGGCAGCCGATTGCTCTGGCGACGGACGATCGCGGACGGCTGTGGGTCTGCGAGAACTACACATACGCGGAACGCGAACGGAATTTCGACGACCGGCATCGTGACCGAATCGTCATCCTCGAAGACACCGACGGCGATGGTTCGTGCGACAAACGAACGGTCTTCTGGGACCAGGGACGGCGGCTGACGAGTGTCGAAATCGGTTATGGCGGAGCGTGGGTACTCGATGCGCCGAACCTGCTGTTCATTCCCGATCGCGACGGCGACGACAAACCGGACGGCGAGCCCGTCGTCATGCTCGACGGCTGGAACGATGCCGAAGTGCGGCACAACATCGTCAACGGCCTGCGCTGGGGACCGGATGGCTGGCTGTATGGCCGGCATGGAATCATGGCGTCATCGAGCGTCGGCGTGCCGGGCTCCACACCGGATCAGCGACGGACGCTGAACTGCTGCGTCTGGCGGTTTCATCCGACGAAGCACACGTTCGAAGTCGTCTGCGAAGGCACGACGAATTCGTGGGGCATGGACTGGGACGCCAACGGCGAGCTGTTCTTCATCAACACGGTGATCGGTCATCTGTGGCACGTTGTGCCGGGCGCCCACTTCCGGCGGATGTACGGCGAGCATTTCAACCCGCACGTCTATGAAGTCATCGAGCAGACGGCCGACCACTTTCACTGGGACACGACAGAAGCCTGGAGCGACATCCGCAAACTGGGCGTGACGAAAACGACCGACGAAGCTGGCGGCGGACACGCTCATTGCGGCATGGTCATCGTCCCGCCGGGTCTGTGGGGCAAGGAGTACGACAACTGCGTACTGGCGATCAACCTGCACGGCCAGCGGATCAACCGCGACCGCCTGGTCCGCGAAGGAGCAACCTTCGTCGGCAAGCACGGTCCTGACTTCATGCAGGCCACCGACCCGTGGTTCCGCGGCGTCGAAGTCCATTTCGGACCGAACGGCGTCCTGTACGTTGCCGACTGGTCTGACGTCGGCGAGTGCCACGAAAATGACGGCGTCCATCGCACGTCGGGACGGATTTATCAGATTCAACCAAAGCACGAGGCTCCAAGGCCATTCGACCTGGGACGCTTTCCCAGTGTTTCGGCTTTAGGAAGTGAGCAGCTCGTCGGCTCGTTGATCACAAAGCAGCCGTGGGTGAACTTCCGGGTGATTCGGAACCTCGGTGAGCGAGCAGCCGCTGGCCAGGACCTCACAAGAGCACACAAGCTGCTGACCACCGAACTCATCTCCACGACGAAGCCCGATTCTCAACGCCTGTCCGCTCTGTGGGCACTGCACGCGTCTGGCGGCTGCTCTGAGGCAATGCTGAAAACACTGCTCGACGACAAGTCAGAGAACGTCCGCGTGTGGGCCGTGCGGCTTCTGTCTGAAGCTGGCGAACTTTCCAGCGAAACGCTTCCAAAGCTGACTCGACTGGCAGGCAGCGACGACTCAGGGCTTGTCTTGACCTATCTGGCCTCGGCTCTCAATCGTCTGCCGTACGAACAGCGCTGGCCCATCGCCGAACAGCTCGTTCGGCACGACCGCTTCGCCGACGACCGCGTCTATCCGCTGATGGTCTGGTACGGGATCGAACCGGCGTTGACGTCAAATCCGGAACGGGCCGTGAAGCTGGCGGCAGCGTCGAAGCTGCCGATCGTGCGTGAGTTCATTGCTCGGCGGCTGACCGTGGAAATCGAACGTCAGCCAGCAACAGTGGCGGCACTCGTTGATCTTCTTGGTGCGTCATCGCCGCGAGCGTCGGTGCAACTCGACATTCTGCACGGCATGGCCGCTGCCCTGCGTGGCTGGCGAAAAGCTCCGGCTCCGTCGATCTGGGCGAGCGTTTCACCGGAGCTGGCGAAGTCCGACAACGCTGACGTGCAGCGGCTGGCCCGCGAACTGTCCGTTGTGTTTGGCGACGGCCGGGCGCTCGACGAGATCCGCAAACTCGCGCGAGATAACGGAGCCGACCTCGACGAACGCCGCGCGGCAATCCGGGCGCTCGTGCTGGCTCGTGATAAGAGCCTCGTTGCGTATCTGCAGGGGCTGCTCGGCAACCGCGATCTTGCTGGCGACGCCATCGCTGGCCTCGCCGCGTTTGACGACAAGGACACGCCAAAACTGCTGGTCGATCGCTTCTCGGGATTCCGCAATGATCCGAAGCGCGAAGCGATCGAAACTCTGGTCGCTCGCCCGACCTACGCCGCGCATCTCCTGGACGCTGTCGCCGACGGAAAGATCCCGCGCGATCAGGTCTCGGCATTTCAGCTTCGTCAGATGCAGGGTTACGAGGTGTCACACATCAGTGACCGCATCTCGACACTGTGGCCAGAGCTGAAAGAACTGGCGGCCGAAAAGCAGCAGCAGCTTGCCGAACTCCGCGAACGTTTGACTCCAGAAACACTCGCGAAAGGCGACGCGTCGCAGGGACGAACACTCTTCAATCAATCCTGTGCGAAGTGCCACACACTGTTCGGCGAAGGCAAGAAGCTCGCTCCCGATCTGACGGGTGCCCAGCGGAGTAACCTCAACTACGTGCTGGAAAATATCGTCGATCCGAGTGCGACTGTCTCAAAGAACTTCCAGATGACAATCGTGCTGCAGAAGGACGGCCGCGTTTACAACGGCGTCGTCGTCGCCCAGAACGAAAAGACGATCACGCTGCAGACGGTCGATGCCTCCGTTGTCATTCCCAGGGACGACATCGAGGAAACGGCTCTGTCGAATCTCTCCATGATGCCGGAAGGGATGCTGAAGTTTCTGAGCGAAGATCAGGTCCGCGATCTGGTCAAGTATCTGATGTCCCCCAGCCAGGTTCCGCTGCCGGAGTAAAGCACAATCCGGCCCAGTGGAACCGGCTTCCTAAAGCAGTATTGTGACGACTGGCAGCGCACCAACTCGCGTCGATCAGCGCTTGCGCGGTCGTTCAAACGTAGCGAGGAATAAAAGTTTCGACCTGCGAGTCAGCCGAAATGGTGAACTGCATTTTCGGGCCAGGAATTTCAGCATGCGGCTCATCAATGCGAACTGCGTCGTGATGCGACGGTTCCAGGGAAACCACGCCCGATGAAGTAATAATGGCTTGCGTCGTCTCGGCCAGGCGATTGTCCTGATCAATCCGCCGCATTTCGTTCACGACGACAGCGTGCCAATCGCTGTCCCGGCGTTGTGCCGCCGGTACATAGTTTCGGCGAGCCCACTGACGCAAACGCAACTCCGCCACCAGGTCCAGTTCTCGACGATCGTTGCCTATCATTTCTGTACCTCAAATTCGTCACAATCAGATCAGTCGCGAGACACGTCGCCGACCCGCGGCGTACGCCACCATTCAGAGCGGAATCACTCACAACGATCGGCAAACCTCGGTGGAGTTCCGAAACGAATTCACGCAGGTCCCCTGCGGTTTCAGACGCGACTCAAAACAAGTGTGTGTCGTCCAGCTCTTGACTGGTAGTTCGTATTGAAGACCCTTGCGGGTTGCAACGGACGAAACGGAGCTTGATGACTCGATGCAAGACTGAAGAATCGATCGGTAACGAAACCTGCTCGGCCAACTTACAACGATTCAATCAACTCGGAAGCAACAAAATCAGCTCGCTCGTCACGGCTTACCCGAACGGCGGCGTAGTCGGGATCGTGATCAAGCAAGGCCAGCCAGCCGTTGTCCGCGATCTCGCCAAGCAGGTCCGCTTTAATTCGGCGAGTCTGCATGAGATTCGTGTCGTAGGACAGACACCACAGAACCGGCAGGTGCATGCGGGAGCTGCAGATGTCTCCGAGAAACACTGCGGTTGCACCGTCGCTTTCCAGCAGTAACGCCTGATGCCCTTCAGTGTGTCCACCCGTCACGACAGCTCGAAGACCCGGCATGATTTCGACATTTCCGTCGATCAGCCGCAACTGCCCTGAAGCATGCAGCGGCAGCAGATTTTCCTGCGGATACGCTCCACGCAGTTCGGGAAGCCCGGAAGTCGCCATCACCCACTCGCGCCGCTGCGCGATGTACTCGGCATTCGGAAAAGACGGGACGACATCGCCCCCCTCGTTCAGACGCGTCCCGCCGCCCGCATGATCAAAATGAAGATGCGAGAACACAACGACGTCGATATCTGCTGGCTCGAAGCCAGCCGCTTGCAGATTTTGAACCAGCGGGTCACCCGGTTCTGAGGTCAGATTGCGTTGCTGCTTCTCGGGAAGTTTCGAACCATAACCGGTGTCGATCAGCACGTTCCTGCCATCGATTGTCGCGACTACACAATTCGTCTGTTGAGGAATCCGGTTCCTGTCATCGGGTGGCGTCTTACGTTCCCACAGGACGCGAGGTACGACTCCGTACAGCGTTCCGGCATCAAGATAGCACAGCCCACCGGAAACACTTTTGAGATTGATCTGCCCCAGCTTCATCAGCAATTCCCAGTGTCGAACATTCCGTGGACGACCGCCCAGACTTCTGCGCCAACTTCGTCGATTGACTTCAGGCGTTCCCCATCAAGCAGCGAAATCGTCGCCCAGTCAGGCTCACGCGACGCCAGTTCGAGATACGCCTGCCGCACCGAATCCAGATAATCGCGATCCGCTTCCTGCAGGTCTGCAACCTGATCGGTGTAGTCACGTTTTGATTTTCGAGCGATCAACATCTGAGCGGTCTCGGCCGGCAGATCAAGATGCACGACCAGCTGTGCCCGCGGCAGGTGGAAGACATCGTGCTCCGTCTTCAGGATCCAATCCTGCAGCCGCGTTCGCTCGTCGCCCGTTTTCTTGGCTCCCTGATGAGCGACGTTCGACGCGACGTAACGATCCGCCACAACGACGTCGTTTTTCTTGAGTAACGACGACAGCATCCCGATCGACTCGAAGCGATCCGCCGCGTACAGCGTGGCGGCCAGATGCGGATCGACCTGGTCCAGCGCACCAAACTCGCCATTCAGAAAACGACCGATGGTGCTGCCAAAATGCGTTTCTGAATAGCGAGGAAAGCTGATCAGTTGCGAAGTCCGCCCGGCATCGAGCATTCGCTGGTGCAGGAGCTTCGCCTGAGTTCCCTTGCCTGAACCATCAATTCCTTCAATGGCAATCAACACGGTCCTGATCCAATCGTTCGTCCACCGACGAGGTCTCAACCGACCGTCGAGTCGCCTTCGAAATCTTCATGAGCACGCAAATCTGCGATTGCATCCTCTTCAGTATCGCAATGCGTGAAGTAGGTCAGCAGCCGACTGGCATCCTGAACATCCCGCACCCCTGGCGTTAGATCGGAAACGACCATCTTGCCACGGTTCCGATGCAATTTGCGATGCAGCGTGATCATCTTCCCGACGACTGAGCTGGTGATGTATTCAACGCCGGACATATTGAGAACAATTTTCTGAAACCCGAACTGTTCCGTCAGCAAAAACATTTCATGCCCCAGCTCTTCGATGTTCTCTTCATCGTTGATGTGGGACACACCGAACCTGACGACAACAATGTCGCCGTGTTCGGTCACTTTGAAATATCGGGGTTGAAAATCTGCGAGCCCCATACCGGCCCTTTCTCAGTTCGTCTCGTCGTTATTTCATGTTTGCCATGACCAACATCCTGACAACAAATCATCGTCGAATCTACAGCGAGCTTACCAGCGACTCGCATTCAGTCCGTTCGGCCGCCACCTGCTGGCAGTCGGCAGCCACACCACGTCCTGACACGAAACCGCCAATGTCGTGACTTGAGCCTGGAAGTTCAACCGGAACGTATCGGCGATCGGATCCGCGAACTCTGCCAGGACGATCTCGTGAGACGCCTTCGACAAGCACCTGCAGATCACGGCCAACCAGCGTCTGGTAGAAATCACCCGCTAATTCCCGTTCGAGCTCGCTCAGAATCCGATGCCGTTCCTTGCGAACTTCCGGCTGAACCTGCTCAGCGAAATCTGCAGCCGGCGTCCCTTTTCGAGCACTGAAGGGAAACACATGAATCTTCATGAAGCGAGCCTGTCGACACGCTTCGAGCGTCTCTTCGAATTCAGCATCCGTCTCGCCGGGAAACCCGACGATCACGTCAGTCGTGAAGGCCGGGTGGTCGAGCTGTTCCCGCATCTGCGCGATTTTTTCGAGGAATTTCGCCATCGAATATCGGCGACGCATGCGACGCAATACGGTTTCAGAACCACTCTGCAGCGACGGATGAAACTGCGGACACAAATGCTCGCAGTTGGCAGCGGTCCTGATAAATTCGTCGTTGACCTCGACCGCTTCGATACTCGACAGCCGCATTCGCCAGTTGCCCGGAATCCGATCGAGCCGTTCAAACAGGTGCCACAGACGAAACGGCGGCAGTCCCGACTTTCCGCGAGTTGTATCCACTCCGTAATGTCCGACATGAATGCCGCTGAGCACAATTTCCCGGTAACCATTGTCGATCAGACGCCTGACTTCGGCTTCAATCGATTCCGGAGTTCGACTCTGCAGACCGGGACGAACCTTGGGAATGATGCAGTAGGTGCAGCGAAGAATGCAGCCGTCCTGCACTTTCACAAATGCTCGACGCCGGCCATCGAAGTGGCTGATCCCGTCCGGAATGTCAACGATTCCCAGCCGGTCAAACACATCCGGAAGCTCTCGCCTGTCACGAACGATCTCAAAGACGCCTGGCAAATTCCGCAGTGCTTCCGGATCCCGAGTGGCGTAGCAGCCCATGACAATCGTTCGCGTACCCGGGTTCCTGCGAGCCAGTTGTCGAATGAGCTGCCGACCTTTTGAATCGGCTTCGCCAGTCACCGTGCAGGTATTGACGACGCACAGATCTGCCGCCTCATTCGCCGCAGCCTCGCGAAATCCGTTGCTGAGCAGCGTCTCTTTGACGAGCTGTGTTTCATACTGATTGACTTTGCACCCGAGGGTCACAAGTCGGCAAGTGCGTTCGGACATGGAAATTCAGAACAGAAAATGAGAATTCAGAGTGGAACTACGGACCCCGTTTTCAGTTACAGCGAGGCCTCGATTGAGTAGCGATGGTCGATTCAGCCGAGTATACCCGTGGGCATTCCGTCCAGCGAGCGACCGCGTCCTGCCCGGATTCGCTCGTCCTACTGTACAATTTCAACCATGCCCAGACTCATCCGCCCTGCCCTGTTCGCGGTCAATCGATTTTGAAACCGACCGCCTGACCTCGGGGTAGTATCGACGACGTACTTTAAGTTTGCCCTGTTTTGCTGGAGTTCGCCGTGCAGTTGACTATCGATCCGTCATTCGTATTCTGCAGTCCGAAAACCTCGCTGATTCAACGTCTCTCTGGCGTGTTCACAATCGTGGCACTTCTGACGGTCGGCGCGAGGCTGTCGCAGGCTCAGGAATCTGCTGATTCTGATTCTGATACAGCACCTGCATTTCCCGTCGTAACGGTCTGTGTCGCCAGCGTCGACCGCATCATGGACAACATCGCGTACGTCTTCGGAGAAGCCGAGCGACCCGAAGTCATGGATCTCATCGGAGCCGGACTGGCCAACGTCCGCGACCTGAAAGGTCTCGATCGCACCAAACCAGGCGGCCTGATGATCTTCCTCTCTGAAGGTCTGGTCCCATTGCCGATTCCGGTCGGTTTTCTACCAGTCAAAGACATCGGCGAATTCGGGCAGACCGTCACTTCAGCAGGTGCTCAGCTGAAGCCGGTGCCAGGTGAAGAAGACCACTACGAACTGATTCCGCGGCGCGGGCCGACGAGCTTCGTCGTCATCCAGAACGGCTATGCGTTCATCGGACAGAATGAGGAAAGTATTGATCGCACGTTCGCCTCGCCGGAAGAATTCGCCGGTCCGCTGGCCGCTCGCTACGACATCTGCGCTTCGGCCAATCTTCGTAAAACTCCCAAAGCCGTTCGCGATCTGGTCCTGTTGACGGTCAAGAATTCCGCGCAGGCTTCGATGCAGCGCCGCGACGATGAACCAGAAGCGGTTTACAACCTGCGACGATCCCAATCGGAAAGTAACCTGCGATTCGTCGAGCACCTGTTGCGTGATGGCGAAGAGCTGACGCTGGGCTTCAAGGTCGATCAGATAGCCAGGAATGCATCGCTGGAACTTGTTGTCAAAGCCATGCCCAACTCAGCATTTGCGAAAGAACTGAAAGAAGGCATCGCCAGGCCGAGCTACTTCGCTGCCGCGATTGACGAAAGCGTTCCGCTGAGCGCGTCGATGTCCGTCCTGATGGCGAAACGCGACCGCAAAACGATGCTCGACCTGTTCAATCTCGGCGAACAGGAATCCAATCGCAACCTGGCCGGTTTGCCGAAAGATGCGGCAGTTGAGGACATTCCCGGTCAGCAATCGACTCAGGATCTCTTCAACTCGCTTCGCGAGACTATCAAAGAAGGACACCTCGACGGCTTCGTTCAATTCTTCGGTGAGCCTGGCGAAAAATTCGTCGTCGCTGGCGGTGTGAAAATCATAAATGCCGGAGCTTTTGGCTCAGGCTTAAGCGATGTCCTGGAAAAAGCCAGCCGGACCAACGCCGATATGAACGTTGAGCTGGGTGTCGACTCTTACGGCGACATCGTTTTGCATCGGCTCGTAGGGAATCAGCAGAGGGCTCGTGATAAGCGGTTGTTTGGCGAAAACTCAGCTCTCTACTTCGGAACTGACAATCAGGCTCTGTGGTTCGCAGTCGGCGGCGATGACGCCATTCCAACGCTCAGAGCAGCCATCGATCGGGTAAACTCCGGAAACGACGCCGGGCCACGGCGCGGAGAACTGGCACCATTCCAGCTCGTCATCAACATGTCTGAATGGATTCAGATCAACCAGTCCGATCGCGACCAACCGGGGCGCTTTGCCGCACAGGCGCTACAGGCGTTCGAAGTCGACGACAGCGATATTCTGCGAGCCGACGCGCGATCGCTGAAAGACGGTTTCCGAGTTCGCATTCAAGTCGAAAACGGATTTCTGAAACTGCTGGGGTTGCTCATTGCAGGCCGGATTGACAGCAATCAGGATCTGTAGACTCCCGTTTCGGGAACGAAAAGTTCCAGCTCGCCCGGCAGGCAGCGAAAACTCGTCGACGTCGTTCCAAACGGATCGCCATCAATTTGAACCGGCGCAGTCGTTTCACATTCGATCGTCACCGCTGACGTCTTAATGACGCGCACGTCGGTTCGATCGAGGTGTTTTCGGCAAGTCACCATCGCGCTGTACTTCGCAAAGTTCCAGCGGCCCGCCTTCTGAAAAACTCGAACGGTCAGCAAACCGTCGTCCGGCTCTGCATCCGGATTGACCGGCAGCTTGAAGGCGTAGGCAGGGAAGTTGGACACCACAACCAGTGAGCCTCTGATGGGCTCCGCTTGCCCTTCCGCCGTCACCGTCAGCGTGGGAAACGAATAGTGCATTGCCGAACGACAGATTGGCGACACGTAGCTCCAGTGCGATATATTGCCTCGGCGCGAATCGTGGAGCCGATGAATGACGTCGGCATCAAATCCCACACTGCCCATGATCAGAAACCGACTTTTGTCGTCGGTTTCACAGCCAGCCAGTCCGACGTCGAACCGTTGTCGGTTTCCGGCTGCCATGATTCTCGCAGCCGCCTCACCATCCAGCGGAATTCCCAGGTACTTCGCCAGCAGATTCTCCGTTCCCAATGGAAACGGACAGGCTGGAATTCCAGGATATCGATTCGCGACGTCAGTCAGCGTCCCGTCTCCTCCGGCAGCGACGATGCCAACCAGTGCCGCTCGACGTTCCGGGTCTTTCAGTCGTTC
The DNA here is from genome assembly GCA_013203845.1 of Rhodopirellula sp. GTDB lineage: Bacteria > Planctomycetota > Planctomycetia > Planctomycetales > Planctomycetaceae > JABMPE01. The sequence goes on along the minus strand of JABMPE010000065.1, from coordinate 10,944 downwards.
GGTAAGCGATTCACGGCGGGAGAAGATATGAGGACGCAGACTGTGACGCTTCAACTCTGATGCCAGGTCGAAGAGAAAACGCCGGCGCTGTCCGCTGCCGGATCTCGGGTTTCGCTGAATGGCGACCCACGGTCGAATCACGACAACAGCCCCTGCAGCTCGGTCAGCGTTCGAATGACGCTGTATTCACTGCCCCCCGGCTTCGCAACTCCATCATGTGCCGAGACAGCCGACCGGCGATCTAACAGCACAGCGTGCATTCCGACAGAAAGTGCGCCTTCGACGTCATTCTGCAGGCCGTCACCGACCATCAGCACGCGTTCTGCCGGAACGTTCAGCCCGGCAATCACGGCTCGATAGAACTGCTTGGAGGGTTTTCGAAATCCCAGTTCCGACGAGACAAACCGCTTTTCGAACAACGACAAAGCCTCGATGCCATCACAAATCGAGTGTAATCGGTGATCGAAGTTTGAAGCGATCGCCAGCCTGATACGGCGCTCGCTTAACGAATGCAGCGTCGAAAGCGTGTCGTCAAACGGCAGCCACGCCGTCGGTTTCGCAAAGTAGTCGTGTAGTTCCTGAAAACAGCCTTCCGCATCGGTAACTTCCGGAAACACGGCGGCCACAATATGGCGCCAGCGAGCTTCTTCGACTGCCGCATTGGTCGTCAGCCCGCCGGTTCCCTGTGAGAAATCTTCCCGTTCGGTTTCGGCAAACGCTGCGGAAAAACGGGTTCGAACGTCGTCCGGAGTTCGTTCGGATCCGAACTTCGTGCCGATGTTGTAATAAGCCACGGCAACGCTCGGCTCCGGATCGATGACCGTTCCCACCGCATCGAAAACAACCCACTCGACTTCCACCCCGACACCCCGTCATAAGTCCGTACTGATTGATGAACTGCTGACGTTGTAGCCGGTCAACTTCGTTTGGACTACTACTCCTGGAAGTAAACCCAATCGACAAGAGCATCGGCAATTGACGGATGCTGATAAAATTCCGGCCAGATGTGGCCGTACCCGATGAGTTCGGACAGGTCGTAGTTCGCAACCTGCGAGGCCTGATAACCAAACCGATCGAGATCTCCCTCAGTAAACCCGGCACTCCCGAGAGCTCGTCGAGAGAAGGGTTTTCTCAACGGATAGATCATCAAAGCCCAGTCTTTGCGAACACGAATGTTGAGCAGACACTCGGTCGCGTTCAGGGCTTTCTCGTATCGCTGCCCCGGACACAGCCAGTCGTGATCAATCGCCGCCCCCGCCAGAATCGTGCGGATCCGATGAGACGGACCGTCGCAGAGCTTCACGTCGCACAACTCGCCGCCGCCCAGAAGATTGAGCCCCGAAACAACGATCCGTGCTCCATGACTATGCCCGATCAGACTGATCGGTGACTCCGGCGAAATCGACTGGATCAGCTTCACCAGTCGAATGCCGTTGAATTCGGCGCGACGCCCCAGGATCGCCACGTCGAGCCCTGGCACTGCCGACGTCGTCGCAATCGCCGGATTGAGCGTCAGTAAACCCTCGCTCGGCCATGTCAGAAAAACCACCTGCAGCGGCAAATGAGGGGCGGCCTGCCTCAACCAGCGAAACGTGTTCTTCGAGTCTTCAGTCACCGTATCGGCAGTCACGAAACTACCGTGAACCATAATGCAGACAGGAACTCCGGGTTTCAGCCAGGCACGGAATTCGGCATCGGTCGCGGCGGTCGCGCAGCCATTCCAGTCCGAGCGAACATACCCGAACGAGCAATCATGAGCACAGTGATGACATCGCTGCTGGCAGTGTCGAACGCTGACGATCCAGTGATCCTCACCGAAGATCGACGCCTCGGAAGCCGGCAACGACCTCGCACCGGCGTCAACCTGAGGAATCGGCTCGGGAAGCTGCAGTATCTGACGCAGCCCTGGCAGGTCCTGACCAGCCGCGATCGGACTCGCCACTGCAGAAAGCAGCACGAGCAGCGTCAACGAAAGAGATGCGTATACGATGCGACGAATCATGGCTTCCAGATGTCCATCCCGGGAGTCAGTTCAGATTTGGGAAATCGGCTTCACAGTCGCCAGTCCAGTGGCAGGTCGAAAAGAGATTCGGCAACCAGTCGTTCGGTCTCTTCTGCGTCCTCGTTTTGCGATGAGAAGCTTGACGCTTCGAATCTAACCTGCTCCGGCGATGTGTGCTGGATTTGGTCCCGTCGCAATTTGAATCTCAACGCATGTTTGTCAGGAAAGTGGAATCGAGCCGGTTTTAACGGAGGTGTTCACCGACGAGTGGCTCGGTTTTAAACACCCCGAATACAAAAAGAGGATGAAGCGATCGCTTCGTCCTCAAAGATGCGATCCATGCTTTGTTCGGTTAGACGTGCGTGTCTGCTGCCGTCGAAGTCGCCTGTTCGGCGAGTTGGTCAGCGTCCGCTTCGGTCTGGTGCGAATGCTGCGAGTGTCGCGGCCCGGACGTCGTTGAATCTGACTGAATGTCGGGCGTGTGTCGGTCGTATCGATCTTCGAAACTGGGACGGCGAGTCCGTCGGGCTCCTGATTTTCTCATTGCCGTGGCCCGCTGCCACCGGATGAAAGTACGGAACATCTCAACAATCGCGACGACTCCAATGATCACCGCCACACCACCGTACGTCTTCCACGAGAGAGCCTTTTCGAAATTCTGCGACAGAAATGCTCCACCCAGTCCCATCGAAATACAGGCCAGTGAACCGTCGATCCACATCTTTCGTTTGAGCTTACGCTGCGTATGTTCCGCCAGTGCATTCCGAGCCGACTGATTAGCGACTTCCCGCAACGAAGTCATCGCCATACGCCGAGCCAGATCCCGATTCTTCGCGTGCCGATCATCAGCCCTGGACGAAGACGCCTGCTCTGCCTGTCTTGCACTGGACCGATCAACTTCCGGACCACTCGGCTTCACATGACGAGCCCATGATGGTTCCTGAATGATGACCGGCTCTTCGATCGAGTGTCCTTCATCGTTGTCCACAATCTGTTGAACAGGACTTTCAATCGGAGCCGGTCCGTCAAGCAGATCGTCACCCGGCTTCTTGATCCCGAACATCGAACCAAGCATCGATCGAAACGCCTGCAACTGTTCTTCTTCGCCGGAACCGGCTTCCTGAGCCGCCTCTGCCAGATCGGAAACAGCAACCTGTCTCTTCTTCGAATCCTGTTTCGCCTTCCGACGGGACTTCCAGAAGCTGACCTGTTGCTGCATATCAGCAGCCGCGGCGTCGACCACGGAATCATCCTCGTTCGGTGCCATGGATTCAGCGGCTTCAGCGACGTCGACATCCCAGAGATCGTCCTGCTCAGCGGACGCGTCTTCCAGCATCCCGTTAATGGCCTCTTCCGTATCTTCCCGCTGCTTTGCGAGATCGCCACGCTCCAGTCGCAACGATTCGACTTCTGCCTCAATCTCTTCGACGCGGTCAGCCAGGCTACTTTCGTCCGCTGCTTCGGTCCCCGCTGCGATCCAGTCATCTGCTGCTTCCCGATCCTCGTCAACCAGGCCATCACGCGACAGATCGCCGCCAGCCAGGACTTCGTCGACGTCAAACTCAAAATCGATCGTCTGTTCCCGTTCCGAATCGTCTTCAGCAAAATCGCTGACGGACTTCTGAAATCGCCCCTGCTCCTGCGTCAGCTGCTGCCTGACATGCGAAAACTGCTGCACCATCTGAGCCAGCTGCTGCCGCTCCAGTTGACGGGCCCGCTGCTCGTACTGCAGTTCTTCGAGTGCCAACTGCAGCCGGTCTTTGAGATGATCGTCGTCCGTCTCCGACAACTGCTGTGTCAGATCCCGATGTCGACCATCCAGCTCTTCGCGTTCGGACAGCAACCGTTCGATCCGTCCGGTCATGACCGTAATCTGAGACTGCAACCCTTCGCGGTTAGCTTCCAGCGACTTCGAAGCACCTTTGATTTCCGTTTCCTTTTGAACCAGCTTGCGTTGTCGGGCAACCAGTTTTTGCTTCTCAGCACTCAACTGCTGCCGCATCTGCTGAAGTTGACGCTGACCTTCTTCGAATCGCGACTCCACCTCGTAAAGCTGAGCCCGGTCCGCCTCGCGAGCCTGACGTTCTTTCTGCAACTGCTCGATCGCGTCCTCAAGCCGTTGAGCAAGATCGCGTGCCTGGCGACTGACGTTGTGGTTCTGCGACACCAGATTGTCACGTTCCGTATCCAGACGCTGCCAGTCAGATTTCAGCTTCTCACGACCGGTCCCAAGTTGTTCCATCTGCGAGCTGACAGCCTGCTGCTCAATTTCGACTTCTTCGCGAATCCGCGTCAGCTCCATTTCTTTCTGAGCCAGTTTCATCTGCAGTGTCGAGAGTTCGTCCGCTTTCGCCGAAACACCGATCCGGTGCGACTGCACTTTCTCTTCGTCCTGAGCAATTCTGGCCCGCAGAGCCGCCAGTTCGGCCTGCTCGTCGGCCATCCTCTTTTCAATGGCAGCTACACGATGTCGATCGGCGTCCCGCTGCAGCCGCTCTTCCTCCAACTCAGACAAGGCAGCTTCAACGCGTTCGGTCAGCTGCTTCTGTGTTTCGTCAGGATCACCATCTCCGGTAATCAATTGCTGCTCAAGTTCGGTGACGCGACGACGATCGCGGTCTCGCAATTCCCGTTCGATTTTCAGTTCCTGAACGGCCTGTTCCAGTCGAGCCGTCAGCTCCTGCTCCCGTTCGGCCAGCTCAGTTCCCTGCCCCGCCAGTTCAACCTTCCCTGTTTCAACACGATGTCGTTCCTCACGTAAGTCTGCGTGCTCGACATTAAGTTCTTCCATACGACCGTGCAGCGACTCCCGGTCCTCGTTGAGCGCCTTCTTGGCATCGCCCAGTTGAGACTCCAGCAGCTCCAGTTTCTTCTTCAGCGCGTCCACATGATGCCGGTCCGCGGCGACCTCGGCTTTCTCGGTTTCAACCCGAGCCAGGTCCGCTTCAATGCGAGACTTCTCGGCTTCGATCTTCGCGTACTGAGATTCCACCTTCGCCTGTTCAAGAGCCAGTCGAGCCCGCTCCGCAGACACTTCACCACGCTCCGACTCCAGCCCGACCCTCAGTTCGTTCAGTTGTTTGCGCTGTCCCTTCAGTTCATCCCGATCAACGTCGCACTCGGTTCTTCGTTCGGCAAGTTCCTTTTCAGCATTTTCAATTTCCGCGTCACGGGCATCGAGACACTCCCGATCAGCATCGAGCTTCGCCTGTTCCGACTGCATCTGAGCTTCGCGAAGTTCCAGCGACTCTTTCTCCAGACGCAGGTCGTCGGAAGTTCGTTCCAGTTCCTGCTGACTGTCCTTCAATCTGTTTTCACGGTGCTCAAGATCCGCTCGACCCGCAGTCAGCTCTTCCTGATGGGAGTCCAGTTCGGACCGCCGTGATCCGAGCTGTTCTGTTTCGTCATCAAGCTGCTGCCTCTCGGTCGTAAGCCGTGCCTGCTGCTCTTCAAGTTGTGCCAGCTCTTCTTCGAGCTGCTGCCGCCTTTCTTCAAACCGGCCCTGCTCCGCCGTCAGCTCTTCACGATCACTTTCAAACTGTCGGCGGTTACGAGTGAACTCCGCTCTCTCATTCGCCAACTGCTCCTGAACCAGAGCAAACGCTGCACGAGCTTCGTCCAGCTCGCGTTCCCGTGTGGCGAGTTCCGACAGCTGTTGATCAAGTACCTGGTGCCGGCGCTGCAACTCTTCTTCGTGCCGTGTTCGTTCATCATTGAACCCGGCGGTATCGCGAGCCAGCTGGTCAAGCGTCCGGAAAATCGCGGCCTGCTGATCAATAATGCTCTGCCGCTCTTCTTCAATCTGCGCCCGCTGCGCAAGCTGTTCCGTTTCAAACTCGTGCTGCCGCGTCTCCAAATCCGCCGCCGCCGCTTGAGTCGACTCACGCAACGATTCTGCTTCAACGCGGACGGTCTCAAGTTCTGCAGCTTCGGTGTCGAACGCTTCACGATGACGCGTCAGCTCTTCGCGGTCCTGTTCCAATTGACCGATCGATTCAGCCAGCTGAGTCTCGCGAGCATTCAACTCCTGCTGCCACTCATCAATCTTCACTGACTGTTGATCGATCGCTTCCCGTTCCCGCTCAAGGCTCTCAGCCGTTCGATTCAGATCCTGCTGCTTCAGTGTTGCTTCGACGTCCAGCTCTTCGAGCTGCAGCCGCTTTTCGTGCATCGCTTCCGTTTGAGCAGCGACATCGGCACGAGCGTTCTCGATCTCCTTTCGGGCCGTTTCCAGTCGGTCAAGTTCTTCTTTCAGCTCGGACTGCTGCTGCAGCATCGCAACCCGCTCCAACTGGAACGCTTCCCGCGCGGCGTCCACGCCCGAGTATTCCGTTTCGATTCGCTGCCGCTCTTCGTCCATCTCACAACGAAGAGTTTCCAGTTCCGCATCACGGCGACGCAGCTCTGCCTGAGCTTCCTGAAACTTCTTACGATCGCGTTCGAGGCGTGAACGATCCGCCTTTAATGAGGCGTGGTAACCGTCCAGCGCCGACTGAGCTGTGCCGTATGCCTGAGACTTCTCATCCAGCTTGTTTCGCTCGTGATCCAGGCCAGCCCGTTGTTTTTCGAGCGTCGCTCGATCTTCATGCAGCGTCTCACGTTCCTGCTCCAGCTGAGCTTCCTGCTCGACGAGCGAAAAGTTCTTCCGATCCAGTTCGGCCCGAACGTCATCGAGTTCTTGACGCTGCAGCTCGAAAGCCGCTTGCTCGTCCCGGCACCGAGCTAACTGAATCGTCAGCTCGCTGCGCTCTTCGCTGATCTTCAGTTCGCTCTGTTCCAGCCGCTCTTCCAGTTCCGTGACATGAGCACGCTGGGCCGCCAGTTCTTCTAACTCCCGCGCCAACGTTGATCGGTCACGCTGCATCTCTTCTGCACGGCGATCAACGTCATGCCGCTCCTGCGTCAACCGACTGGCTTCTTCCTGGAGACGCAACTCATCCTGTATGAGTTGCTGACGCGTCGATTCCAGATCATCTTCTGTGCTGGAAGCCGTCTCGGTCAGCTTCTGCAGCTCAGTGCGCTGCTTGCTCAGTTCATGTTGTTCAACTCGCAGTCGGTCTTCCGAATGCCGGATTTCTTCGCGAAGTTTCTGGAGTTCGGCTTCCCGCTGCTCGACCCGCGATTCCCGCTCGTCCAGTTCCGCCTTCAGTTTACGAGTGTGTTCCTCAAACTCGTTTTCCTGTTCGCTGATCTTCCCTTCAGAATCGTGAATCCGTTGGTCCCATTCGTGCTTCTGTCGCTGAAATTCTTCACGAGCTTCGTCACAGGCACGCTGCTGTTCGGACAACGTCTTCTCCAGAGAGTCCGCCAGCAGCAATCTCTGCTTCAGCGATTCACTTTGTTCTTCCACGTCATTCGCTCGACTTTGAATGTCGGCTTCACGCGTCGCCAGTGTCTGCTCAAATTCGCGAGTCCGGTCGTCCAGTTCCAGCTGCCGATGCTCCAGATCTTTCCGGCGAGCTTCGACCTCATCCATCGTCTTTTCAAACAACTTCCGTTGTTCTGAAATCTCTGATTCCTGTGAACGCAGCTCATCCTCACGAGCATTCAGGTCCGCCTGCTGCTGCTTGACACGAGTTTCCAGATCCAGCAGCACGACTTCCTGCGCGGAGCTGTCGAGTGTTTTCCGTTCGACGTCGCCGAGCTGCTTCATCAGATCCCGTTCTCGATCTGCCAGCTCCTGAGTTCTTTTCGACAGGAACTCCTCTTTGCGGCCCGCTTCTGTTAATCGACTTTCGAGCAACGACCTCTGCGACTCCAGCTGATCCTGCCACTGTGCGATGTCTCTGTTGTAACGCTCAATCTGGTTTCGCAGTGTCTCCTCGCGTTTTCGCAAGGATTCTGCCAACCGATGCAATTGCTCGCGAAACGCTTCCTGCTGGCTGTCTTCGCCGCCGGTCGTACTTGTTTTTTCAGTCAGCAGAATCAGCTGCTCATCCAGCTCCCGCTCGCGCCGACGGAGTTCTTCATCCTGCTCGGCCAGCCGTTGCTCGCCCTCGCGAAGTTGAGACATTCGACGATCAGCGTCTTCGACTTCGTACGTAACCGACTGCTGCTTGAGCTCAAACTGTTTCTGCCGAGCTTCCAGATCGCGACGCTCTCGCTCGATCTGAGTTTTCAATCGCGCCAATTCTTCGCGATCCGCTTCGATGAGCGTTTTCGCGGATGACATCTCGCTGTCGCTCCAGTCGCCTCGTTCATTCAGTTGTTCGCGCAGAGCCTCGATCGCTTCGCGCTGCTCATCCAGTTCCTGCTGACGCTGATCGAATTCCCTGCGTCGCGCATCAACGTCGTTCTGCTGCTCGGCGTACTGATTTCTCAGCTTCTCCGCTTCCTGTTCGCGCCGTCGGAATTCGTTTCGTTGATGCTCCAGGTCCAGCTCCTGATTCGCGAGAGCCGCGCGGTGACGATCCAGATCGCGTTCCCGTTCCTTGAACTCATCTTCCCGCCGCAACTGCTCGGCGCGTGAGGCATCCAGTTCTTGACGGAGCTTCTCAAGGTCTTGTCGCTCTTTCTGCAGCGAGCTTCCGTCACCCTGCAGCATTAATAACTGAGCGTCCAGCTGCTCTGACTCTGCGTTTCCGGTTCGTTCACACAGCGTCTTGAGCTGCTCATCAAGTTCCTCGAACTGAGCATTCAGTTTTTGCTCCCGATCAAGCAGCTTCTGTTCTCGCGAATCGAGACTGGCAGCCTCTTCGGCCAACCGTTGCTGCTGGAACGTCAGCTGCGCACGCTGATGCTGCAACTCCTCCGTGGGGTGTGATCTGTCGTCGATAGAGTCGTCGCCTCCGTTGCCGGAGAACGCGGCATCGATTTCCTCGGCATGTGCCTGACGAATTCGGAACTCGGTAGGGCCAATCGCCAGGCGATCGCTTTCCATCAGTTCCACCGACTCACGAACTGGCCGATCGTTGAGCCAGGTGCTGTCGCCCCACTCTTTCAACAGAGTACTGTTGGCACCGGAAACAATCAGACAGTGTTGAGGCAGAATTGCCTGAGCACGAACCGTCAACGTACACGCTCGCGAAGAACCAATCGTACATTGCGTTCCGGGGAGAAGAAGAATCGCCTGCAACCCGTGATGCTGCTGCACTGGCTCGATCACCAGTACCTGCCGTACCGGACGAATGGAGCGGACCGTATTACCGTGAATTCCGAACTGTTCTGACATATCACCACCAGGCAAAGTGAGGTGTTCAACCAGTTGAGCGGATGCTGACGCGGCGAAAACTTGTTCCACCGGTTGGCCGCTCAACAGCCGAATCCGCCACTGTGCTTCGCGAGGCTCGACGACCTGAAACGCAGATCGACACTCCGTGCGCACAGCGACGGTATTTCGCCGTAATGAGATATACCCTCCGGACCGAGGCGCGTCGGAAAAGTCTGCCTACCTGACCGGCAAAGTCGGAAATCTGTGTTCGCACTGCACGATCGCACTTCCCCTGCCGGGAATGGCAAGAGGTTGCATTCCGGCAACACGCGTGTTGAATGTTGCGAAACCACAACTGGCAAAGGCGAGCCGCAGACAGAATCAGAGAGCACTTCCGACGCGGTCTTCAGGCTTCAGCGGTGGCAGGCGCGAAGCAGACGATCATTCAAGGCTCGACCAAGTCCCTCTTCGGGAAACGATTCTGCCAGGATCAGATCGAGACCACTGGAATCCAAGCGGCGTAATGCGGCAAAGAAACTGGTGGCCGCCGTTCGCAGGTCTCCGTCGTCCGTCAGCGTCTCGACCATCGTGAAGTCTGTCAGGGTGTCAGAACCGTTCGGTCGGCTGGAAAGACGAAGAAGCCCGACTCGTTGATCGGTCAGCAACTCAGCCGTGACATTACTCACGAGCGCCAGTGGCGTCGTCGGCGAGTAATGTTGCGAAAGCATTCCAGGTGCGATCGCTCCCACCTGATTTCCGTGTCCAGGATCGCTAATGTCCCCGGACTCTTCCTCGTTGTCCTCATTGCAATAAACGTCGACCGGACCGACGACCTGTTCCAGCTGCTCCTGAGTGACACCACCGTGCCGCAGAATTCGAGGCCGCTCTTCGGTCATCAGAACGACGGTCGACTCGACACCAACTCCGCAAGGGCCGGCGTCCAGTATCAGGTCGATCCGGTCTCCCAGCTGGTCCAGCACATGCTGGGCGGTCGTCGGGCTGATCTGGCCAAACAGGTTGGCACTCGGTGCCGCGATTGGCAGATCAACGACTTCCAATAGTTCCAGAGCCAGCGGATGGCCGGGCATCCGAATCGCAACAGAGGGCAACCCTGATGTCACCAGATCGGGAACGATCGGCTTCTTCGGCAGGACCATCGTCAGTGGTCCGGGCCAGAATGCATCGGCCAGTCGTTTCGCAAGAGGTGAGAGTTGCTCAGCAAGACGATCGAGCCACTCCGCGCTGGCAATGTGAACGATCAGCGGATCGAAATGCGGTCGATTCTTGGCCTCAAACACGCGCGCGACTGCGTGCTCGTCCAGAGCATTCGCCCCCAGCCCGTAAACAGTCTCGGTGCCGAACGCGACCAGCCCCCCGCTCCGCAGAACTTCCGCTGCCCACTTTACGTCACTCGTCACTGAGCAGGTTTTGTTTGGCATTGAATCCGGGCTGTGGCAATCAATTGAGAATGGAATTGGAGAGACGCTGAAACGACTCAGCAACAAGAGAATCGTCAGCACGCATTCTTGCCGAATCTCTGCAAAATCACACCGATGCAACTTCTGAGCGACGACAGTTGGCTCCGTCGGCAGGAATCCGGCGTGACTTAAACCCGTAAATTCGGAAAAGTCGCTCAAATCCCCCCAGATCAACACGTTTCTTGTGATGTGAGCTCCAGCGGGATGCCGATCTAAAGGAATGGTGTGCTGGACTTCTGCGTCCGGTTTCCGGATGTGTCAGCCCTCATGGACGGATCGAGGCAGGCCGAATGAATCTTCCCAACTGGTTGCTT
>JABMPE010000604.1 GCA_013203845.1 Rhodopirellula sp. | reverse complement strand
GTCCGGCGTGTCGGGGTCTCGCAGAACCTGGACCGTCGAAGGATCGATCGGAATGACGCCCAGAGATTCCATCAGCCACGACGGCGGAAACGGAATCGGCACTGCCTGTTGACGGTCAAGGCCATCGTGTGAACCGGTCAGAACGATGTCCGGCTCGTTGGCTCTCATCCAGAACCAGAAGCGGTCGGTGTTTGATCCGAAGTCGACTTCCGTTCCGCGAATGGAGCGATCCGTGAAACGCAGGTTCTTTGGACTTTCGACACTGACATTCGCCGACAGGCTCGGCGCAATCACACCCGTGCCGGTCGCCTTGATTCGAACGTCGGTCGATCGCCAACCGACGACCTGCGAACGCTGGTTGTTGAGGTGTTCGAGAATTTCGTCCGGCGTCGCGTCGGACATCAACGCTCGCTGAGGCGGCGAGGTCGTCTTGCGGACGACCCAGTCTTTGAAGGCACAGCCCGGCAACACCGCAAGAATACAACCAATGACAACGACTGAAGCAAACCGAAACTGACGCTCATGCACTCGTGACATTGGTACACTGCTGCACCGAAACAAAGCCAGGATGATTCGCAAGTAGACTCCCGCGCCAAAACGTCGCACTCCTGACCGTGCGCGGTCTAAGTCGATTGCAGTATCGCTGCGTGGTGTCATGTCAGCCCTTCCCTGGCCCGGTTTTCGATCAAGCGTCCGTTTGACCGTTCTGCTCGTTCACTGAAGCGTCGTTCGTCAAATCAGCTCGGCTTCGAGATGTGCGTTCAGTGTCGCCTGCAGATTCGCAATTTCTTTTTCATCGAGATTCTGATCGGCAATTTCATACGGTCCTTCACTCTTGCTGCCGATCACCCGCAGAAATTCGTTTCCGTCTTCGTCTGTTCGTTGTCCGTCAATTCTCAACCGTCGCTTCTGCAGCAGCAGCAGCGCCAGCACGTAATGCATTTTGTCGTGTGCCGGACTCGGGTCCTCGCTGAGCTGCTCGAAGTAACGCATCAAGGCTTCGGTATCGATGACTTTCGGTTTGGGAACGTCGTCGGGCACGATCGCCAGCCATTCGCCCACGCTGTCTTCCGGTGGACCTTTCCACCCGGCTTCTGAATAGTCGAGCCGAATCAGTTCTCCGTTCCGTTCCACCAGCACGCAGTGACAGGTGCTGCCCGCTTCAAGCGGTTCCCTCGTCCCGGCACACATCTTGCCGATTGATTTGAGCTGATAGTCCACAAATTTGATTGCCGCAATTATGCCAGCCGGACCAGACGCAGCGCCATTCCGGCAGAAGGTAGTTTCGATTTCGCTGCCGGAACGACGCTGCGTTTGTCCCAGCTGCAGTAGGGCGGGCTTCACCCACCAGTTTTGAGAACTCACGGCGGGCCATGCCCACCCTGTATCCGGATGCGTGACATCCGGGCGGGATCGTATCCCAACCGTAAAATCTGCCACAAGAGGGACTTGAGTCGCCTGCACTGGTGGCGGCAAGTGTCGGAAACGCTAGTCGGAAGCGGTGGGCGACTGGTCCGGAACCTGCCGGAAAGTCGTCCGAATCAGACGGAAACCGACGGAACGGTACAGTTCGACGGCCGGGGCGTTTTCAGCCGTCGCCTCCAGAAAGACCCGACGCAGGCCCGCCGCCTGGAAGCCAATCAGCGACTGCAGGACCAGAGCACGGCCAAGTCCTGACCCTCGATGGTCCGGGCAAACGCCGACATTCTGGATCGAACCGGCGTCGCGACCGTTGGCCAGCCCTTGAATAGTCCCGCAGTCGATCGGTTCAGGATTTGAGCCCTCGCCGACTCGACAGATCAGCCACGTGGCTGGCGGCAGGAACGTCCGCTGGCTGGCGATTTCCAGCATCAGTCGGCGGCAACCGTCCAGCGTCGCCAGCGACGGGAAAACCTGTGAGTCCAGTTCGTTGCGGAAGCAGGCAAATTTGGTGACCGCGTGGCGGTCGAGGTCTTCCGGTTTCCAGGCGACGAAGCGGTAACCGGGCGGCAGCTCCGGATCCGGAACTTCGTGCTCGGAAAAATTGAATTCCATTCGGAACCGACGGAAATACCGCATGACCACTCGCGACCACGTCCTGAGATGCAACCTGCTGAGCGGAACCAACTGCTCAGCAGACCCACTATACAGAACCACGGAAAACACGGAATACTCCGACGGCGATTCCCGGCCACGGATGTTCTTCGCCAGTTTGAATGCTTTCGTGGCAAGCGAAGGATTCGCCGTCGTGTCGCCCGCTGTCAAACCTCTGTAGAAACGACAGGACGCGACAACCTGAGCCTGTGACCCCCAACCACCAACGGAACACCATGCCGGCCGGGAATCTCGACAGGTTCCAGGCTTTCCTGAACTGCAACCTCACCTTGAAGAAGCTTTTGAGCTGGCTGACGAGGGTGATGAATTCGTGATCACTCGATATTGCGGCAGCCCATGAAAAACGGACAGGGACGGGCGTCAGTTGCACGCCCAGCAGTTCGCCGCAGTCATTGATGACCACGTGCAGCTTGAAGCCGTAGAACCATCCCACGGTTGATTTGCCTCGGGTGGCGAAGCCTTCGAACACACGGTTTCTCTCGATCCACTTGTTGCCGCAAACGGCCAGATGAGTCGAGTCCACAAACGAGATCCCGCTGCACGTTCCAAACCGACTCTTCAGATAGCCAGCCAACGGAACGATCAGCCGAGGCATCAGGCCGTTGAACCGCTGGTAACTGACCAGTCTCGGAAACAGGTCGCTGCTTGACTCCCGCAGGTTGTGGTAAAACGCTTTAAAATCACGGTAATGGCTGAGCTGAAAGGCAATGACGATCGTCATCATTTCACTCAGCGAAAGTCGGCCATCACGATCGCGTGACCGAGTGGGACCAGACAGTAACCGACGCCGGAACTGAGGTTCAAACTCAAGGCAGAAGTCGTCAACATCACAGAACAAAGCCACCCAATCCATCAGGTATCTCCCGTCGTTCCTCGTGAACGTTGTCCAAACGGGAGGTACCTGATTTTTTCACTCCTGAGCAACACCGATCCATATCCGAGATTCAGTTTAGTGTTACGCTCAGGGAGCCACCCCGTCAGATCTCAGAAGCAAGCTCGACACTCTGGCCAGCCATCAAAGTCCTGCTCCCATTGCCAGCGACGAAATTCGCGATATTGCACGCCTGCTGGAAAAACACGGAGTTCCGGCATCGCGCAAGTTTGACAGAACTCCGACACGCGTTGCAGCAGTTGTCAATTCGGACAATCGCTCCGCTACGATGACAACCGAGCCCAAATCCATTCGCCTTCGAAAAAGGCAGATGACTCGATTGACCCACTTTCAGCACAAAACGCTCTCAAGTGACACTGGCAGCGATGTTTTAAAGTCGAAGTGATTTCCTGCTGCCCGGTACCGCGAGGCTGTCGATGCGTCATTAAGCAGAGTCCCTGAAAATCAGGAACTCTGCGAATTCACTCTCCAGGCATGAGCGCCGTTGCGGCGTTCTACGGTGGTGACGACCGCAGCAGGATAAACTGCTGGGCTCCGTCAAAATTCCGTACCTTCAGGAGAAGTTTCTGATCCGACTTATTTCCGCCCGGACGACCTTCTGGTGTCACGAAGGTTTGGAACAGTTCCTGGCACTGCTGCGAGTTTACAACTGCTTTTTTGCCAACTTCCACAATCCGAGCGCCAGCAAACAGTCCTGCCTTCGCAGCCTGACCGCCGGGCAGCACACGGAGGACGCGCACGCCTGCGAAGTAGGAATCCTGATCGTCGTCGTTGAATGCGGCAATCAGACTCTTGAACCTGGCCATCTCCAGCGTTTCATCGGTGACTTCCATATCGAAGTGTATCCACGACGCGGTTGGTACCGTCTTGACGACTTCCAGTTGTCGAGCCGACCAGTAGAAGGCGGCGGCGTCACGTGTCTGCCCCTGCTTCAATGTGGCTTCAGCGCTTGCGAGGTAACTTGCAATTCTGGCCGTGCGTTTGTCTGGTGACTCGCTCTGTAGTTGTCGATCGATATCAAGGATCGACGACGTCTTGTCCGAACTGTCTGAAGCAGTCTGGCCACCACCGCTGACGAGACGTTCCAGTTCCGCAGCCTTTTTGTAGTCTGCTTCTGCGAGCGCTTTCTGGCCGCGGCGCTGATAGAGCACCGCCCGATTCTTGTACGCGAGGATCAGCTTCGGAGAAAGTTCGAGGGCCTGATTATAGTCCTTCAAGGCGTGATCATAATTCTGTTGTTCTGTTTCGATGACTCCGCGCACCAGGTAAGGCCAGGCGTCTTCCGGCGTCTGGCGAATCGCCTCGCTTGCATCCGCGAGGGCTGCAGGGTAATCGCCTTTCTGCAGGAGCGCTCTGGCGCGGTCGGTGTATGCCTGCGTCACTGTCGCATCGAGCTTGATCGCCTGTGTAAAATCTGCAATTGCAGCATCGAACTGTTTCAATTGGATATAGCCGTCTCCTCGTCCCACATACGACCGGACGGAGTTCGGTGTGATCTGAAGCGCGGCGGTAAAGTCTGTTTCTGCCTGCTTCCACATGCCCAGTTTCAGAAGGCACTCGCCTCGCGCGGTATATGCATTCGCATCGTGTGAATCGATTCTGATGATCTGCGAAATGTCGTGAATGGCTTTATGGAAGTCGCCATCCCGCCGTGCCTCGCTGGCGCGTATCAGAAAAGCGTCTTTCAGTTTCGGTAAACCGAACGTGACTCTCCGCATAATCAAGTCTTTGCCTCGCCGGATCAGCAGACCACGTGTTTTTCCGGGCGTCGTATGGTGAAGGATCTCCAGCAGACGTGCAGGATTTTCCAGGTCCAGATCATCGATCTTCAGCAGGACATCTCCCGGATCGATCGCTGCCCGTGAAGCGGGGGTGTTGGGAGCGACTGCTACGACGAGGATGCCAGCGTCCGATGGCAGGTCAAGCTGGCTGGCGAGGTCCTTCGAGAGCGGTTGCATCTGAATTCCAAAGTAGGCAAACCGCTCAGGAACATCAGCATAGAAACGAAGCCGTTCGGCAACCCGTTGCCCTTTATGTTCTGCGACGAACATGACTGCCATACTATCGGGATAAGACTCGGCGAATGCGCCAGCCGGGCTCACGGGCGCAAGTCTCGTCCACGCTGGCTTTTCGGATGCTCCGGAGGGAGCGACTGTGCCGGATTGCTTTGCACCTGCTTCCACTGTTTTCTGCCCGAGCCCAAGTTTGCTGGCGAGTCGATCTGGGTCCGCCCATTCTGGAGGCACGGCATCAATGGCCCAAATGATTCCCGCTTCTTCAGTGAGAGTGACTTCACGCCATTCTGACACGGTATACGTCAGCAATGAGGCATCCCCACTGAGTGGTGCTTTATGCAACGGTGGTCCCCATTCCGGTAAACCGAGCAATCCGTCAGCTGTGGTTTGTCCCGGAGTGACGCCGAGGAATGACGTTGGTGTGATTCCGGGCTCAGCGAGCGCCGTCGCGGGAGTATGCGTCACGGCGATACTGCGAGCCGGGACAATACGCATCAGCTTCACGTAGACCGCACCAAGCGACTCGTCAGCAAAAAGGAAAATGTTGCTGGCTTTGCTGCACGTGAGGATGCGCAGGCCGGACACGTCCTCGGGTCCATTCAGGACGGATTTCGGCAACGCTGCGGCATCTGCAACGGCGTTGAGTTATCCAAGGCCGAGTTTTTCAGCCAGTAGCGCGGCCCGCGTTCGGTCAGGTGGCCGCACATCAATGGCCTGGACGACGCCATCCCGGATCTCGACTGTCAGTTTCTGCCAGACGGAGAACTTATAGGTCAGCACTGAGCGCTGGCCGTCCTTCGCCTCTGTGTGATCTGGCTGACCCCATGTGGAATTCTTGAGGAGTTCCGCCTCTGTGGTCACTCCGAGAGCGACGCCGAAGAAGCCGAAGCCGTTCGTCTCGACCGCTTGAAGCTGGTGGCGCAACAGGACAGATGATTGCAGCACGCCAAGTAATACAATCATGCGGACTGCAGGAACACGCGATACAGGCATTTCAAAACTCCCTGCTGATGTCGCCCGCAAGTGTGAGACAAACTGGTCAATTCAATCGTTTGGCGAACAGCTTCTGATCACTCGTCACTTCCTTCGCCTCCTTACCAGGAAGGACTGCTGTCACTTCTGAGTGTGAGACAAGGTTCAGATCCTGACCGCCCGGTGTCGCGTAAACCACCGCGTCTTTGACAACAATCCGCGGGGACTGCTGACTGTTCTGACGGTCGTCATCATCTGCCAGTAACCCCATGGACATCGCCTTAGCCAGCGAATCTCCAAATGCCTCGCCAAGTCCAATACCGATGACAGCGCCAACTTTTGCAAACCTGTTGAGTGCCGCTCCGCGAATCTCGTACTTCTGGCCATCCCATACGGCAGTCAGGTCCATCGAGGCGCTCAATCCCAACTGCCCCAGTTGCGCCAGTTCGGCCTGACCGAGGGCTCGTGGAATAAACAATGTCGCGACGGCCTTGTTCTCTTCCTCAGTCGGTTTAATTTTGAGTTGAAATGGGAACGGCACCTGACGCTGGGTGTCACCTGTGCCCTGCACGATGAAGAGTGCATAGGTCCGTTCTTCCGACTGCATTGGTGTCTGCGGTTGCGTCTGTCCGGTCGTCTGTCCGCGCGGCCGCGGTCTGTCCGGTTTCGGCTGTGTCGTGGGAATCTGAGTCAGCGGATTTGTGTCGAGGCCACTCAGATCGGCATCTGGTCCGTTGTCTGGTTTGGGCGTGATCCGCGTCAACTCTGTGCCGGTCAGCCCATCCAGCGAAGCATCCGGTGGAACAGCATCCGCTGTCGAATGCGTGCAGCCAAGCGCTCTGTTCACTTCTGCTTCCGCTCGCAGGACCCAGACTTCGGCAACATCAATCGCAAAGACGGAATTGATCAGGTTATCCAGTGAGTCGGCAGCCGGGAGCGAAGTAGAGCCGCCAGTTGCCTGTAACTCGTCGAGTGCCTTGCGGGCAGCATCCAGATCGGCCGACAGATTGTCGAGAATCACCTGAAGCGCGTCGGGAAATCCGATGGCCTGATCTGCCCGGGCGACGATCTGTCCATAGAGACTTCGCATCGTCTTCACGTACCCCTGCGCCTGCGGCAGATCCTCGAACGGAGCCACGCTGGCTTCGCCGGCCGAAAGCAGGCCGACCGCCGTATTCTTGAGCAGTTGCAGATCATCCACTCGGACACGCATCACGGTGAGCTGGTCAGTCGCTTCCGCGAGTTTCGCAGCCGCCTGCTCAATTCCGGCCGCTGCTGCCGTGAATTGTGTATCCACACTCTTAACGTCTGCGTGCAGCTTCTGCAGTTCCTGCAGAGCTGACTTCAACTGAGTGGAAGTATTAAGTCCCTGCTGCAAGGCCTTGCTGGCCGCATCGAGTTCCTGTTTCGCCTTCTGATACTCGTCTTTGGAAAGCTGAATCAGCTTCTTCTGTTCTTCGGGTGTCGACGCGGCAGCCGCCTGATCCGCATACTGGCAGGCGCGATCGGCAGCGTGCGTTGCTCGTTGTTTCGCTTCAATGACCTGCAGTGCGATATCTTTAAGGTCCGCCGACGCCTGCTTCAGTCCGGGTAACTGTTCCTGAAACTGTGCGATCCGGTCAGCCAGGTTCTCGAACAGTTTCTTCAGAGCGGCCAGTGCTTCATCAGTCTTTGCGAGCGATGTCTTTGCCTGAGCCACGATTTCGTGTGCTGACCCGAGGTATCCTGCAATCTGGTCTGAAAGACTGGCCGAACGCGCTGCTGCTTCACGGAGTGGACCAGTTGGATCCCTGAGTTTTTTTGTTTTGTCATTTTCATCCGTTTTGGACTCGTCTGCCTTGGGGATTTCGACCGGTTCAGGAATGAGGAAACTGGTGACTGGCGTCCGCAGTTCTGCATCGCCGAACTGGAACACAAAGGCGCACGAGTACTCGCCGGGCGGCCATTGTTTCTCATTTCGAAAGGAGACGAGTTTTCTGGCGACTGCCAGAGAATCGCCCCATTTGCGATCAAAATGGACCGAGCCTTCAATCTGCTGTGGTTTCCGTTCGTCGTTCGATGCCGTTGCGGCACGCCGAAGGGGGACGATTTCCAGTCGCGTTTTCATGTTTGCAGACGATGGAGCGAAGCCCTTGTGGTGGTACAGAACTGTGCTGAATTCAAACGTGTCGTGTTCTTCCGATTCCGGCATGGCGATCGGATGCGACAGGTTCAGCAGCGTCTGCAGTTCCAGTGAACCGGAGTCAGTTGTTGTAACTCCATCGAAGGCGACAGTTGCCTGGTAGGTGATAATTCCCCCTTTTGCCAGAACATCCAGAGGGACTTTGAGAGTTCCCTGGAGTGCGCTGCGTCCCTCCGCACCTTTCAACGGAGACAGCTTCAGCCTGGTTGCGGGCTGACCACCTGGAAGCGTGACCTTCAGTGTCGTCTCGACATTACGTGGCGGCTGATCTCTCGGCGCCGACATTGAAAGCAGGAATTCAATCTGGTCGTACTTCGACTGGTTCGCTGTCACATCGACGGTGTACCTCGCAGCCGCCATCTGCTCGACGTGCCGCAACTGCAGTTGTTGTTCGAGTGGACTGCGGGTCACGCCTTCGTGCAGCAGGATGGCCCCAAGAATGTCGTGGGGAATGTCAGACGAATAAATATCGCGAAACATCTGATTCAGCTCAGCGTACCTCCGTGAGAACTTCGTGAACTTCAACTGCAGTGAGCGGTCGACCGGTACAGTGCTTCCCAGCAATGTGGTTTGAGTTGCTACGAGCGCCTTATAGCCCATTGGATTTCTGATGTTGCCAAGTGCTGAGTTCCAGGTCTCACAGAGTTCCAGGCAGCGGCCACCATAGCGGTCGGAATACCGTGGGTTGTCATAGACGTCGCGCTGGTCATTGCCCAGCAGACTACCGACAGACAGTGTCATTTCACGCAGTTGAAAGAACTGAGGGCTGTCAGGATCCAGATCAACGTAATAGAACGTCGGAACACGAAATGTCGGCTCCCCGGTGCCGCGACTCTCACACAGTGTCAGAAACTCATCCTGTGTGGGATTCCGTCCCGTGAGTGTCGTGAAGATGGACATCGCACGCAGGACATCGTCGAATTGCTCCGGCGTCAGTCTGACCCAGTCGCTGCGGCCAAAGCCTTTGTTTTGTTCGACAAAGACTGTGGTCTGATCCTCGCCGCCAAGGTCGGAGTACGCGGCCAGTCCGATCTTATGAAGATACATGTGGCGGGCTTTGAGAAACGGGGCATTCTGTCCCGTGATGCTCCAGCCCGATGGCAGGGTCACAAACTGCTGGTATTTCTCCACGCTGGCGCTGTAGCTGTTAACCAGAACTGGCAGTGTTCCGACGACGTTTCCGGCGTATTTCAGGATCTCAACGATCGGACTGCTGACCTTAATGCCACGGCGATCCAGAAAGTCCGGAGCCGCCAGGAGCAGTTCACTCAGTCGTCCAAAGTAGTTGATGGCATTCTGAGTGGAAGTGGACTGCAGATCGCCGTGAGGGTTGACTTTGTTATGTTCCTGCCAGGCACGGTCGATCATCTGGCCAAATGTTTTGACTTCAGGCATCGCCGTATTCACTGCGGAGATGAGGCTCTGTCCTTTCTTCGCGACCGAGACCATACTGTCGAGAATTTCCTGATCCGCTTCACTGCCTGGCAGACGCTGCAGAACGGCGTTGAGATAAGTTGGCCCGCCCTCTGTTGAAAAGCGTTGCGACAGTAGAGTTTCATGGATGTAGGCCTTATCCCGCTGGAGCGACTCAAGGCTCAGCCGCTTCATATTGGTCAGGTGTCCAAGAGCAGTGCTACTAATCGTGTTGAGGGCACTGACAAAGGCCTCTGACTGATCCATGGCCGACCCGTCACCAGCCAGCAGGTTGATTTTTTTCAGCCCCTTGGAAGCAGCTTCCAGCTTTTGAAACGCACCTTCGAACTCCTGGTGCATCTGGATGGCGGTTTGCAGGTTCTGCTGCGATGCCGTGATCCGCTCCAGTTCCACGGTCTGCTTTTTGACTTCTTCGAACTGCTGCATGTACTCCGTCCGCCGTTTTTCCACAGCGGCCGTATCGGAAGATGTGCCGGCCTTGACGCGGGCAGATTCTGTTTGCCACTCAAGCCTGCGGCGGTTCAGCAGTGAGAGTGCTTTTTCACGCTCAAGGCGTGTGTCGCGAACGTCTTCTCTCGCCAGCGGCTGCAGGCTTTTCAGAAGCTGCACATTCGCCTTGGCGATTCCGCGACTTACGTCGTTGTTTTTCTCGAAGATTGTGTAGAGGTCGGACAGATTGGACGGAGCCTTGATGCGTGCCAGTCCGGTGTCCAGCGTCTTGATCGTCGGTGTGACGATCTTACGGATCTCTTCGCGGATGCCGAACTCGACGGGCAGCAGGCTTGCGCTGTCCTTCAGCCGGGCCGCAATGGCAGCGGCGTCGGCGGCTGTGACTGCGGCCTGTCGGATCAGCCGATCGAATTCTTCTGGGTTCTGCAGACGGTAGTCGAAGAGATCCGCCTGCTGCTTGTACAGGACAAGCTGCAACGTATTGCGAGCCTCACGGACCTGGCCCGGATCCATCTGCTCGGGAGCTGGAAGTTCTCTGGAATAGCGATACGTCGCCTGAGCCAGGCACGAGTATCCCCAGAGCAGTGCCAAGGCAAGGGTCAGAATGCCTGGAATTCGTACCGCTACTGAAACGGACTGGAATAGCGATCCCATTGATCCATCCTCCGATACCGCGCGAGACAGTCGCTGGGCAAAAATGGTTTTCCGTGATTCCAACGTCACATGCCCGCTTCAGGGACGGACTTCCTCAGCAGGCTCCGCCGTTGACGCAGAGGTGCCGTCCCTACAAGTGCCTGGTTCCTTCAGGCGGTGATCATTCAAACTGGCCCTTGCTCGTCCGACGGGACTATGGTCACCCGGCGGGCGTTCGGTCACTGGATTTCAGATGCGCGTTCCCACAACAGACCACCGCTTCCGATGCCGCCTGTCGTCGGTGAGGTCTCCGGACTGTCAGCAAGTTTGATGCCCGTATCCGGTCGGATTCCGTTTCGATTTCGAAGTCGACGAGCTGTGCCTGACAGGAAGAGCTGAGCTCATTTGCTTCGGCGTTTGACACTCTGGAATCTAACCTTTATCGCGGTTGGAATCTGTGACGGAATGGGGCGCCGAGCACATCCACACAGAATGACGCCCGGTCGATTGCCCGCCGTTCGAGTACTTCAGCCTGTGTGGTCACATTGTCTCATTGCTGAATCAGGCGGACACCAGAGGGGCCTGTTGATTTACGGCACGTTTTCCACTGAGAGTCTCGTTGGTGCTGCGGTGAGAATTCGTGAGGGGTGAGACAGGATCGGGGCTGGAGTCAAACGAGGGGCCTCGGGATGGCACTGGATCGTGCTGAGGAGTGCCCCGCCGGATTTGCCCGGATGTGAGGCCTCAGGGCGTTGGTTCCAGTTCACCGCGCAGCGTCGAACGCAGACGCGATAAACCGCGAACCAGTTTGTCGAGGTTCAGTGACAGGCACGCCCAGCGCCACTCCGTCTGAACCTTCTCCAGTCCTCGCAGCAGAAACTGACGCAGGCCGACCAGCTCTTTGAGCAGGCCAAACGGCGTTTCCGCGATCCAAATTCGCTGGTTGTATGCTTCTCGATCATGCGTATAGATATCCCGTGTCACCGTCCGGCCCGACTTGTTGCGAGCCGACACACACCGCTCGCGCTGCACGCACGAAGCACACGCTTTGCACCGGTACACACGCCGCTCGCGCCGCTTCCCGCGACGCGTGTCACGCTTTGTTTCGGTATAGGCAAGACGCTCGCCCAGCGGGCAGTAATAACAACCTGAATCTCGGTCAACAATAATTTTACACTCTGCCAAGGATCGATGTTGCCACCACTATCACGGGACCAGATGACTATGAATGCCGAAAAACTTGTGACTTATTTTCGAGTCAGTACACAGCGGCAGGGAAGGTCTGGGTTAGGCCTGGAAGCTCAAAAGACGGCAGTTGAGTTCTACGCTAATCGCGTGGGAGCTGAGATTGCAGCGTCTTACACAGAAGTTGAATCGGGAAAACGAAACGACCGTGAAGAACTGGCCAGGGCCATCGCTCATGCCAAGCGATCCAAAGCAACGCTTGTGGTTGCCAAGTTAGACCGCCTGGCCCGCAATGTAGCCTTCACATCGAGTCTGATGGAATCAGGCGTGGAATTCATTGCCTGCGACCAGCCACACGCGAATCGGTTGACGATTCATATTCTGGCGGCAGTGGCCGAACACGAAGCGGACATGATCAGTCAACGCACCAAATCAGCTTTGGCGGCGCCGAAATCAAGGGGAGTGAAACTCGGTTCAGCGCGGGAAGGCCACTGGAAAGGCCGCGAAGATAAACGGCAAGCTGGACTCGCCAAGGCGCAGCAAATGGCCGCAAAGGCACGAAAGCGGATGGCTGACGATGCCTACGCTGACATCGCTGACATCGCTGACGACCTGAAAGCGATGCGAGCGGAAGGGCTTTCCTTTCCAGCGATCGCCGCAAAGCTGAATGAGCAAGGGCACACGACACGGCGCGGCAAGTTGTGGAACCCGGTCCAGGTTCGCAACGTGCTCCAACGATTTGAACAGTAGCCGCGTGAACACCTAACAGCGTCTTTCAATCACAATCCATTTTGCACAAACGGGAAGATTTTGATGGCATCAATCGGCAAAGACTCAAACGGTACAAAGCAGATTCTGTTCTACGCTGCCGACGGCAAACGCGAGACGATCCGACTCGGCAAGGCGACGCAACGACAGGCCGAAGCCGTCTGTCTGAGAGTCGAAAAGCTCGTCACAGCAAAGCTCACCGGGCATTCGCCCGACGATGAGACATCCCGCTGGCTCAGCGACATCGACGACGGCTTACGTCAGAAGCTCGTTAAGGTGGGGCTGGCAGTCTCTCGTGATGACCGCAGTGACTCGCTGGCCACGTTCATCGATTCTTACATTGCCATGCGAACGGAAGTGAAGCCGCGAACGCGAGACCTTTACGAACAGACGCGGCGAAGTTTGCTCCAGTTCTTCAATGCTGACCGGCAACTCTCGGCAATCACGCCCGGAGACGCCGACGCCTGGCTGCTATTTCTGAAGGAACAGGGGCTGGCTCAAAATACGATCCGTCGCCGTTGCGGACGGGCAAAGCAGCTCCTGAAAGCCGCGGTTCGGCAGAAGCTGGTCAGCGAAAACCCGTTTGCTGACCTGAAGGCCAACGTTATCGGAAACGAGTCGCGCTTCTACTTTGTGACTCAGGATGAAGCTCAGCTTGTTCTGAGTGCGTGCCCGGATGCCGAGTGGCGTCTGATCTTCGCTCTGAGTCGGTATGGCGGGCTGCGATGCCCTTCGGAGCATCTTGCCCTCCGCTGGTCCGACGTGAACTGGGAACACGGTCGAATTCTGGTCTCAAGCCCGAAGACCGAACACCTGGAAAGCGGGGAAAGTCGACTGATCCCCATGTTTGCGGAACTACGCCCGCACCTGGAACTGGCATTCGAACAGGCGGCACCGGGAAGCGAGTTTGTGATCAGTCGATATCGCGACGGCGGGCAGAATCTGCGGTCGCAACTGAACCGGATTATCTGCCGGGCTGGCCTGAAGCCGTGGCCCAAGACCTTCCAGAACCTGCGATCGACTCGGGAAACAGAACTGGCGGAACAGTTTCCGCTGCATGTCGTCTGCAAGTGGATCGGAAATTCCACACCGGTTGCCGCGAAGCACTATCTGCAAGTCGCCAGCGAGCACTTCGAACGGGCTGCCAGCGTTTCGAAAAAAGCGCTGCAGAATCCGGTGCAGCAACCGCTCGAATGCACCGGAAATGCAGCGCAGATAGTGAACACGGCGCATGAAAAAACCCCGGAAAGTTCCGGGGTTTTCGAGTCTTTGCCAGTAATTTCTACTGAACAGAGCTCCCCCACTTGGACTCGAACCAATTGCCAGAAGGTGCTGAACTGGCAACGGGTTACGACATTCAGGGGGACGCACCTGGCACGAAATCCGGCACGGTCGATGCGCGGGACGCTGCTTTGCGGCTGTTGGTCGATGAATGGCCGGCACTGTCTGACGCCACTATCGCCGCCATTCTGAAGCTAATTGAAGTAAACCGGTGAAAGTCGCATTCGTCGAATATGTAATGTCATCGGCTGAGCCCTTTGCTTGTCGACATTGATCGACATTGACACACTTCAATATGTCCCAACGGTTCAAATGACAGGCAAGGACTTCAACGATGGACTACTCCGACAGAATTCGTGAGGTTGCAAGGCAGGTCGAGTCACGGATGTCTCAGGTCTCAGGTGAAGAGGCTACCAAGATGTCTCTCGTAGCGCCTTTCATCGCGGCGCTTGGTTTCGACGTTTTCAACCCACTTGAAGTCATTCCGGAATTCACTGCCGATGTCGGAATCAAGAAGGGTGAGAAGGTTGACTATGCTCTGGCAGTTAACGGGAGCCCCGCCGTTCTTGTTGAGTGCAAGGCCGTGGGAACTGACTTGGAC
>JABMPE010000064.1 GCA_013203845.1 Rhodopirellula sp. | reverse complement strand
TCGTCGCACCGGCCATCCGGAGCCTGCGATCGTCGGGTCTCACTCGCGTGTGTCCGCCCGACATTTGACGCTCGACAAACTTGATCTGCGCGTGACTGGCGAGATGTCGTACGACGCGTGCCGGATCAACGGTCATTCGAATCCCACCGATGCGAAATCGCCCGGTGCCGAACTCGATAAACTCATTAAGACCGTCGTGCCGAAGTCGTACCAGTCGCATTTCCGCAACCGATAAATTGCGGGAGCTTCGCTCAGTAATGAGCCGTGGCCAACTGAATCTGGTCACCGTGTAACCGCAACTACTCACGGTCGCCCGGGACATTTGGCTTCACGCGGCCAACGTCAAATGGCAGTACACTACGGTCACGTTGAACATTAAGTCTACCTGGAGCGAGTGACTATGCAATTTCTGATGCGGAACCTTGTGCTGCAACACACAGACGTACCGAGTGTCGAAAGGCAAGGCACGTTCATGGTCGACAGTAGCTTGCGATATCTAGAGCGACTGAGTCACTTGAACGTATTCATCGGCCAACTCAAAGCGAAGAGAGCCAGCCTGTCGAGGAATGGATCGCACCCGCGTTCAACATACTGGCGTATTGCACCCCCTCTATGGAACTGCCGAAATATTGACCAACTGTTTGTTCACTCCCTCGAATTGCTGTCTGGACAATTCATTCATTGATTTATTTGCTCGCTGCTGATGGCGTTTGCACTGCGGAGATGCGGCAGTTGGGGAGCTTTTTGCGTAACTGGTCGACCTGTTGCGCAGTGACTCGCGTTTCGTCGAGACGCAGATCCTTGAGATGTTGCAGCCCTTCCAGGTGAATGAGGCCGCTGTCGGTGACATGTGTCTGGTTAAGGTGCAGCACTTCGAGGGCCGGGAGGGTAGCGATTGTCGCGAGGCCACTATCGCCAACCTTGGTGTTCGACAGCCACAGCGTCCGTAGTCGAGGCATGTCTTTCAGCACATTGAGACCGTCGTCGGTGATGCGCGTGCCGTCGAGCAGGAGGTCCTCCCAATTCTTCCTCGCCGCCAGATAGGCGAGACCCTGATCGTCGATCTTGGTCCCACCCAGATTGACGTAGACGATCCGATCGTTGGCGGCCAGGGCGCGCGCCCCGTCATTGGTGATCCGTGATTGGTCCGCAGCCGTCACGGTAAACGCCGTCAATGCCGGCAGGCGTGCTACGTTGCGGAGTGTGTCGTCGGTCAGATGCTCTCCCATCAGCCACATGAATTTGAGATTGGGGAGCTTCGAGAACGCCTGCGTCTGGGCTTCGGTCATCACAAGGTGGCCCGCTCGAATCGTCTGCAGTTGCTGGAGCTGCTCAATTCCCTCCAGGTGCTCATCGGAAAACGGAATGCCGTGCACGGTCAAATGCTCAATCTGCGCCCAGCATCCAATCGTCTTCAACGACTTTGTCGTCTGTCTTCCCCCTTCGAGATACAGCGATTTCAGTTGCGGGAGGTTGCCGAGGTTCTCGAGACCGCGGTCATCCAGCCCAAACCCGGTGATCGAGAGATGCTCCAGGTCCGGCAGGTTCGCGATCCGCGACAGCCCTTCGTTGGTGATGCCCGGCCCGCCGCGAAGTGTGATGGCGAGGACTTTGAGTTCACCCCGCTGTCGCAACTTGTCGGCGTCCTCTCGGTCAACGTGAACGGGATGATCGTTTAGAGTTCCTTCGACATACCCATTCATGTCGAGCGCGGCCTGGACAACAGTGCGTGGCTGAAGGTGCCGCACCGCATCCACGCTCAATCGCAGGCGGATGCCCACTCCATCCAAGGGACTCTTGCCCGGTGCCCGCGTTAAGGGGCGACGCTTGGCCGCGCGGGCGTCCCAGTCGTTATTGCCACCGAAATCCCCACCACGCAACACGGCGGGAGTTGTGAATGTGGCGAAGGGACTCACAGGGTCGACGACCGGTGCCCCCTGTCGACGGGCGTAGGTGTCGTCCGCGTAGGCGTCGTGACACCACTCCATCAGGTTGCCGTGCATGTCGTGCAGTCCGAACGGATTCGCAAGACGTTGCCCCACGGGATGCGGCTTGCCGTCGGAGTTGTGGCCGCGCCACTCGACTTTGACCATGTCTCCTGTATCGTCGCCGGTCCAATAGCGCGTGGTTGTTCCCGCCCGGCAGGCGAATTCCCACTCCGCTTCGGTCGGAAGCCGGTATCCGAAATCCCCCGCGACTGGAGAGACGACATCGACGCGGTCGTCATAGAGTTTGTCGAGTCCGGCCTTGTCGCCAAGCTGGTTCCCGAATCGGGCGGCCGCGTTCCAATTCGTCGAGATGGGAAGGTTCACGTCCACCGAGCCAGCGGCGGCTGGGTGGACGGTCAAGTCGTCGGGACTGAGGCTCTGGAACTGACCGATCGTGATCTCGGAAGTGCTGAAGTAGAACGGCTGCGTCAGTGTCACACGATGTGGCGGCGACTCGCTACGAACCGAGCGGACGATTTCCTCAGCCGAATTCAATTGAATGCCGTGCCGTTCAATGATCTGCTCAGCTTCCTCTGCGGGCGTCCCCATCAGGAACTCACCAGGCGGGATCAGACGGAACGTGATGCCGATGCTGTTGGTGAATTCGACCGGCACGCCGAGGTACTTCGCCCAGGCTTCCTGATGGGCCTTGGCCTGTGCGGTGTTGAAGGGAGCAATCGCGGGCGGCGGTGCGTCGGCAGGCCAGCCGTGCCATGAAGTTTCGCGTTTTCGCGGAGGATCCGATGGCGTCGTTACGGACGGGGCTTGTTTTGCTTTCAGCAGATTCCGCACGCTCTCAACGTGCAGGACGGGACGCATTCCGATTCCGCCACTGTTGCCACTATGACGCCGCGACGTCGATCGACCAGAAGTGGGATTGCCTGCATAGCACGCTGCTCCGCCGCGAACCACGTGGACATTGCCCTCATTCTCAATCATGTTTTTGGGTCCAAGTGGATCCATGACGGTTTCAAGTGCGTCATCGGGATAGGGAGACATCGAGAACCAGTCCTGACAATGTTCTCTGACGTTTCCATGAACATCGAACAATCCAAACGGATTCGCGTCCAGCTCACCCACGACGTGTGTTCGATCACCTGAATTGCCACCAAACCATCCTGCCTGCACATAGTCCTGCGGTCCGCTGCCGCTCCACCACATCGTTGTTGTGCCAGCCCGACAGGCAAATTCCCATTCCGCTTCTGTTGGCAGCCGGTAGCCATTGCCTTTCAGAAGAGTCGTTGTCAATCCGTTACGCAGATAATTCGGCAGAAGGCCATCTCGCTCACTCGAAGCAACACAGAAATCGACAGCACCAGACCAGCTCACGGCATCCACGGGATGACGATTGGTTTTCATTCCGGCGACCGCATCCTTGCGCTTCCCACTCTCAGAGAATTCAGATGGGTTACGGCCAAGAACCATCTCATACTCCTCCTGGGTCACTTCGTACGCGCAGAGATAAAACGGCTTTGTCAGAATAACCCGATGTTGCGGACCTTCGCTGCGAACGACCGCGTCGTCCCAGGCATTCGGGGTATGGTGTTTGATTGCGGCTTCGATCTCCTCCGGCGTGCTCCCCATCAGGAACTCGCCCGGTGGAATCAGTCGGAACTTCATGCCGATGGTGTTGGTGTACTCGACCGGCACGCCGAGGTACTTCGCCCACGCTTCCTGATGGGCCTTGGCCTGTGTGGCATCGAAGGGGGCGATGGCCGGAGGCGGAGCGTCGGCGGGCCAGCCGTGCCGGCCGATTGCGGCGGGGCTAGTCCCTTCATTGCGTTGCCCGATGGCCGCCTTGACAGCAGCAACAGCCAGTTTCAGACGCAGTCCGAGATGATTGTCGGAGTGCGCTGCGTCTTCGGGACGACGGTGCGACGCGCGGCAATGCGATGGATGATCGCTCCAGTTTCCGCCGCGAAAGACGCGATACTTTCCGGGTGGTATCGCGCCGGATGGATTAACGGCCACGTCGGTACGAATCTGGTTGAAGTAGTCCGGTTCCCAACCGTCCTGAACCCACTCCCGGACATTTCCGTGCATGTCGTGGAGTCCAAGCGGATTCGGCGGCAACTCACCAACCTTGTGCGTGTGCTGCGCTGAATTCGAGACGCACCAGCCCGGCAGACTCTCTGCAAGATCACCGTTCGAATACCTCGTTGCGGTTCCAGCGCGGCAGCTGAATTCCCATTCCGCCTCTGTCGGCAGGCTGTATCCATTTCCAGTCAGCGGAGTCACAACCGTGCCATTTCTGAAGTACGACGGACTGCGTCCCTCGAGCTGACTCAGTGTCGCGCTGAATTGTGCTGCGTCATTCCAACTGACCATCTCGATCGGGAGGTTTGCTGAGTCGGTCCCCGTGAGAGCCGCACTTTCTGAACCCGCCGCAGAAAAGTGAGCGGGGTTCGTTCCGACGACCCGTTCATACTGCGATTGGGATACCTCGTGGATCCCCAGATAGATTGGCTTTGAGAGAATGACCCGATGTTGTGGCCCTTCACTAACGATGGCGTCTTTCCAGAGAGGAATGTCTGCCACGACTTGAAGCGAATCCTGAATCTCGTCCGGAGTACTCCCCATCATGAACTCGCCCGGGGGGATGAGGCGGAACTTCATGCCGATCGAATTGGTGTACTCGACCGGCACGCCGAGGTATTTCGCCCACGCTTCCTGATGCCGCTTCGCCTGTGTGGCATCGAAGGGGGCAATGGCCGGAGCCGGAGCGGCGGCGGGCCAGCCGTGCCAGCTGGAATTGACTGTGGGACTTTCAGGGGGGCGACCGTTTGCCGCTGCCTTCA
Organism: Rhodopirellula sp.; assembly: GCA_013203845.1. Classification (GTDB taxonomy): domain Bacteria; phylum Planctomycetota; class Planctomycetia; order Planctomycetales; family Planctomycetaceae; genus JABMPE01. The sequence goes on along the minus strand of JABMPE010000064.1, from coordinate 384 downwards.
CCGCTTCGATGGTTAGAGCAACACGGAAACCAAGGCTTTCCAGACGAGACTCCGGAAGATACGCATTTCTTGCGGATGATCGGCAGTGGGCGGGGTAGAAGAAGTTTCCGCCGCGATGCACCCGTGTCGAACTCTCATTCACGTAAAACGGACCGATCGGATCGACGGCCGGTTGGTTTTGAAACGGCACGTAGTCAGCTGGATTCCAACCGTCTTGAACCCACTCCCAGACATTTCCATGCGTGTCGAAGAGTCCGAAGGGATTCTCGTTCAATTTGCCGACTGAATGCGTCCGATTATCGGAATTGAGCCCCCACCAGCCCGCTTTCGCGAAATCTTCGTCGCGATCCCCGAACCAGTACTTCGTTGTGGTGCCTGCACGGC
>JABMPE010000063.1 GCA_013203845.1 Rhodopirellula sp. | reverse complement strand
GTTTGAGGTCAGGCTCGATCCACAAAGGCTCATCCGCCATGAACTGACCTTTGACGAAGTTGCCACGGCGCTGAGGGCTAATAATCGCAACGTGGGTGGCGGCAATATCAACGACATGGGCCGCATGCTGCTGGTTCACGGCCAGGGACGTACGGTCAATATCGAGCAGATCGAAAACATTGTCGTGACCGCTCGCGACGGCGTGCCGATTCGAATCCGCGACGTCGCCGAAGTGCAGATCGGCCACGAAATCCGACAGGGAGCCGTCACGGCGGATGGGACGGGCGAAGCCGTGCTCGGGTTGGGCTTCATGCTGATGGGCGAAAACAGCCATCAGGTGACGTGGGCACTGAAAGAAAAACTCGAAGACATCAAATCAACGCTGCCGCCGGATGTCGAAATCCGCACGGTCTACGACCGAACCGAACTGGTCGATCACGTCATCGACACCGTCCGGAAAAACCTGTTCGAGGGTGGTTTGCTGGTCGTCGCGATCCTGTTCGTGTTTCTCGGCAACCTGCGAGCCGGACTGATCGTGGCGATGGCCATTCCTCTGTCGATGCTGTTTGCGTTTTCCGGAATGTTGCAGTTTGGTATCGCGGCCAGCCTGCTGAGTCTCGGATCGATCGATTTCGGACTCGTCGTGGACAGCTCGGTTGTCATGATCGAGAACTGTGTCCGAAAACTCTCGCACGGCATTCCCCGAGGACAGACGAAACTCGACGTCATCCGCGACGCCGCCATCGAGGTCCGCAAGCCGACGATGTTCGGCGAGCTGATCATCATGATCGTCTACCTGCCGATTCTCACGCTGGAAGGCATCGAAGGCAAACTGTTCCGGCCGATGGCACTCACCGTCATCTTCGCTCTGGCCGGATCGATGATCCTGTCACTGACGCTGATGCCCGTGCTGGCCAGTTACGTGTTACCCAAACATCTGAAAGAAACGGAACCGCTGCTGATTCGCTGGGCGAAACGAATCTATCACCCGATCCTGCACTTCACGATGCGGCAAAAAACGGCGGTCATCGGCTTCGCTCTGTGCGTACTGGTGCTGGCATTCGGGTTTGTCGCTCCTAACCTCGGTTCTGAATTCGTGCCGAAGTTGTCAGAGGGAGCGTTGGCGATCAACGTCGTGCGACTGGCGGGAACCGAGTTGCAGGATTCGATTCAGTACAACACGCAGATGGAACGTGCCGTGCTGAAGGCCTTTCCAGATGAGGTCGTTCATGTCTGGAGCCGCATCGGTTCGGCAGAAGTCGCGACCGACCCGATGGGTCTGGAACTGACCGACCTGTTCATCACGCTGAAGCCTCGCGATCAATGGACGAAAGCAACGACTCAGGCTGAGCTGACGACAATGATCCAGCGTGAACTGCGTGACATGCCGGGCCAGCGGATCGCGATGACGCAGCCGATCGAGATGCGGATCAACGAGATGATCTCCGGCGTCCGCTCCGACGTGGCCGCTGTGTTGTACGGTGATGACTTCGACGTGCTTGTCGAGAAAGCGAGGGCGATTGAACGCGTCCTCAGCTCGATCGACGGCAACGCTGACGTTGCCACCGAGCAGGTCACCGGTCAGCCGGTTCTCGAAATCCGAATCAAGCAGGATGAGATTGCCCGCTACGGTGTGCCGGCCGAGACCGTACTGGACATCGTCGAATCGTTGGGCACGTTCAACGTCGGCGAAGTGTTTGAAGGACAGCTTCGCTTCCCGCTGATCATCCGCCTGCCGGAAAAAGCACGGGCCAACCCTGCAGTCATTGGAGCGATCCCGGTCGCAACTCTCGCTGGCGAGCAGATACCGCTTTCAAGACTGGCGTCAATCACGGTTCGCGAAGGACCTTCGACGATCAAACGCGAGTGGTATCAGCGACGGATTTCCATCACGAGCAACATCCGTGGCCGCGACATGGGCAGCTTCGTGGCCGAAGCCCGCCGGAAAGTCGCCGAGGAAGTGCAGTTGCCGCCGGGACGCTACCGCGTCGAATGGGGCGGCCAGTTCGAGAACCTCGAACGCGCCCGCAGCCGACTGATGATCGTCGTCCCGATCGTGCTCGTGCTGATCTTCGGCCTGCTCTATATGACCTACAACAACGCCATCGACGCCATCCGCGTTTTCACCGGAGTCCCGTTCGCATGGACGGGCGGCATCTTCGCTCTGTGGATTCGAGACATGCCGTTTTCGATCTCGGCCGCAGTCGGCTTCATCGCGCTGTCGGGAGTGGCCGTGCTCGACGACATGCTGCTGGTCTCGACCATCCGCCGACTAAGGCAGCGCGGCATGGGGCTGGAGCAGGCGGTCGAAGAAGCGGCGCTCACACGACTGCGTCCCGTGCTGATGACCACGCTCGTTGCCGCACTCGGCTTCGTCCCGATGGCCTTCAATACCGGCATGGGAGCCGAAGTCCAGCGCCCGCTCGCCACAGTCGTCATCGGCGGAGTCATCAGCGCGACGATCATGTCGCTACTCGTCCTGCGAGTCCTCTACATGGTCTTCGCCGGTCCGGTCGGCCGGAAAGGCGAACGACGGGAAATCGACGAAGATGTCCCGTCAACAAAACAGGAGTTAGAACCGATGACCATTTGAAACCATTAAAACAGGGCTCTGTTCGACGACGAGGCCCGGACTGATCACTACAGAAAAGTTGCACAGGAGCAAACAGAGGGAACAGAGACCGGAATTCTCTGTTTGTGATTCTCTGTTTCCTCTGTTGACTCCTGTGCCAAACCAGGAACCTTTTCCTTTTACTTTTGGAGAACTGCGATGCTGAAGACAAATCTGCGATGGACCGTTTCACTGCCACTGCTAGGCATGGTGGCTTTCATGGCCGGCTGCTCTGGCGGCGGTGATTCCGCGACATCCGACATGGGCACTGACACAACGCCGGTCGTTCAAACCGACAATCATGATGACCACGAAGGCCACGAGGCAGGCGACGAAGGCGGCAAGCACGACGGGTGGTGGTGCGCCGAACACGGCGTTCCCGAAGGCGAGTGCTCACGCTGCGATTCCAGTCTGATCGCCAGCTTCAAAGAGAAGGGTGATTGGTGCAAAGAGCACGACCTGCCCGATTCCCAATGTTTCAAATGCGACCCGAAGCGAGCCGAGAAGTTCATCGCCCGCTACGAAGCGAAATTCGGCAACAAACCACCAGCTCCTACCGAGTAATTGCGCTTCAATCGACTTCTCACGTCGGCAGTCGCAGGGGCACACTCAGCCCCTGTCGCTGCCTGACGCGGTATTGCTGACAGGCAGTACCCATACGACGACGAACATTCCTGCGAGTCGAACGGTCCCACGCTGCTCACCCGTTTCATCTGGTCGCTGATCCTGAATGCGGGGCTGGCGGTTGCGGAAAAGCGTGCGTCTGCGGCGACTGCCGGTCCCCGAGTGATGCCAATCGGTCTGCCAGTAAGTGCTGCCACCTTCTTTGCCATAGTAAGTACCTCTGACTCGTGACGCTGACCGCTGCGACCGCTAATTGTGTGATCGGTAACACGACAGACAGTCTTAATGTTCGCCAGGCCTGCTGCAGGTCAATGGTAATAGCCGGTGATTTTAGTACCGCTTTTGTACCGCATAGACGTGAATGTACCGTACTTTAAGCGTATGAATTGCGGTGTATTGGTAGGTATTGAACGATGGCACAAGTTGCGGTACAGTCGAGCTTTAACGCCCGCTATACCCAAATCAGGCCATCAACAACAACGCGTTGACATCGTGGAGGTCACTGGTTCGAGTCCAGTATCGTCCATTCATAACCCCTTGCAGGTCAACGACTTGCAAGGGGTTACTGCGTGATACCTTTCGGCTTTTTCGGCGGTGATACCCTCGGTGATACCTTTGGGAGAACTGGCTGGTCGAAAATGGGCCGATCTGGGGCGTTGCTGAGTCTCTTTATTCAGCCGGAGTCGAGAACGGCATTCTGCCGATTCGCGCCGTCTGGCCACTCACAGCGGGGCAAATGAGGGAAGTCCGCCCGTCGGGCACAACAACATCCGAGGTGAGGCCGGCGGAAGCAGGCTTTCCCGGCAGTTGGCCGTTTACCGGGTTCACATAAACAGGCCTGCTTGACTGTTGCCCCAGAACAACTCAGCCTCGCGGGCACGAACGTCCTCTTTCGAGCTGGTGTCTGCTTCAGTCCAGTGTGTCACCGTCTGCGGCAGACGCACGCTTTTCGGCAGCCAGCGAGCCTGAAAGATTGACCGGCCTCGGTCTCGTGGATGGTCAGTGCAGGCTCCGATACCGCACTGAGCGTCCAGACTCCCATTTCTGTGACCGCTAACACAGACTGTGGCGGTTCCAGAATTGACGGACTGAGGGGGAAACGCGATGACAAAGAAGAAGGCAGCACTGACTGGCCGACCGATTGGTATCACTCGGGGACGGGCAGTCGCTGACGAACTGAAACGGTACTACGACACCGGACGGAAGATTAAAAAAGCCATCGGGAGCAGCCACGAGCCCGGCGAGAAGGTACGCGTTGATGGCGAGGCGCGTGAGAAGCTGATGGCAGAGCACGGGGTATCGCGGGATCAGTTTTACAAGACGC
>JABMPE010000603.1 GCA_013203845.1 Rhodopirellula sp. | reverse complement strand
CGCCGACACCGAAGAAGTGGAAGCCGAAGGCCAGTCTGAACGCAGCGGGTTCCATTACCGTTCTCAAAACCGTGGCGGGAAAGGAATTCGAGACATTCGGACGACCGCCCGAAATGGAAAGGTCGTTGCAATTCTGGCCGTTTCGGATGACGACGAGGTTCTGATGGTCACCACCGGCGGAAAAATTCAGCGACTGCGGGCTGGAGACATCTCGGTCGTTGGTCGAAATACTCAGGGAGTTCGAATTATTCGCCTGGAAGCTGACGACAAACTGGCCTCAATGGCTCGGATTCCGAGCGAAATCGTGCTGGAAACGACCGCAGTGGACGTCTCAGACAAGCCAGAAGAGGGTACGACTGACGTCCCGGCCACAGATTCAGACTCTTCCGTCACGAACCTGGAGTCGGAAGCTGAATCTGGTGACGAAGAGGTGTAGACTGTCGCCTTCCCGCTCAATCTGCAGCGGCCTGTGCTGAAGAGACAAGGATGGGAACACTGATCAACGCTGATAAACGCTAATCAATTGAATGAAGAGATTTAGTGATTATCAGCGTTGATCAGTGTTCCTTTTTTATTCCGGTCACGGCACGGGCCTTCTCAAAGCGTTAATTGCAGGTCCGGCTGACAGTCACGAGTAAATTCCAAACACGATCGAGTTTCGTCTGTCCGACGAGAAGTCACAGGTGCTTTTGCTATGCCAATGTTTCAAGAAGACATCAATCTGATCATGCGGCCCAGTGAATCTGGATCGGGCGAGCCGCTCATCAAAGGCAGTTACGCGTTCGTCAGCCTCGGATGCCCAAAGAATCTGGTCGACAGCGAAAAGATGCTCGGGACGCTGGCTCTGGACGGGTACTCGCTGGTTTCCGATCCAGACGGCGCCGACTTCGTGATCGTCAACACGTGCGGTTTCATTGAAAGCTCGCGGCAGGAATCGAAGTCGGTCATCCAGGAAATGCTTGACCTCAAGAAGCAGGGCCGGACGAAGGGCGTGATTGTTGCCGGTTGTCTACCGGAACGAGTCGGCGGATCGCTGCTGGAAGAAATGCCGGACATTGACCACATCGTTGGTGTCTTCGGTCGAGACGAAATTCATCGAGTGGCCGACCGCCTTGTCGGTGGAGCACGAGAGCAACGGGAGTTGTTTCGACCGGCTCCGATCAAGGCAATGGACGACACCGCTCGGTTGCGAATTACTCCGCAACATTTTGCCTATCTGAAAATCTCAGAAGGTTGTGACCGAACCTGCACCTTCTGCTCCATTCCGTCAATGCGTGGCAAGCATGTCACCAAGCCAATCGAAATGGTCATTCAGGAAGCTCGCGAACTCGTCGACGATGGCGTTCGAGAACTGATCATCGTGGCGCAGGACACAACGTATTACGGGATGGACCTGTACGGCGAAGTGCGATTGAATGCTTTGCTGAAGGAGCTGGAAAACGTCGACGGGCTGGACTGGATCCGCCTCATGTATCTCTATCCGGTGAACTTTACTGACGATATCATCGAGACCATCGCGTCGTCAGAAATAATTCTTCCATACCTGGACATGCCGCTGCAGCACATCAACGACACCATGCTCAAGCGAATGCAGCGGCGAGTGAACGGCGCTCAGACCATCGAACTGGTAGAAAAACTGCGGGCGTCGATTCCGAATCTCGTGCTTCGAACTACGTTTATTACTGGCTTTCCTGGCGAAACAGACGAGCAGTTTGAAGAACTCAGAGACTTCGTTCGCAACACCGCCTTTGAGCGAATGGGTGCGTTTACTTACTCGCTGGAACCCGGCACGCCAGCGGTAAAACTGGAAGGCCATTTACCCGAAGATGTAAAGGAAGCTCGTCGCGACGAACTCATGGAGATTCAGCAGGAGATCGCGTTTAAGTTTGGTGATTCGCTGGTTGGCTACGAGCTGGATGCCATCATCGACAGTCAGGTTGAAGAGGGCGTTTATCTGGGCCGTATTTTTGCCGACGCGCCGGAAATCGATGGCAATATTTACGTGACCGGGGAAGGCATCAACGTTGGCGACATGGTCCCGGTCGAGATCGTCGACCGTCAGGATTACGACCTGATCGGACTGTACCAGGGCGATGACGAAGAGGACGACTCAGAGGGCATGGACTCAGGCGAACCGTGGCAGCCCGGTCAGTGACAATCAATTGTCACCGCTGGATGGATCGATCAGCTTTTTGAGATAGATTGAGAGGTCCATTTCGAGCTGCATCAGACGCTGCCACGCTGCCCAGTCCAATTTGTAGGTCTGCTTTTCGTCGCCGTCCACGGGCATCGATTGTCCGGCAGTAATGATCGATCTCAATCGATCGTGCAGATGTGCCAGCAGATCAGAAGTCTGAGCCACCTGCAGCGGTCGCAGTTCGCCAGGCAGCTCAGGAGGACCATCCGGAAACAGTCGTGGCAGGTCTTCGCCGTCGCCTCGCGCGTTACCCGCTGAGAATTCGAACTCGTCCGATTCGAACGAGATCGTGCCGCCCGGCGATTCCTGAATGAGACTTTTCCGCTCCTGGATGTGCTGTTCAATTTCGTCGGCGCTTCCGAAGAGCAACAGGCAGCGACCGATTGCCACCTGGTCACCAATCCGCAACACGTGCATCTGGATCGGGTGGCCGTTCACGCGAGTCCCGTTGGTACTCTCAAGGTCGGTCAGAATGACGTGTCCGCCGTCTTCCTGGACCTTGGCATGAAATCGGCTCACACGTTCATCGTTCAGCTGAACGGCGTTGTCCTCTTCCCGACCGATCGTGATTGGCGGAAGCAGGTTGCCCAGAACCCGGCCACGCTCCATGCCATCCAGAACTTGAAATGTGAGCAAAGCCATATCGTATTCTTCAGCTTTCCGGGACGACGCCGGGATGCGCGGAGTTTCCGAAATCGGGGCAGCTGTCGCACGCTCTGATGAACCGGGGAATCCCGATGACTCACCATCAGTTCATGGAGCCGAACCCGGAAGATACATCGGAATCGCCGTAAGTGGAATCGATCGCTGACGACACATTGGTCAGGAGCTCTCGCTTACGGACGGGTTTGGCCAGAACCGACCACACGTCGACTTCGCGAGCCTGTTGTCGCAGTTCGTCGGTCGCGTCAGACGTACACAGAATGCAGGGTAGACGGGAATCGATCTGCTTGACGATCCGGACAGTGTCAAGCCCCGTCAACTGATGCATGTTCATGTCGATCAGAATCAGATCGACGTGTTCGCCCTCGACAATCTCAACGGCTTCTTCACCAGAACGAGCCTCCAGCAGCCTGAACAAAGGCTCGAAGATCGAACGCAGGACTTCACGAAAGCCCGCATCGTCATCGGCAATCAACAGCTGATAGGGTTCGGTTCGCTTCACGGCGAGGTTACCCGCGGAGAGTTCGGATGGCTGGAAGTCTGAGAGATCATACGATGATCAAACCAGACTCGCCTGAAAAGTCTCGTCAATCGATACCAGAGTATCAACAAGACTGTCAATATCGAGTGTCAGAAATATGGGAATCCATTCACGGTTGTTCGCAATCGACCGTTTCCCGGGCGGCGAGGCTGACTGAGATAGAGGAAACTTCCCGGCAGCTGAGGTTGCTCAACCGCCGGGAGTGGTTCTTGTCGAAGTCCAAAGCCGAATCAGTCGAGACGTTTCACACGGATGTTCTTGAAGTAAACAATACTTCCCGGATCATGGGCCTGCAGAGCAAAAGTTCCTTTGTCGAGCTTTCGCGTAAAGTCTTTGCCAGGCTGCGTGCCTTCGGGTTCGGTGTACTCCACGACCGTTTTTCCGTCGACCTTAATGGTGACCTGATTCCCTTTCACAATGACGTGCTCAGTAAACCAGACGTCGTCTTTCGCGGGAGCAGGATTCACGTCCTTGACCGCGTACAGGCTGCCGGTTTTTCGAGGGTCTTTCTCATAGGTGTTGTTGACCTGAACCTCGAAGCCATACTTCGGCCAGCCTTCTTTCTGATACTGCGTATGGAAGTAGATTCCGCCGTTGGAATTCTTCCGGGTCATGACGTCGACTTTGAGTTCAAAATTGACAAACGGTTTATCGTCGCCCGTGTAGAAGAGGTGGGCTCGGTTTCCGTGTGCCTTGAAGGCTCCGTCTTCGATGGTCCAGCTGCCTTCGTTTTCGGTGGCTTTCTTCCAGCCTTCGAAGGACTTTCCGTCGTCAAGGCGTTTGAATCCGTCGTCGGCAAATGACTGAGCAGACATGGCCACAATGACCAGCAGTGTAAGAATGGCTGTTTTCAGCATCGATCGGCTTTCTCATGGGGTAGGACTGGTGCGTCAGATTGAGGAGTCAGGCGACCGCGTGACTCCAGAGGACGGTCAATTCAAGGGAAGGTGACGGGAATCTGCAAGTCACCGCAGCTTCCGAAAGTGATCGCATCAAAGGCGACTTACATCAAGAACCGATTCTGATTGCCAGTCTTGATGAAACAACGACCGTTTCGTACCGTTCGCTCCCGCTGGGACTTCCGACGGGTATGGTCGCAGGGAAGCGATCATCACGGTTTATGCCGCGGCTGACACACTCAGACAAATTAGCCATTACCGGAAGGAAGGCTCAGGGATGAGCGATCTCAAGGTGTACTGGCCGGATAGCGAACCCGCTACAGCGGAAACGCTTCCGGACAACGGCCCAGCAACGCACAACATTTCGAGCGAGCCGGAAATTTACTCGTTCGCTGAGTGGGTCGATAAGCTGCACCGACCCGGCTCGAACCCAGCGGCGTTGCGTGCTCACCGCCTGAATGCGAACCAGATCTGCCCCGACTGCCGCCGAGTGGGCGTTTTCCCGCTGATGCTCAACGATGGACGGCTGGATGGATCAGGACGACTGGTTCCCGGATCGGCAACTCTGGTCGGTTTTCGCTGTGAAACCTGCAGCCATGAGTGGCCGGCATAGACTTTTGATTTGCCCGACCAGACATCCTGCTCCGCAAACGACTGACTCAACCAGAGACAGGATCGTCTGACATGGCTTACAGCGAAGAACACGCTCGAATCCTGCGGGAAGCCTTGTCCGGTGTGCCCGGCATCACCGAGAAAAAGATGTTCGGCGGCCTGTGCTTCATCCTGAACGGAAACATGCTATGCGGAGTCCACAAGGGCGGCGGCATGGCCCGCGTCGGCAAAGACAACGAAGCGGCTGCTCTGGAACTCGACGGCGTCGAGCCTCTGTCATTCACCGGTCGCCGCATGGGCGGAATGGTCGATGTCAGCGAAGCCTCGATTGCACACGATGGCATCCGCGATGCGGTGCTGACCCTCGCCAGAGAATTCGTCGGATCACTGCCCCCGAAGTGAGTACTGCGGCGGTTTCGTTACGAAGCGACAGCCAGCGCGAGGAATTGCCGGCTCTGGCTGGCCTCCTCAAACAGACCGATGCCCGCTTGAGACGTTGACGGGGGCGGTCGAGCTGCTGTCCATTCCTGAGCGAGTCATCGGGAGCGGCAACTTCCGCACGTAACGTCAAAGGCAGACTTTACTCGTCGGTGCCGCGCATTTCGCGGATGAATCGCGAAGGGATGGAGAGGCGTTTTTTGCCCCACTTCTTGCGGGCGGCGGCTCGGGTCAGAGTCAGATGATCCTGGGCTCGCGTGATGCCGACGTAGCACAACCGGCGTTCCTCATCGATGGCTGAACCTTCTTCGTCGACCGCTCGCTTGTGCGGCAGCAGGCCTTCTTCCATGCCGACCATGTAAACGCGAGGAAACTCCAGCCCTTTGGCACTGTGCAGGGTCATCAGCTTGACAGCCTGCTCGTTCATCAGTTTTTCTTTGTCGTCGCTCATATCCGGGCCGTTGAGCAGCGTCTCTTCGAGATAACCCTGCAGCGACGGCGTGTCCGATCGCGAGACGTATTCGCGCAGCGAGTCGATCATCTGGTCGACGATCTCGGTCTTCGCGATCTGCATGTCCTCGTTCTTGTACTGCTTCTGAATTTCGCTGTCGTAGTCAATTTCGTGCAGCAGATTTTCGAGGATTCCGGGCAGGTCTTTCGGCTTGTCTTTCAAACGCTTGCGGTAGGTATCCAGCAGCAGAGAAAAACGATTCAGTGATTTGACGGCCTTGTCCGAAATTTCACCTTCCGCGTGTGCGGAGGGGACGGCATCCCAGATGGGAACGCCTTCCCGGACTGCGCGTTTCAGGAGTTTTTCGACCGTTGAATCGCCGATGCCGCGTGCGGGCACGTTGATGATTCTCAGCAGCGAGTTCTCGTCGCGCGGATTCTCGAGCACCTTGAGATATGCCAGGATGTCTCGGATCTCGCGTTTGTCAAAGAACGACTGGCTGCCCATCATCACGTAGCGGATTTCGTGGCGACGCAGTTCTGATTCGAAGATACGAGGCTGCTCGTTGGTACGAAACAGAATGCAGATGTCCTGTGGCGGGACATCCTTCTTGTTGATCATGAACTGGATCTCGCGAGCGATGTATTCGGCTTCAACCTGCTCGTCGTCGAACTCCCGAAACCGCACGTCAGAGACCGACGTTTTGTTCGCGCGAAGTTCTTTGTCGTGTCGGCCTTTGTTGTGTTTCACCAGCCGGTTGGCCAGTTCCAGAATCCGATCCGTACAGCGGTAGTTTTCTTCGAGGCGGACGACTTTCGCTCCTTTGAAATACTGATTGAAGTTCAGAATGTGAGTGACTTCGGCTCCGCGCCAACCGTAGATCGACTGGTCATCGTCGCCGACGACGCAGATGTTGTTGTGCTTCCGGACGAGCGCTTCGATGAGGTCGAACTGCGAACCGTTGGTATCCTGGTACTCGTCGATCTGCACGTGATCGAAGCGTCGCTGCTGACGGT
>JABMPE010000602.1 GCA_013203845.1 Rhodopirellula sp. | reverse complement strand
TAAAGGCACTGTCCAGAGCGGCCGCCAGAATCAGTGAGCTGGCTGGAATACTTGCCGAGAGGGCAGCGAGGCAGAGACGCAGCAAAAGAAAACCGTCGAATGGAACGGGAACTACAAGGAAGCAGGCCAACCCGTGACGAGCGTTGGCGGCAAGGGTCTACTCGGCTCGGCCAGTGTCCAGTCCAGCGGCTTGACGTTTCTCGTCGTAGCATTGCTGGTACGTCTGCACGGTGTCGGCGGCGTTCCAGTTGATGCGGCCATTCAGATTGCCGACATTGACGACGGCAGTTCCGGCGCTCGGGCAGCTGAAAGTGACGCTTTCGGAAATGGCCAACCAGGCAGTCGGACTCGTCGATACGAAACAGCCCTCTCTCACCCGGCGTGCTGGTTCGCTTTGGAATCAAGTGTTCCCGCATTTGAGGAGCCGTGTAAAGTGGCGTGTGTGTTATCGCGGCTGTGGTCCGATGGTGCCTTGCGTCACCATCGTCTTCTGCAGCGAGTCCAGCAGAGAGAAGTTCGCCTGGCGTGTTTTCACGACCGATATGCGCCGCGACTCGACCGACAGTGACTTATGTTGCCGGGCGTTCATGACTTCGTAAAACGTCTCGCGATGATCGTGATTCTCCAGCGTCAGGTGCGTGTCGATCTTCGCGTCACGCAGTGGGCCAATCAGTTCGGCAAAGTGCCGGTAGTCGCCTGGTTTCTGGGCGAGGTCCCCGTTGACCAGTACACAGGCTGGCTTTGCGTAGCGCTGAGGCAACTGGCTCTCGCTTCTACTGCGGTCCTCGCCAGACTGGCCGTGCCACGTCGGCACGGCGACTACTCTTGCCTTGATTCCCTGGGCCATAGACCGGGAACCGGCAACGAAGTTCGCACTGAATCACCTGTTTCGAATCTGTTGTCACTACTAAAGTTAGCTCCTACTCAGGACGATGGAAGTACAATAGACTTCATGAGAACATCCATGACAGCTGCTGATGCAAACGCGGAACGCTCTGCTCGCGCCAGACTCTCGCTCGATGGCCTGTCGATTGGCGATGGATTTGGACAACGTTTCTTCATTCCGTGGACGGTCGAATCGGCCACGTCCGCCAATCTGCCAGAGGCTCCGTGGCATTACACCGACGATACAGAAATGGCGATGGCCATCGTTCAGGTTCTCGAGCGTTACGGCGAAATTGAACAGAACGCTCTCGCCCAGACATTTGCCAACCGATATCTCGCCGAACCCGGTCGTGGCTATGGAGCGGGTGCTCACGAACTGCTCCGTCAAATTGCGGATGGTGCAGACTGGCGACTGGTGAGCCGCGAACTGTTCGGTGGACAAGGATCGTTCGGAAACGGTGGAGCAATGCGAGTCGGTCCACTTGGGGCATGGTTTGCGGATGACGTCAAAGCCACTATCGAAAATGCGCTGAGGTCATCCGAAATCACTCATGCACATATCGAGGGCCAAGCGGGTGCCATTGCAGTGGCTCTGGCCGCTGGTTGGGCGTGGAGGTGGAATCAGTCGGACCGGTCCGAGCGTCCCGAACAGATGTTGGAGTGGATCGCCGAGTTACTCCCTGAGTCTGAAGTCGCAGCTTCAGTTGCACAGGTTTCCGATATTCCGCTCGATGCGTGGGCATTCGATGTCGCCCGCGAGTTTGGTTGCGGTGATCAGGTAAGTGCTCAAGACACGGTTGCCTATTGCCTGTGGATGTCCGCCGCTCATCTGACCGACTACTGCGGAGCGATGTGGACGGCGGCTCGTGTTGGCGGTGACGTGGACACGACTTGTGCGATCATCGGTAGCATTGTGGCGATGTCCGTCGGAAACGACACAATCCCAGCAGAGTGGCAGCGTCACAGGGAGTCGCTTAACTGGTAACCACCCGCCCCTGATTAATGCCTCAGCACGACGGCGTCTGCATCCCGGATTCCAACTGACGCCAGTTCCAGACCCAGCTCTGCGGCGCGGCGCCGCACGAGTTCCTCGATCTCGCTCGAAACCGCATCCTTGTCGGTCAGAAACGAATCGAGTTCGCGTGCTCCGATAACAGCCCGCAGAGCCAGTTGCACCTCGCGGTACAGAGCCTGTCGGACATCATCGATTACTATGTGCAATTTAGCGGGCACTCAAATACTGTGGATACTTACTACGGAGTCTCTCGTATTCCGATATGCAATTTGAGTCGTCAGGGCATTCGCGCTGCCATAAAGCAAAATGCCTTGCGATTCCTGCACCGTCGTCCAACGCTTCAAGATTGAGACTTATCGCGCGATAAATCTGATTCCGGGCGGATTCATGAAACGTGGGTATCAGATGGCGAGTCCTGGGGTGACACAAGTTGTTTGGTGGAAGAGTTCTTCGGCTCGTCCGGCTTTGATCCAGGCTCGCAGACGGATCATGGTTTCGGCGTTTTCGCGGAGCCAGTAAATCGCGTTGCCTTTGACGCGGAGATTGATGACTCGGCGGATCGCGCTTTCGATCGCTCCACTGCCAATCGGCATGTGATGATGACGCGCCCGGCTGTAGTCCATGCGGCGATGCTCAAGGCCGTGGGTGATGAAGTAGTTCAACCACGTCGTCTGATCCTTCGAACGTCGGCCTTTCATGAGCTCGGTGATGGCGTCCACGACCGATCCGATTTCGCCTCGCAGCAGGCGATTCTTCTGCGTCGTCACCCAGCGTTTGCGAGCGGTGGCGTCCAGTTTTGAGCTGTCCGCCAGTTTGCCCAGGTACTCCACCGCGTGCCAGAAGTCGATCAACTGCTGCACCTGATCGTCTCGCAGTCCGAGGGCTTCGGCCAGGCCGGGCACGCGGTTCCAGATCCACGCGGCACCGTCGGCCACGAACTCGACGCGTTCGGCCTGAGTGATGTCGAGTCCCTGCAGGTACGCCAGCAGCAACGCGAACAACTCATCGCACGAACCCATCCCACCGTCGATGATGGGGCGAAAGTCGCGATCCTGCTGGCCTTCGTCGTCGACCACGTAGATCATGAATAAGCGAGGCTCGCGCCATTTGGGTTGAAACCGCTGGCGGCCCTTCTTCGTCTTCCCGCGTTTCTTTTCTCGAAGCCGCACTCGACCGCCGTCAGCGGTCACCACGACACGTTTACCGGTCACGTTTCCCTGGGCACTGAGTAACCCGGACTCGCTGAGTCGACGCAGCATCTTCCCGGTTCCGGCGACCAGCTTGCGCAGTCGATTCACCGACACCTCGATCCCTTCGCCCCGCAGCATCCCCGCCGCCTCTTCGAACGAACCGAGCAACGCCGCCGCTCGCGCCATGCGAGCCACCGCCGCCGGAGTCTCCCGCTGATGCAGCCCGAGCCGCAGCAGTGTGGGATAAAGTCCGTGCTTCGCCTTGCGGTTCGGGCGGCGGCGGGAATCCTTGAGCCGATGGTAATAACGCACATCGAGAGTCACGTTGACACCCGCTCGCAACGACACGGTCACCGGCCGCGTTCCCTGGGAATGGAACTTCTTCGGCAACGCGTCCACGAATTCCCGGTCCTGCTCCCGAGCGTGTTCGTCATCGACAGACCGAACCATAATCATCCCGAACAGCATCGACGCGAGCTTCATCGCATCGCGGAGTATCTGCTCTTCCACCTGCATCGCTTCCGCCGCCGAAGAGACGGTTGCCGACCCAGCCTGCGCGGTCAACCGCTGCCAGCACTCCGTCGCTTGAACTTCCAGCCGCTGATATTCTGCGTTCATCCTTGAATCGCTCCCTGAAAAGCCGTTGTAACAACCGCTCTTTACAGCGATTCAAGGATTCTCTTCGATACCAACTCAATTCCCAAAACCACCGACAAATCCAGAATCCGCCCTGGCGATTGTTATTCGCTCGTTTTTCGCTTTTTACGTTCAGCAGTTCTGCGTTTGCTTCGTTTACTCTCCTCGGCATTGAGCCTGGAAGTGATCTTCGAATCACGAAACTCTGACAAAATCGCATCAAGGTGTGTTTCCAGGAATTGTGCATTTTCGTTGGTCATAAATGCGTTGTCATCAGACGGCAATCCCATCAGTCCGCGCAAAAGGTCTACGGTAAACCAACTATTTGACTGGCTTTTCTGAGTACTTTGAAGCTCGATGAAGTATTGACTACGGTCGCGTACCAACCGAATTCGAAGTTCTTCTCGCTCGATGACAAGATAAGCATCTCCACCGAAAGAGTCGCTGACCATCGAATCCGTGATACGAAAGCCGTACTTGCTGTAGAGAAAAGAAAGTTGACCAGCCAGAAACTGGAGAATTTCGGTCATTGCGGGCAGCAGTATCCCTTTACGACTGGAGCCAAATTCATCGGGATGTGGTGTGTCGAGACGCGACTGCGTCAGATCACGTTCCTCCGATGTAGTCACGCCCCACCACCAAAGCCTCGTTACGCAGCATTTCGCGTAAATTGTCAAAGTCGCCGTGCAGGATTGCATTCCAAGCGACCGAGATATGCCACATCACGTTTACCAAGTGCCGCTGACTTGTATTCATCTCTTCTGTTCGGACAGAGCTGAGTTCGAAACAACCAGCAGCCGCCCAGCCGCAATGAAGAATTTCAGATACCGCAAGGCAGACCTCGCGACCGCAGGTCTTTGATGCGAACGGGGTAGCGGACGGGGGTGCACCATTCCAGTCTGAATTGACCGCTTCAAGACAATCCAGAATATCGCACAAAAGCGGCTCCAATAGCGGGACGATTTCTGCAAGATCAACGCAGTCTACCGTCGTCGAAAAGCCAGAATTAGTGGTAGTAGCATGAGGAATTGGAATACTCGCGTGGGCACAAAGCCGTTCAGTCGCAGAAGCTGGATCTAAGATTGCCATGCTGTGGATCCGTTGAGAATTAACGCGGAATGACTCCCGGTTGGACAGGAATGTGCCCATTGCCGACACCCGGGAAATGAATATGAGGTCCACCAACCCAATGGTTGTCAATCGGATTGATATCTGATGCTCCTGCCCGCCAGCCAGGGTAACTTACTTCATCCGCCCAGTCCAATAGGGTTGCGGCATCATCTGCATCCAAGGCCCGGCGACCACCAAGAGATGCTTCGCTTACCAACTCCTTCAATGCGATCTGGTCGCCCGTCATGTAGCTATTGTGAACAAGGATTCCTGCACTATGCACAAAGTAAACGTGCTCAACATTCACTTCGAGATTAAACACGGCGTCTGCGACTCGTGGCGTACTTGCTGTGACGGCGAGGATGTTGCCGTCTTCGGTTCTCAGGTGTTCGCCGCTTTGCAGGTCACCGGCGGGGATGAATGCCTGGCGGTCTTCGCTCCAGAAGGGATGGTTGTCGGTCGTTCCGATGGGTTTGTCGAGGCCGTCGACGTAGAGGTTGATGACGTTGCCAGCGGAGTGTGAGAACGTTCCGGTTACGATCTGGCCGGGGCCTTTGGCCAGCGGCGGAGCGCGACCGATGTTGACGACTCGGGCGGGACCGGATGCCCCCATTTCTTCCAGATCGAGATGGATCGTCGTGCCGGCGTAAGCATTGTGCGAAACAACCCATTCACTCGGACGAAGCAGCTCGATTTTCAGAACGGAATCGTCGGCCTTCTTCATTTCGAGCTGAAGGTGCCGCCAGGATGAGTCGGCCTCGATGGCCTGACGACGTTCCAGGTCGGTGACTTCAGGGTTGTGAGCCAGCACTCGTTCGCCAATGCGAATGTCCTGGATCGACTTTGTGACGTAAGTTGATTGCTGAGTTGTGCTGACAGGCGCAGCGGCAACTACCCTGTCGGGTGGTGTGGAGTTTTCATTGCTCAGGAAACGCCAGCCGAACAGGCCGCTGACGGCCAGGCAACCCATCAACCAGACAGTCGCCAACGTGCTGGAGCCTCGGCGTTGAGATACCGAATTGCGAACTGTCGATCGAGTACTCACTGGATTGATCTCCTTCTGCATGGATGCGGTTTGCTCAGACGGTCTTTCCAAAACGGCGATAGACGACTCCTGGGTTGCTACTGTGGTACCCTGATTGTCTGGACGGGCCACCGAATAGCCGGGTCGTGGGAATTCGTCCCTTCCTGCACCAGAGGTTTCATCCAGCAACGAAGCTGCGGAGTGATTCCAATCTCGCTCCACGGGGGGAGAAACATCCCGGTGTTGCTCTGCGACGGGCTCTGAGAAAAGTCTGTCGCACAACTGGTCCAGCTCGTCAGCCTTCAGCTTGGGCAACGAATTCTTCGATGTGTTGCCTTCCAGCAGGCGATGCGGATCGGTCGACCAGGTGTCGAGCGAATTAGCGTCGCCTGTTTTCTCACGCCGAGTGGTGCCGCGCCGTCTTCGCAGTATTCTGAAGCCACCCAGACCGACAGGAATCATGGCCGCAGCAAAGACGATTGTTGCCAGTTGGGAATCGCCATCAGTGGATGTTTCTTCTAGAGGATCCGCTGCAGCCAGGATCGGCGTTTCCGCTTTGCGGATCACGACCTGAGTGTCGCCGACAAAGCACTTGAAGACGCCCAGACCGTCCGTCATTCGTCCCGCGATGTATCCGGCTCCGGGAGCAAAAGAAAGTACATCACTCAGCCCGGCGTCTCCCTGATAAACGTTGAGTCCGGCTTCACCCATACTCCACGCGGTTTCAACTGTCGTGAATCCTCGGGCGATTGCGTACGCTCGACCGGAGTGCGCAACGGCACCGGCGCCTCCACCCAGGAAAATTCCGTGGACGCTGCCGGTAATCTGACCGCCCATGTAGGCGTACGAGTCGTAGTTGACGTAGTCATCAATCCCCAGGAACTGACGAACTCGGGCATGTGCACCACCTGTCAGAGAATCAGCCCAACCGGTTGTGAAATCGGTGGCCATGTCGAGGCCATCGTTGTAAGCCCAGTTTCCGAACTCGGACATCGCGTCAAACAGACCGTCATTCGTGCCTGTGATGAATCCGAATGCTTCACCGACAAAGCTTGTCCATCCGTAAGGCCCCTGTCCTGAAAATTCCCAGACTGCTCGGTTTTGAATATCAGCGTGTTCCTGCTGAGCGGACAGAATCCCCTGCGTTTTGGCTTTTTCTGCTTCGGCAATGGCAACCGGGTCATCTTTAGTAGCGGCGTTGTTGGCGGCAGATCGTGCATAGCCTGCCTTAGCCACCTGAAGAGCATGGGTTGCGTCAATGGCCTGGTGGGCTGCACTGATGGAATCGTCAATGCCTTTCAGTTGAGCCGTTTCATTCGCATCTGTCGTGTCCTCAAACAACGTCAACAATTCCGGCAGATAACCACTCATAAATCCGTGAATGGCATCGACCGCCGCGTTAGCAACATTCTCCGAAGCATCGGCCACCGCTTTAGTACGAGTCTTGTCGGCTGCCGTCACATTCTGCGTCAACGTCTGCACAAATCCCGCGGTGTTGTTGGTGTAGGTTTCGATGTCGCCGAGCACGTCGTGTGCGAATATGTTCGCGGTACTGGCAACGTCACCGACAAGATCGACGTAGTCGTCCGTAAGGTTGTAAGCGCGTGTTTTCGCGGCGTCGACTTCAAGGTCCGTGGCTGTTTCCGATTCACCAACCGCCTGATTCAAATAACCCGTTGCCGCCGATGTGTTGCTGGTTGTGTTGGATACTCCTTCATTGGCTGTGTCTGTATAGAAAGAGTTCCAGGCGGCAGAAACAGCGAGAGTGTCTGGATCCATTGGATTGGTGGCATTGAACGCGGAAGCCATGGCTCCTGCGACGTTTGCGGTCCATGTCGCAAAGGCACCTGCTGAGTTGCTGACGTATGTCGCGTACTCAGATAGTGCCTGCCCGGCGTAGGCAACTTCCTCAGCCGTCAGATATTTGGCGAGGTTAGCATCCGCAGCAGCCTGATCTTTGGCGAATTGCGCATCAGCAGCGGCGACGTCATTGGCATACGTTTCCCCAGCGTCAGCGATTGCTTTGTCCCTGGCACTGGCGATACCCGCCTCGTCACCGACGAAATCGACTCCAGCGGCCGCGACTGCGTCGTCCTTTACTTTCTGTGCATCGGCATAGGCCTTGGACTGAATCTTCTTCGCTGCGTTGACGGCCTTATCCATCGTTTGAGTCGCGTCAGCGACTGCCTGGTCGTAAATTTCCTGCTCCTTGCCGACCAGTTTCTCATAGCTGTAGTTCTCGGATGCTCGCCCCTTAAGATACGTCTTTCGATAATCGGCATCGCGGTGAGCTTTATCCTTGGCGGCATCAAGCTGAGCTACGGCCAACGTGTACTCGGCATTGTTCTTTGTTTGTTGCCGAGTCGTGTCCGCGCCGCGTTCGGACGTCACGAACTGAACATTGGCCGATCCGACAGCTACAGCCAACGGAATCGCCGCTGCAGAAACGGTAACCTGATAGTCCTTTGCTGCCTGATCCATCACAGTGTCGTCACACGCCCCCATCATACACGACATGAAATATGACATCTCAGCGTCGTAGTACGTGTCAGCGGCAGCCGATTCGGCCTGGTCGTACTGATCCTGCGCAGGATTAACGGAGTTGCTGCGCGTGATCTCGAATCCAGCCACCGCAGAGTTATATTGATCCTCCGCAAATTGCATCGAGTTGGTGTATGTGACCAGGTGCGGCTGCATGTCAGAACTGAATTGGTCCGACGACGACTGCAGGTCGCTGTCGTAAGTGTCCTGAATCGTCTGCAGGTTCTGTTGATTGGTGTTACTCAGATTGGTCGTGTTCGTGGTGAACGTTGACATCGCCGTCGCTTCGGCGGTGTCGAAATTGTCCTTTGCCGTCTGCATAGAGCTGTTGTAAATGTCGTTGGCCGCAGAAATGCTCGTGGTATAAACGCCTTGTGCAGCATCCAGGTCGTCCTGATAGTCATCCCAGTGACCATCCAAAGCCGTGTTGTAGATATCCGTCGCCGTATTCACGTCGTCGTTGTAGTATGTGTCAGCCTGTACAATCGAGGCGTCGTACGTGGACTGCGCGGTATCCATGTCATTCGAGTGGTCCTGATGGTGGCCGTCGACATTGGAATTGTAGGTATCGAGATGCCCCTGCATGTTCGAATCGAACGTTGCACCATAGCCATCGAGCGCCGATTGCAAATTCGTATCTTCGCTGGCGATCGTGCCTTGAACGGACGGGTCATTGATCAGCGCGTCCGGATCAAACGTCACGTTCGGATAGAGGTTCAGCGCAGAATCCAGCGTCGCTTGATGTGTCGCCATGTTCGTTTCGTATAGAGCGTCGTTGGTGGTGATGCTCGTTTCGTACGACGCAAAGAACAGAGCCTCGTTTGTATCAAAAGTGGCCCAAGCAGCAGCAGATGCCGTTTCGAACGCTGTATCTTCCGCGGCGAGGTCCGAGTCAAAGTCTGCACTGGCGATTGCTGCATCCGCGTCATAAGTTGCCTGGTAACCGGCTATGGCTGAATCGAGATTCGCTTCTTCCGTTGCCATATCGGTCTCGAATGAGGCGGTCGCGGTGGCAACATCTGAATTAAAGTCGTTTTCTGCCGACTGCATGTCAGCTTCGAAATCAGCATCGGCGGTGTCTAGATCGGCGTCAACGGTATCGCCGACACCATCGAGAGCGGTGTCGAAAGCCCCCTGTGCAGCCTGCTTATCCGACTCCAGCGCGGCGTCGCCTGCTGCCACATCCGAATCAAGGGTGGCGTCAATCCCTTGCATCGTCGTGTTGAAGGTGTTTGTATCTCCGGCTGAATCGGTGTCAAACTGACTCTGAATCCCCGCCATCTCAGTATCACGAGTACTATTGGCATCATCCAGAGCCTGCTGCGCCGCATCAGCGTCGTTCTGAGCTTCCTCAACCGGATCAACTGGTGGCGGCGTTGTCAGCAGTAATCGCGTTTCAAGTGCTTCACTGGAGGGTGCCACATTTGCTACCACGAGAGACCTGTAAGATTTCCGCCGTCCTGAACTCGCAGCTACTCGGCGACGATGTTTCAGTGAAATCAGCCAATGATGCAGACGCATAAGAATATTCTCCCTCGATCCGGGCCACGAAAGATCAGGCGCTGGCGGAACGGAGGACCGAACCTGCCAACTTTGATCTTGAGTCTGGACCTGTGAAACGCATCGATCTACAAGATGTGCGCATTCAGGTTGTGGCTGGCCTTCGGTGTTAGAAGCGTGTCAGCTTGTGGGGCGGATCAGGCGGACGGCCAGCGCCAGGCGGGAGTCGTCTTCGGGCTGCACGCTTCTGACGTCGAGCAGGACTTCGTCGTTCTGGATGCGGGCAAAGAC
>JABMPE010000601.1 GCA_013203845.1 Rhodopirellula sp. | reverse complement strand
TTCCTGTGCCTTGGCCGACCACGGCATCAGTTCACAGTCCAGACAGGCCCACGACGTGTTGAACTCATTCCAGAATCCCGCAGCCGTCATGGCGGATTGAAGCCGCTCAAGGAATTGAGTTTCAATAGTCTCATCATTGAAGAAGCGTCGGCCCGTGCGAGTGTAAACGATGCCGGTTTCGCCGGTCGTGATTCCAAATCGCTCACGAGCCGCCTCTGCATCACGACAGACCACAACGACGGCCCTCGATCCCATGTGCTTTTCCTCGCACACGACCTGCGGCACGCCCTGACTGCGGAAGTAGGCGAATGCTTCGGCGGGATGTTCCAGCAGTCCGGGCTCGCTGGTCGTCTCCGATGGCGACATCGTGGGCGGGAGGTAGATCAGCCACTTGGGATCAGCAGCAAAGCGGCTCATGACTTCCAGAGCCGCCGTGGCGTTCTCTTCCCGAACCGTCACATTGCGTTGCAGCCGAGTTGAAACAATCCGCTTTCCAATCACGTCGTCGGCATCAAGAATGTCGTCGTGCAACTGTTGAGCAGACAGCGACGATGCCTTCTGGTCATCCTTCAGGAACGGACGGGAGGTCTCGCAGTAGGTCTGCTTTGCCGGGACTGAGACAAATTCTCTCTCGGGATATCGCAATGCCGTCAACTTGCCGCCAAAGACACAACCCGTGTCGATATTGACCGTGCGGTTGAGCCACTCCGGCTCAGGCACTGGCGTGTGGCCATAGACGACAGTTGCGGAACCTCGGTATTCCGCCGCCCAGTTGCAGCGCACGGGCAGACCAAACTCGTCAGTCTCGCCCGTTGTTTCGCCATAGAGGGCAAACGCCCGGACCTTGCCGGAGCCACGCCCCTGCATCTCTTCCTTCATTCCCGCATGAGCGACAACCAGCTTGCCGTCGTCAAGGACGTAGTGACTGACGAGGCCATCGAGGAAGTCCGAAAGCTCACGCCGGAATGGATCACGCCAACTTTCAGGAAGACAGTCAATTTCTCCAAGCGTTTCGGCAAGTCCGTGGGTGATCTGCACGTTCTTCCCACGCAGCTTTCTGAGCAGTTTGCTGTCGTGATTTCCCGGAACGCAGAGGGCGTTCCCAAACTGCACCATGTTCCTGACGACGCTTAACACATCAACGATTCGAGGGCCACGGTCCACCAAATCCCCAACGAAAACGGCCCGCCGCCCGTCAGGATGGCTGTACATGATGTGTCGCCACGGATCGTTACCGTCAATGACAGCCTGTCGATAGCCCAGTGTTTCCAGCAACTCCTCAAGCTCATCACAGCAGCCGTGGATGTCGCCGATGATGTCGAACGGGCCATGTTCTTCCTGTTTGTCATTCCACAGTGGAACACGTTCGACGGTTGCCGAGTCGATCTCGTCAACACTGTCCATGATGAAGATGTGCCGAAATCCTTCCCGCTTCAGGCCCTTCAACGAACGACGAAGCTGTGACCGCTGCTGCCGCACCACATGAGACCCGAATGAACGGTCATCCCGTTCCCGGTTCCGCTCGTGACACACGTCCTCGGGCGCATTCAACACAATGGCCACGGGAAGGCAGTGAAACTTCCGAGCAAGCTGAACCAACGGTCTGCGAGCCTCCGGCTGCACGTTCGTCGCATCAACGACCACAAGTCGTCCGAGTGTCAGACGTTTTGCAGCGATGAAGTGCAGCAACTCGAACGCATGGTTCGTAACCGTCTGGTCATTCTCGTCGTCACTGACCATTGCCCGACACGCATCCGACGAAAGCACTTCGCTGGACAGAAAGTGCTTGCGGGCAAACGTGCTCTTCCCCGACCCGCTGGGGCCGATCAGAACGACGAGAGACAGGTTTGGTATTGATATATTCATGAGTGGCAATGGCTTTTTATCACCGTATGTCGTCCATGAAAGCGTTGCCCTTTTCGAACGCAAACGAGCTTACGCAGCGTTCGTCGAGTTCGTCTTTGAACTTGTGAAGTGGGTTGAAGGAATCATCGGAAGCAAGCGATATAACGAGGGAATCAAAGGAATGGCCAGATTCAACAAGCCTCACCACGCTGTCCAATTCTTCAATCGACAACACGACAAATGGAATTGGCGTTAGTTTTGCATCCGCCAGTAGGCGGTTGATCCGTTGGCGAGTGAAAGGGCCATTCACAGTGAAGAACTTGCCGTACGTCACAACGACGCCAGTAGTCGGAGCTCTCGGCAAGCCGTATTCCTCCCACTCTCCCCGATTGATTCCGGTCGAGTGCTGAATGAGCTGCTTTATGGCACTGAAGACTCTCTTTGTAACTTCCTCGGTGCTGGATTCTGAACCATATGTCGCTAACTCAATCGACGGACGCATACTCTTGCATTCCAATAGAACGGTGCATGAATCTCCGACATACGCCCAGTCGCCGATCGATGGTCGTTGCTTTTGTGTGCCAGTCGCCAACTCCCAATCAGACGCTGACCAAAGTCGTTTGGTCTGGCAGGCGGAAGCGAGCAGTTGCCCCACGAATTGCTCAAAGGCGAAGCCGAAGCGTTGTGTGAATGTCGTGCGATCACGTTCAAACAAGTCGTAGAACATCCCAAACGTGACTCGATCTATTATCAGCTCCGGGTCAGTTGCCAAATACCGCGAGTGACTAAGCTCGGTTATTGGATTGCGACGAAGTGGGTTGAAACCGAATTGCTCGAAAACACTATTCGGAACCGTGTACGGTGCTTCGAATGCGATTGTCCGGAATGTATCTCGATCACATGCAACACGAGCGAGGTAGGGCATCCACACTTCCGGTACGCAGAAGTCAATTCCTTGGCTGAACGCCTCGGCCAGCTTCATGAGAGTGAAAGTGCCAATGCACTCATTGTGCTGATGTTTTGCCGTTCTTAGCGCAAACGAAAGATGGCCCATGCCCATGAAGTGCTCGATTGGCATTTGAAGTGCCGATTCAATATCGGATCGCAGGTCATACTGCTGCGGCCATTCGACAATGCCGACATCTCGAAACAGTCCTAATGCGAGGCCGTACTTCCGAACGAGGATCTGCTGTTGGGGTCCCACCTGCTGCTGAAGCTTTCGTTCAAAGAACCCGCTCGGATCAGCGTGTTTCCAATTCGGATCGTGCTGGATCGGGTCATCAAGAGCGATGCACTGGTTGGTGAGACGTCGAAAGTCATTCCAGTCCATTGAACGAGCGCCAAGGTCACTGGCGTGAAGGAGCAGAAGTTTCGCCAGCAAGTGAGTAACATGCGGGAGCGGTGGAGGGGAGTCAGCGAGAAGTTTTTCGAGAATGGAATCAGTTGTGAATCCTCTCGACACACCGAGGACGTGGTTCAAGAAGAGCAGCGAGTCATCTAGCTTTAACGCACTCAACTCAGCAGTTAGCTGACTGAGCTTTGTGTCAATCGTGTTTTCGCTCATCTTGACTTCCTGAATGATTCTGTGATGTGACGACGTTGAAAACTCCCATCTGTGTCGGAGCACCGACTTTTTCGTCTTCCGGCCCGACCGGAAGAAACCGCACGCTGTAACCAAACCTGTCGGCCACCTGACCGGCCCATTGTTGAAACTCGTTTCGGGTCCATTCAAAACGATGGTCCGAGTGACGGAACTGACCGGCAGGCAACGTCTCCCACATCACGTTGTATTCCTGATTCGGCGTCGTCACCACGACCGTCGCTGGTCGAGCGAACTCAAAGACAACACGTTCCATCGCCGCCAGTCTCGGTGCATCAAGATGTTCGATCACTTCTACGAGTGCAGCGGCATCAAATCCTTCAAGCCGCTTGTCTCGATAGATCAACGAACCGTGGATAAGGTTCAAGCGTTCTGCCTGCCGTTCAGGGAGTCGGTCAAATTTCAAACGTCGAACGGCATTCTCCAACGCACGAACTGAGACATCCATCCCGACGATACGTTCAAACTGCCGGTCGCTGAGGAGTTCCCGCAGCAGTTTGCCTTCGCCGCAACCAAGATCGAGAACTTCTCGGGCACCACTGGCCCTCAACTCCGCCAACACCGCACCGTGCCGCTGGTCGTTCAGGCTGAGAGGTCGTTCAAGAGCGTCTTCTATGGCTTCGGAAGCATCGCCGTCTTCCTCACCGGGATCATCCGGTTCCACGAGCCGAGCCAATGCCTCACGAAACAGGCTGTGCCGGTGTTTGAGGTAACGCCGACTGATTTGCTCCTTTTCCGGGTGAGATGCCAGCCACCCGGCTCCTTTGGACAGCAACTTCTCCAGCTCGTCCTCGCCGACGAAATAGTGCTTGTTGTTATCGAAGACCGGAATCAGGACATAAAGATGAGTCAACAGTTCCGAAAGTGTTTTGGTTCCGCTGATGCTGACGGAGAAGTACGGACTTTTCCCCCATTCTGGAAACTGCTCATCAAGTGTGTGACGTGTGGCTTCAATGGTGTAGCCCAGTGGTTCGAAGACCTGCCGTAGAAATTCTTCGCCACCTTTTACGGGCAACACGTCAATCCGAGCGGTTAGTGGTATCGGTGTGCCAACCAGTTCAGGGCGGTCCTTGCAACGGCCACCCATCGCCGTACCGAAGACCTGAGAAATGGCCACGCTCATGAACGACGAAGCCACATAGGGACGGTCGTTGACGTAATGCCCCAGCAAAAAGTTCTGGTTCCGATTTCGCCCCTGCCGCCGGACCATCCCGACAGGATCAACGTCGAGCAGCAGGCAGGCCGAACACTGGTCTTCCCGCACTTCGGGATAAAAAACGTGAGCCTTGCCAAAACTCATTTCGAAGCTCTGAAATCGATCCGGGTGCTTATGCAGCAGATAGCCAAGGTCTGTTGCCGGGCATTGAGTGGTTGTGATCGTGAGTAGCATTGCCCGATTCGTCCTTGTTGCATTGCCCCGAACCTGTCGTCGTTCGAGGTGTCCAATCCTCAGTGCTTTTTCGCCCTGATTGCAGTGCGGAACTGTAATTGAAGAGTTCTGAACTCGACACTGCAAATGTCCAGTTGGTTCACATGGACTGGAATAGTGACAGTCAGTCAAACCACGGAATCAGCCCTGTTTACAAGGACACAAGCGAGATGAATTCGAATCAAAGATCGACGCTCCAAATGACTTCCTGCATTCCTTCGGACCACTGCCGGGAAGAGCATGCGCAGAAAAAACGCTGCTTCATCAATCGAAGAGCCGGATCGTGACCTGCTGAATCACATCAGCGGCCTTGGCATTGCGTCTGTCGAGGAATACCGCGATTGGTGCGCCCGGAACGGTTTCAGCAGAAAGCTCAACAAGCACTGGAAGCAGCGTTGCCGAGAACGCTCCTTCACCCAGCAGGCCGTCGCTCAGGAACGGCTGAAACGAAAGAAGCGGGAGAAGCGAAATCATGCGGACATTCTGCACGCTGTGTGCAGAGCAGAATGTCAGAGCGTGATGTTGCCGAGCGTTTGCCGGAAAGCAAACTCACCTTGAAACACGGCGTCTTCAAGGTTTGCGTTCTTGAGACGATCTAAATAGTCCTGCCATCGAGCATCAAGTTCATTCCAGCGATGTCGAATCTCATCAAGCGATTGAGCAGCACCGTCAGGCAAGTCGCAATACGTCACATTACATCCTTTGTTGTGCCGGAAGGAACGTTGCTTGTCGTTTCACGGGTAGTTTCAATCAGACGCTGACCGTCGATTCCACAAATCTCCAGTTCGTCTTCCATGGGATGTTCGACCGCCACACGCAGGGCAAAGGCGACGGTGACTTCCAGTGACAGATTGGCATCCTGAGGCCAGTCGAGCGGTAAATCCGACCAATCATGGATTTCGCGCCCGTTCAGTCCCCGTTTCCTTCGGCGGCTTTCTCCTGCTGCGTCGCTGCTTTGCCGCTCTCTCGGCAAGTTTGCTGGACAGCTCACTGATTCTGGCGGCCGCTCTGGACAGTGCCTTTA
>JABMPE010000062.1 GCA_013203845.1 Rhodopirellula sp. | reverse complement strand
GTCAGAAACCCCGACGAAGAAACATTCGTTGACGACGAACCGGTCGAGGATCGGCTGGATGAGCTTGCGGCCGAATTTGTCGATCGATATCGACAAGGCGACCGACCGACGATCGCCGAGTACGCTCATCGCTATCCTGATCTTGCCGAAGAAATCTGCAATCTGTTCCCGACGATCGCTCAGATGGAAGGTCTGAAAGTTCAGATCGAGCAGGATCAGCAGCCGGTTGCGCGGCGAGGAATGATTTCCGGTCACGTACCGCTGTCGCACCTCGGGGACTTTCGCATAATCCGCGAGATCGGGCGCGGCGGCATGGGCGTTGTCTACGAAGCCGAGCAAATGTCGCTGGGCCGACGAGTCGCCATCAAAGCGCTGCCGCTGCTATCAGTGAGTCAGCCGGAACTCGTCAAAAGATTTCAGCGTGAAGCGCGGACTGCAGCCCGGCTTCACCACACCAACATCGTTCCTGTGTTTGGCGTCGGCGAGGCTGACGGATTTCACTACTACGTCATGCAGCTCATCGACGGCATCGGCCTCGACACCATGACGGGAGACAGCACTGACACCGCGTCCGATTCCATCGCCTCGCAGCTGATGACGGAATTCGACAATACCAGCGCCAGCGACGAGGGGCCGTCCACTACTTCAGGATCCCGGCATTCAACTGTGGATCAGAAGAACAACGTCGCAGACAGCAGCAATGCGGACTCGGGCGCGACGGCCAATGCGATCCCGGTCAAGTCGTCGGATTCCATTCAGAAGCCATTGCCGCAGAACGATCTGCCTCTTGACAACTCGACAAGTCTGTCACTGCCGTCGCACATGAAGATCGACGACGGTATGAGAGACTCAAAAACCGCAGCAAAGTCGTCCGGTACGTCAGCGACGATCGAAACTTCCGGGCATGACACGGAAAATCCATCGTCAGCCAGCAAATTGATCGACGGACAGGCACACGCCGTGCCGGTACATCCGGAAGTTTCCGGGAAGGAAACAGCGTCAGCCATTTCCGTAAAGCGAGACAGTCTCAGGATTACAGAGATCGTCGACGTGGGGATTCAGGCGGCTGACGCACTGCACTATGCTCATGCCCAGGGAACACTGCATCGGGATATCAAGCCCGGCAATCTGATGCTCGACGGAAACGGCGTCGTCTGGGTAACCGACTTCGGCCTTGCCAAAGCGATGGAAGGTGACGACATCACGCACACAGAGAATGTCGTCGGAACCGTGCGTTACATGGCACCGGAACAGTTTCGCGGGCAGACAGACTCACGCAGTGACATCTACAGTCTCGGGCTGACTCTGTATGAACTGGTCACTCGTAAGCGGGCGTGGTCCGCGACGAGCCGCAGCAGCCTGATCAACGAGATCATGGACGGGCAACTGGTTCCTCTGCGAAAAGTCATGCCGGACATTCCCCGCGATCTTGAGACCGTCATTCTGAAAGCGACCGCACACGACGTTAAGCATCGATACCAGACGGCTGGCGAGCTGGCCGAAGATCTCAGGCGATTTGCCAGCGACCGTCCGATCCTGGCGAGACGCGCCGGTTCACTGGAACGACTCTGGAGGTGGGGGCGTCGCAATCCAATCGTGGCTGGACTGTCGCTGGCGACCATGTTGTCTCTGACAATGTTCGCCGTCGCCGCGGCGGTCGGGTACACCGCAGAGCGTCAGCAGCGACAGCGTGCCGAAGAAACGTCGGGGCTCGCCCTGGAAGCGCTGGATCGAATCTTCGAAAAGTTCGCACCGGGCGATTCTATTGCGACATCGAGTTCATCTTTTGCGGGTGATGGCGTCCCGGGCACCGAGCATGCGGTGCTGTCACCTGAGGCCGCTCGTCTGCTGGCCGGGATGCTGGAGTTTTACGAACGGCTCGCCAGTCAGTCGGACGATGCTCCGGCGCTGCTCCTGAAATGTGCTCAGGCCCGCCAGCGAGTTGGCGACATCTATCAGCGGCTCGGGAAGTACGGTTCAGCCATCACCGCGTACCATGTCGCCATTGACGATTATGAAAAACTCGCAACGCACGACACTTCCGAGGCGTTCGGCAATCCGACACTCATCAAAGCCGGTTTGCTGAACGGTATCGGTTCGTGCGAACTGATGCTCGCGCAGCAGGACGCTTCCCGGAGCTCGCACTTGAAAGCGATGTCGCTGCTGGAATCGCTGTCTAAAGCCGATCAAAGGCTGCCGGATGTTCGCTATGAGCGAGCCAGAACGCACAGCCTGCTGGCTCGGCGGCTTCGTCCCGGTGAATCAGTGAACTCAGAACCGTTTCACGAAGTCGACCGGGACTTCGATCGCCGTGACAACTTTCGGCCAGGGCCTGAAGGACGTTTCGGTCCTCAGAACAATCGACGACCGCCGTCACCGCAAGGGCGGCCAGGAGAGTTCCCACCGGAATTTCGAGGTCCTGGCCGCGGCAACCTGGGGCGACCACGACTGGTTGATCGAGATAGTCAGGAACGACGGC
Organism: Rhodopirellula sp.; assembly: GCA_013203845.1. GTDB lineage: Bacteria > Planctomycetota > Planctomycetia > Planctomycetales > Planctomycetaceae > JABMPE01. The sequence goes on along the minus strand of JABMPE010000062.1, from coordinate 7,139 downwards.
AGCACTTCGACAAAGCGATCGCCATTCTGGAAGAGCTGACCACTGAGTCTCCAGACATTGCTCGGTACCGGTTTCTGCTGGCATTGTGTCTGCGTGAAAGTTCGCAGCAACACGAAGAAGGCATCAACTCGACACTGAACCGAGCCTGTAAGCTGCTGGAAACTCTGGTCGATGATTACCCCGACTTCCCTGAGTACCGTCTGGCACTGGCCGAATCGTACGCGCAAGTTGAAGGTCGTCCCGATCGAATGAGACCGGAGGATGCGGAGCTCGCCGAAACCAGCCTGGCGATGGCCGCCGCACACGCTCGAAAGTTAGTCGAAGAGCACCCGACCGTTCCCGTCTACACAAATTCTCTGATCCATATCTACAGCAAGCTTTCCTCAGCTCAGGAACGCAGTGCCCTGCAAATGCACGGACCGGAACATCGGACCATGATGTCCGAGGCCGAGCGAAATCTGAGGTCGGCTCTTGAGTTGCAGGAATCTCTTATCCGTCGCGAGCCGAGCATTCCTTCTTTCCATCTCTGGGCTGCGCGATTCCGGAATACACTCGCTCGCCTGCTGCGTGAGCAGAACCGCATGGATGAATCGCGGCAAATGAGCGAGTACGCGATCGAACGACTGGCTGAGTGTCCGACTTCGACGGGAGACGTCGTAAATTCTGCCCAGACAATGGGGCAGCTCTACCGCAACCTCGGCGTCACGCTCCAGAACATGGGGCAGGTCGAAGGCGCCGTTGACGCGATGCTGTCTGCGCAGGAGCAGTTTGACATTGTCGCCGCAGAACGCGTGCGCCAACGGTAGTATTTGACAGAACTCATCCACCCGGTGCTGTTGTCGTGCTGCCCCGGAGTCAGCGACGCTCCTGGGTGTTCGATTGATTTCAGACTTCGCCTGTTCTGCCTGCTTGTTTTGCCTGTATCTCACGTGGGTGGCACGTCGCCCGATCGTTGGCCTAAAACTCAACATCACCGAGTTCATGAGGCAATTCAAAGGTAGAATTGTCACACTGGCTGATTCGACATCGTCGAAAGTCCCCTTCGAATACTTTTTCCCGGATGTTCCGTTCCTCATCAGAAAGAGGAGTCATGCCGCATCTTGTCGCTCAGGGGCCTGAGCCGGCACAGCTCGTGCAAAGTCCGATACCCGAAGACGGGCTTCTGCACATCGGGCGAGGCTCGGACAATGACTGCGCGGTTAAATGGGATCGTAAAGTGTCACGCCGTCACGCCTGCCTGCAGTGGGACGGAAATGAAGCCACGATCCGTTGCGAGGACGGGGCGCTCAATCCGATCCTCGTTCGTGGAACGTCGTGCCAGCAGGCAAGGGTTCAAGTCGGCGAAGAGTTCAGAATCGGCAGTACCATATTTCTCGTCGTCAGCGACAGTCCGGAATCCCAGATCAGACGTCTTCTGGAAGCAGACGATGCTCACGGATCGACGCATACTCAGGTAGCGCTCCGGCAGGCTGATCATCGAGTCGCGATGGTTTCGCAGTTCTCCCACAACCTGTGGCTGTCGACGAGCGATCACGAATTGAGTGTGGCTTTAATTGACATACTTTCTGAAGTGATTCCCCACGCCACGGCGATCACTGTCCTGGAATGCGAAGATCCGGACAAAATTCGAACCGCGAAGCCAAAAGTCCTGCACTGGAACGGGGGCGAGGATACCGATCGCCTGAAAATCAGCAGAACCATGGTGGCCGCCGCCGTCAAACAGCAGCAAAGCATTGTGCGGGTGCGTCGTGAAAACGGACCCGCGGAATCGAACCCGTTTACGGCGGACCGTGGTCGCTGGGGTTTCTGTGTACCAATCGTCGCCGGGACGGCCAATGCCTGGTGTCTGTATATTTCCGGTCGGTTTGGAGACGCTGATTCGTTGCCACCAGGGCTGACGCCGGACGATCTCGCAGGAGACGTCCAGATTGCTGAGCTGATTTCCCAGCTCGTTGGAGCAATCCGAAGGGTACGCTGCCTCGAAGACCAGTTCGCCGGCATGAGGCAGTTCTTCTCGCCTGCCGTCGTCGAGGCCGTAGCCAAAGCGAACGACGGCAGAACTCTCAAGCCGACAGAAAACGAAACAGCAGTCCTCTTCTGTGATCTGCGAGGCTATTCGCGAATCGCTGAAAAATCGAAACACAATCTGCAAAGGTTGCTGGATCGAGTCAGTGAAGCTTTGGAAGTCATGACAACCAACATCGTGAAGCATGACGGGGCAATTGCGGACTTTCAGGGGGACTCGGCGTTAGGATTCTGGGGATGGCCTCTGCCACTCACAGAGGGGCCCTTGCCTGCCTGTCGAGCTGCCCTTGCAATGCTTAAGACCTTTGATCTGGCGAACTCGGAAACCCGGAATTCCGACCTCAAAGGTTTCAGAATCGGCATCGGAATCGCTTGCGGTAAAGCCATTGCTGGCCGCATTGGCACGAAACATCAGGCAAAAGTCGGAGTGTTTGGGCCGGTCGTCAACCTCGGTTCCCGACTGGAAAGCATGACCAAACAGATCGGATGTCCCATTCTGATTGATGGGCCAACGGCTGAGATTGTCCGGTCGTCGCTGCCTCCCGAAGAAGGCCGTTGCCGCAGAATTGGTCTGATCAAGCCGGTCGGAGTCAACGCCCCGATCGATGTGAACGAGCTGCTGCCACCTCAGAAGCGAAGCGAACTCAGTGACCAGAATATCGTTGATTTTGAATCCGCCGTAGCCGCATTTATCGCTGGTGACTGGGACGAAGCTCGCGAAATGCTGGGGCAGATGCCCGTGAAGGATAGGGCCAAGGACTTTCTGCTCCTGCAGATTGCGGCTCAGAACTACGAGCCACCAGGCGACTGGACCGGGATTGTGAATCTCACTGCCAAATAGCGTTGCGGGTCTCAGAGTGTGGAGTTGTTCGCATTGAATGTCATGAAAGGCGAGGCGAGACCTGGCAGGCGAGGTTTCAATGACATGCGGGTGCTTGACAGCCCATGAAGGCCTCTTCAGAATCGATCGGTCTATCACATCTTCTTTTGCTTAGCCAGGTTGCTGCGCCGAGCCCTGCGGTTCTGACGCACGGTTCAAGTGGCCTGAATTCAATTCTCGCGACAAAGCCATCAATCCAGCAATCAGATTTGACGTCGCCATGAACCGCGATCCAATGTGGCGTGCAGCGGTCAGATTCTCGACGTAACCTCAATTCAAAGCTCAAATTGCGTGAAATGGGAGACGCCCGGTGTCGAACAACATCTGTCAGCAGCTTGTCGACCGCGGATTGATCAGCGACGATCAGTTGGCGGAGGCTGCATCAATGGCTTCCAGCCTCGGTATTCGCACCGAAGATGCATTAATCAAGCTGGAATATATTGACGCATCCGAGATCAGCAACGCACAGGCGAAGCAATTTGGCTACGAATCGATTGACCTGTCGGTGATCGAAGTTCCGCAGTCGGTCATTGGGCTCGTACCCGAGTCGGTCGCCCGTGAGAATGCGGTTCTTCCACTGCGGATTGATGGTGATTCGATCGTTGTCGCGATCAACGACCCGATGAAATTTGAAGTGATCGACAAACTTCGATTCATCTTGAATCGTGAAATCAAATGCGAAGTGGCCCCGAACGACGCAATTCTGGCAGCAATTAACCGCCACTATGGGCAGAGCGAGACGGAGTCTGTTGACTCCATGCTGCAGGAATTCACAGAAACGGCCATCGACTTCACGCAGACTGAAATCTCGCAGGCGGAAGCGGGCGGAGACGGAATTGACGATGATTCCGGTTCTCCGATCATCAAGCTGGTCAACCTGATTGTCAGCGAGGCTCTCAACATGAGAGCCAGTGATATTCACATCGAACCGTTCGAAGACCGGATTCGCATCCGGTATCGCATCGACGGAAAGCTGATTGAACGCGACAGCCCCCCGAAACGTCTTCTGGGCGCCATTGTCTCCCGTATCAAGATCATGGGCGGCATTGACATCGCTGAAAAGAGACGCCCTCAGGATGGACGTATTAAGACGCGTGTGGGTGTCAAGGAGATCGATCTCCGTGTCAGTATCATGCCGACCAACCACGGACAGGCTGTGGTGATGCGAATTCTTGATCGGGACAGCATCAAGATCGGGATTCGAAACCTCGGTTTCTCCGAAGAGAACTACCGAACCTTCCAGAACATCATCCGCCGGCCTAACGGGATCTTTCTGGTGACCGGCCCGACCGGCAGCGGAAAAACAACGACTCTCTACAGTGCCCTGGGGGAACTCAATCGACCGGACCGGAAGATCATCACGGCTGAAGATCCAGTCGAATACCTGCTCGCTGGAATTAACCAGACCGAAGTGAAGGCTGGTATTGGCGTAACATTTCAGAAGATTATCAAAGCGATGCTTCGTCAGGCTCCGAACGTGATTCTCGTTGGCGAAATCCGAGACTTGGAGACTGCCGAGATGGCAATTCAGGCATCATTAACAGGACACTTGGTTTTCAGTACGCTCCACACAAACGACGCGCCGGGATCGATTACTCGATTAATCGATATGCACGTTCAGCCATTCTTAGTGGCGTCCAGTGTGATGGCTGTCCTTGGTCAACGACTGGCACGCAGAAACTGCAGCAAATGTGTTGAACCGTACACGCCATCACAGAGCGAAATCGAACACTTCGATATCACTCCAGAGATGCTGGCAACAGCGACCTTTATGCGAGGCAAGGGGTGCAATACCTGTCACCACACAGGTTTTCGAGGCCGAGTTGCTGTTCATGAACTGATGACGATGAACGCGGGGATCCGCGAGATGACTTTTAATCGAGAGCCGACTCAGAATATTCGCCGACAGGCCCGGCTGTTCGGAATGAAAACATTGGACGAAGACTGTTTGGATAAAGCACTTAAGGGGCAGACGCACCTGAGTGAGGTCTACCGTCTTCAAAAGGGCGGGCACTAGGCGGTTCGTTTCTCGTCGACCTTCGAAGCGACCGTGCAAAGCGGCGGCAGAAACTGCAGGAGTCGTTCATTGCTACTGCAGGCAATGAAGGCGGCTGCTGACTTTGGTGATCCGATAGCTTTATGCGAATCGATCTTGATCTGTATTAAAAAGCAACACTTGAGAATCGCGATCGTCAATGGTTCTGCAGCTGAAAGACAAAACAGTCTTCGTGAGATCCTGAAGCGACGGCTGGTCCATCCAGCGATTGTCGGTGTAAGCAGATGGTTGTGTGAAATGACGTCAAACCTGGACGGCAAAGCGGCTTCGGGAAATAATTCAGCGACACAGGCGAAGTTTGTGTCGTGATTTCGTTTTTTCGAAAAAGCGGACCTTTCCACGATTGCCTTCCTTCACCTTATGAGACGAGTCAGCAGGCCGGGCCAGACGGGGCTTGTTGACAAAGAACAGCAAAAGGACAACGGATGGCAACCGTACAGATTGATAAACTGCTTGAAACTGTCGTCAAGGAAAAAGTCAGCGACCTGCACATTGTGGTCGGGCAGCCGCCGGTTGTTCGTGTTGGCGGTCATATGGTTCGACTTGACACCAAAGATCTGGAGCCCGACGACACGGTCTCGCTGATGAAAAGTATTACTCCGGAGCGCAATCAGCAGGAGCTGCAGGAGACGGGTTCAACTGACTTTGGATTCGCATTTGGCGACAAGGCCAGGTTTCGCGTTTCGGCCTTCAAACAGAAAGGGAAAATCTCGATCGTCTGTCGTCGAATCCCGAACGAATTTCTGGAGCCGGAAGTGATTGGCCTGCCGCCAGTCTGCCTGGAGTTGATTCAGCGGCCTCGCGGTTTGTTTCTTGTGACCGGCCCAACAGGTAGCGGAAAAACAACCAGTCTGGCGAGCATGATCAATTGGATGAACCATCGTCTGGATCATCACATCATCACGCTGGAAGATCCGATCGAGTACTACCATAACCACATTAAATGCACGATTAATCAGAGGGAGATCGGGACGGACTGTCCGTCGTTTGCCGAGGCTCTGAGGCGTGCCTTGCGACAGGATCCGGACGTTATTCTCGTCGGTGAAATGCGAGACCTGGAGACTATCGAATCAGCCATCACGGCTGCGGAAACGGGCCATATCGTTTTCGGAACTTTGCACACGACGGGCGCTCAGGGAACCGTCGACCGAATTATCGACGTCTTTCCGACGCACCAGCAGGCTCAGATTCGAACGCAGCTTTCGGTGGGGATTCTCGGGACGCTTAGCCAGGCACTGGTCCCCAGAAAGCCCAAGGGAATTGTCGCTGCCTATGAACTTCTCGTGGTGACCCCGGCGATCGCCAACCTGATCCGGGAAGGGAAGACTTTCCGAATCAATTCCGCAATTCAGACGGGGAAACGGTACGGCATGCAGTTGCTCGATGATGCACTGTTCAACCTCTGGGACAATGGCATCTGCGAGGAAAAAGATGTGATTCAGAAGTCAAATGCACCTGGCGAACTTCGGGCGAAAATTGAAGCAGCGAAGAAGGGTGTGCTTGACGACGAAGGCGACGACGACGGTGATGATGACTACGAATATGAATAAGCGGCGGAAGGCGTTTTGTTTTCGGTGTCGCGTGTGCTTTTAAAGCGAAAAATCCGTTGCTGAATTCCTGAGGTTTTCTCGGTCTCTCAGTGCCGGGACCTTTGCCTACTCGATTTGCTTCATCAGGTTACAGGTTATGGCTGCACGTAAACTTGGACAGATTCTGGTTGACCTCGGTTACCTCACCGAAGATCAACTCTGGGACGTTCTGGAAAACCAGAAGCAGAGTCCTGGAGAAGTCATCGGGCAGGTCGCGGTGCGAATGGAGCTGGTTACTCCCGCACAGGTTACAGAAGCACTTGCCGAGCAGTGGGGCATGCCGGTCATCAATCTGTCGGAAACTAATGTTCCGTCAAAAGTGCTGGAACTGGTTCCGCAGACGATGGCTGAGCTTTACAAGATCATGCCGATCTCGTTGAAGAACGACGTCCTGACGGTGGCAATGGCCGATCCTCAGAACGTCGGGGCTCTCGACGATCTGAGAAACTTTCTGGGTTACGATGTTCGCGGAGCGGTTTCCAGTCCGGATGAAGTCGAACAGGCAATTCAGCGCTACTACGCTGACGCCGAAGAGAGTATCGAAGACGTCATCAATGAGATGGAAGACGAGTTCGGTGGTGGTGCTGGC
>JABMPE010000600.1 GCA_013203845.1 Rhodopirellula sp. | reverse complement strand
GTCCTGCATCGGCACACGAAACAAGGCAGGTAATCGCCGCCGTACAGCCTGGGTACCGGGTGGCTCAGCCAGCATGGCTGTGTCACCGCGCCGGATTCTTAAGGAACGGGATTCGTCACGCCATCGTGGTCTGTGCTGTGGAGGTGAGTTTTCGGGACGAATTTCGAAAAGATCCTGGAAAGGCTCAAGTCTGTGCCGCCTCAATTGACTGCGTCAGTCGACAGCTGATTCTCATTCGGAAATCTCTCGTATTTAAGGTTCCGACCGCCGAGAACTACCACGCCGCAGTCAGCTGCCTGCCTGAACCAGTGATTGGAGTGCAGCGTCCCACTATTCGCTCTATTCCAAAAAATCGGCATATTTTCACAAGTTGGTGGGGCTCGATGTTCGATAAGAGTCAAAGCTGGCGGTCTTTTGGATCTAATCTGCCGCTTTGATGAATCTCGTCAAGGAAGACGACACCGGACTCAGTCCAGGATGGAACCGATGAAACGGATTTCTCTTTATGCGGTCTTGTGCCTGGTCGCTCTGACTTCAACCGGTTGCACACTAACCGGCGGTTTCCTGGTCACAGCGCTTAACTTTTCCAAGTTCTGGGGCACGACGCCGCTGATTCCCGTCAGCCCGTACTACAGCCAGCTGATCGAAGACACCTACCACGAAGAGGAGCGTTACGGCAAAGTTCCGATTCTGGACCAGGTGGAAGGCGACAACGCTCCACTGTTCTGTCTGGACCCGCCATCACCGGATGAAGTGATTCGAGCTTTGCCTCCCAGTGTTCGCGGAGCGGGCGGATTTGCTTTCATCGCCGAAACCAACATGAACAACGTTCGCATCGTGGTTGAGCCGATCGTTGATCGAGTCGACGAATGTCGCTTCTATCCGTTGGTTGGCCCGGCTCGACTTCATCACTGCCACTACAAATGCACGGTCTACTTCGATAAATCCATCCGCTCGGACTGGCCAATCCCGATGACCTTCACCGACCAGACTGAAGAAGTGATTTATATCGACCACGACCATCTGATCCGCTGCACCGGTGCAGAAGGCAGCTAACCGGAAGCCGGTTCAAACTGGAAATCATCAAACAGGCCCGGCTCATGACGAGTCGGGCCTGTTTTCGTTTCTGAAGACAATCTTGAGCAATCGAGATCGAAAGCCGAGGCCTGTTCAGGGAACCGTGATTCGCTCGGCGCCGCTGCGAGTGAACATTCCCTGCAGCACTGAAAACGAAATCGTGCGAGAAAGAGCTCGGCAGCTTCCATCGACCAGAGCGACATTCACCGCATCGGAGTGCCAGCTGCCCGCCGACATTTGATACTGCTGCCCAGGAACCGCGAAGAAACTGTTGAATGTCGAAGCGGACGCGCTCGGCGAAACTCCGTCGGCACCCCAATCGCCAACTCCGTCGCCGTTGTCGTCTGCAGCCCGTGTGCCGGCGCTGTTCGCATCACCCCACAGGCCAAACACTGACTCGATCAACATGGCCGTTGCACTTTTTCCATCCCGGATGTCACGCAAAGCGATCACGCTGTCCCGGTACATCACGCCGTTTGTCGCCAGGTCACCAAATGGCGTGCCAGCATCCAGATTGGTACCGGAAACGCATCGATAGTTGCTGAACGCGAATTCCGGTTGCGTTGTTGGAGTCAGCGTGGCAAAGACGCGGGTGTCGGCAACAGCCATTGACGGGCAAACGAAAGTCGGCACCGGAGTCGCGAGGGCTGCCAGATTCCACGGCTGCCCCTTTGACGATTTAGTATCGACTCCCAGATTTGATTGACCAATCTGCGAAAGAATCAGTGCGTGCCAGCTCCAGTCGTCAGACAGGTACCAGTCGCTGAAGACGATCGCCGACGGCGCTGCCTGTGTCGGAACTGCCAGAGGAACGGCGATCGTCAGAGTGCTGATGCCTCCGGTTCCAACCACGTAACCCGAAGGCAGCGTGCTGTGAGTGGCCTCGTAATTCAGACAGGCCAGAGAGAGTTGCTTCAGATTATTGATGCAGGTGGTTCGCCGAGATGCTTCACGAGCCTGCTGAACCGCTGGAAGCAAAAGTGCTGCCAGGGCGGCGATGATGGCAATGGAAACCAGCAGCTCGATCAGCGTGAAGGCAACTCTTGCAGACGATCGCTGCCGTATGTCTGATCGCCTCGTCATGAACGGCGTCTCCGGAAAACTTCTGTTCTTTTCACGCCCACGATTGATGGCCAGCAACAGTATGCTCTGCCGAGTCTCAAAGCCATCGTGATCTTCAGCGAAACAAAGTTCCCGCAGCAATTTGCTGATCGTCACTTTCCGCGAAGGTCGAGCGACTGGTCCGCAGCGGCGTTTTTCGCGGGACTCTCAATTCGGACTACTGCTTCGCCGACTCCTGCTTCGCCGAATGAATAATGAATCAATTCAACCCACCCGGGAGCGCCTGATTTCCGTACATTATTGACCGCAAAATCCGGACAACCGTAAGGACAACGGCTCCGTATTCGTGCCCTCACTACACTGGCGCTAGTTCATTTTCTGATTCCGAAATTGGCATTCGCACGCTCCCGAGTAACGATGCCCGAACTTTGACCGTCCAGACATCCGTGCCTGTGCAATCAGGAAAGTCCTGCGAGTGGCACCTCGCCGCAAAGTGGCCGGCTGAAAACGCTTTCGATCCATCAGAAACGTAACAAGCCTGTTTCGATCCGTGAGTTCTCTGCTGCACCTGATATTACCACTTTTTGTGTTTGTACCTGACCACATCGACTGGAGTCCGCAGACTTTCGTTACGGATAAGCCCCCTGCTTTACGTTAGCCTGTGCCCAGCAGAACCGACATCAGCGAACGTGATCAATTCAGGCTACTGTCACGACAATCGTCTGTGTTGATTTCACACGCAGTGAACGTCGTCATCTTCACGTTTGTCGCACGGGTACCTGTTGGCATTTGCCGACGATTTATTCGAGACGAATTTCGACGGATGACTCTCCAGGGGAGTTGTCCCGGTGCCTGATGGTGATGAGTTTTCATGGTGCGGGGTTTCCGACAAAGTTCACTTCACCAGCCGCTGAATATCGAGTCGCAAATCCTGATCACTGCTCGATGAATTTGTGGGAATCCGCAAACTGAGATACTCTATTTCCAGTCATCGAAAATGGGCATTAGATCATCGCCACGATTGGATACACCAATCGACCCGCAATCTCGTGACCCGGCTCTCGGCTTCGATCGAAAGCGTTCGTGACTGATATCACGCCGACCAGAAAGGGCCCGCAATGTCTGATGAGATCTCTATGAACCTGAGCGAGAATTCAGAAGAGGACGTTGTGATGACGACCCGCGAACTGATGGAATTTCTCAGTCTGTCCCGCACGAAGATTTGGGAACTGACCAAGAAGGAAGGACTGCCGGCAACTAAGATCGGTGGTGACTATCGGTATGTTCGCTCGGAGGTCCTGGCCTGGCTCGAACGATTCCGAGTTGTCCGAGGCTAGATGTCAATATTTGAGCGTTGTGAAATTCCGATTCATTTATCCCGACAGCAACTTCGCGGTCAGTCAGCTTCTGAACAACACGTCGCCTGCCTGGTAATCACCTTCGCCTGAAGAAGCAGTTGCCGCGATTCCGTCCGTCAATGGATGTTGAACTTTGCGCGTTGTATCGGTTGCAGGAATAATCGTGACGTTGCGGGGCCAGGCTCGTTTGTGATGGGGCATCCGGTCCGGCCGGTGTCCAGCTTCCGGTCGATCAGAACTGCCGTTTGATCTGATTTACTTAGAGGGCATCTGGTAAGTCAGGCGATGTGGGCGAGGAGATTTTCGTTCTGATGCTGGGGTTTTGGTGGTCGGGTCAAACGGCGGAGCATGATGTGGC
>JABMPE010000599.1 GCA_013203845.1 Rhodopirellula sp. | reverse complement strand
GGACTTTATCCCACACTGCTGCGGCTCGGGCTGCATCAGCGGGAGACTCCGGCGGCGGTGGCTCGCATGGCGCGAGCGGTGGCGTTGCACGGCTCGTTCGAAGAGGCGGTGGGGATGCAGCGGGCCGAAGGGATCGAGGTCTCGGTGAATCGACTGCGCAAGCTCGTCGCCGGAACCGGGAAAATGCTGCGTCAACTCAGCGAGTCCGGATTGCTCAGTGCCCGGGGAAACGTGACCGGGGAAACGTGACCGGTAAACGTGTCGTGGTGACCGCTGACGGCGGTCGAGTGCGGCTTCGAGAAAAGAAACGCGGGAAGACGAAGAAGGGCCGCCAGCGATTTCAACCCAAATGGCGCGAGCCGCGCTTATTCATGATCTATGTGGTCGACGACGAAGGCCGGCAGGATCGCAACGTTCTCCCCATCATCGGCGACTTCATGCGTCACTGAGACGCCATGATCAGCAACTTCCGCCCGCGTAATGTGCATCGCACCATCGATCAGAGTCACCTGTTTGGTACCCTTCGCTCAACTTTGACTATTGGTGTCCCAGCCGTTTCCAACCTGTTCTTTCGGCGGGTCCTGTTCCTTCCGGCCAAAGTCATCCGGAAGAATCACGGTGCCGACTGAATTATCGGCGGCAACTGATGAGATTGGAAAAAAAACGGAACCAGCGAAATCAGCGTGCAGATCAATTTCATGGGAGTCATTCCTGAAAGTGCCGGCGCAGTGATCAGGATTCCGCCGCTTCGTATTCAATGGGAAATTGCAGCGAGCGAATCGCTGCGTCGATCAATTGGACTTGAGTTTCCAGATCAGATACTCGGCTGTTGTTTCGTGTTTCACGTCAGAAGCACCGGGATACACCAGCTCGCAGTCAACTCCGGCTTCACCGCAATGTTCCTGAAGCTTGACGCCGAAGTTTGCGGTGTGCGTTGGATCTTTTTCCGGCTGGCCGAGATTCGGCGGAGCGGAATAAAGCAGATGAACCGGCGGGTCGTCAGACGTGACCAGCGCGTACGGCGAGTACTCGGCGATCCACGGCAGAATGGTGTCACGCTTCGCGAGGAACTCGTCGAACTGCGAAAGTTTCTTTTCGACGTTGCCAGTGAAACCGAAAGCGTGACCGCCGTAACGGCTGTTGGGCGTCCAGTCTTTCATTTGCTGCGGGTCGAGTGTCGTCTGCGCTCCGCGAACCGCGGCACACCAGAGTCGTGTTGATTCGCGAGCGACCGGGTCGTCGCTGTTCGGGTCAGCCATGTCCGGATGAAACGCCAGCCAGAGACTCGAACACGCGCCGGCTGAACCGCCCGAGGCGCCGATACGCTGCCTGTCGATGTTCCACGCTGCGGCCTTACTGCGGATAAACTGCAATGCGCGAGCGGCATCATGCAGCGGACCCTGAACCGGCGGAATCACTCCGTCGGCAGTTGCTTCGGGGATGAAGCGATACTCGACCGATACAACCGAGATTCCGGCATCCAGCATTTCCTGCAGCATGGTTGTGAGGCCGCTCAACCGTCCGCCGGCCATCCATCCACCGCCGTGAATGAAGAAGAGCACCGGTGTTGGCTGATCCGATTCGGCCTTCCAGAAGTGCAGCAGTTGTTTGGGGTGCGGTCCGTAAGCAACGTCGTATTCGGTCGGAGTTGGCAACAGCGGATTGGCGGCGAGGAACTGCTCGGCTTCTTTTTTCTGAATCTCGCGAACGAAAATGTTTCGCCAGCGAATCTCGCCCCCGTGCGTCTGCAGCATGATCGGGCCAGTCGCAGGAAGTGGCTGCTCGCGGTCCCAGTAGTTTTCCATGACCGCGCCTTCGACGACGGCACGATTATTCAGCCACACCCAGGTGCGGGCTCCGATCTGGCGGATGCGGAACTGGTTCCACTGACCAAACGGCTTGTCGACACGAGCGATCGGATCGCGTCCCAGTGTTCCCGGCGTGTTGTTGAACAGGCCGCCCGATCCAAGATGTGGTCGCCGCGTTGGTCGCTTCGGATCGAAGACCTGGTTCCAGTCCCAGATTTGTACCTGAGGTGTTCCGCGCAGATAGATACCACTGTCGGCTCCGGCTACCGTTTTGTATTCGAGCAGCAGGTCGATATCTCCGTATTCCTCATCTGTCGTGGCGTACGGGCCGTGCCCATCGTTGACGAGTTCGCCGTTTTCGACCGTCCAGTTCTTTGGAAAGTCCGCTCGCTGGGCTGCAAGGTTTGCTGCTTTCTTCTCGCCGGTCAGTCTGGCTGACAAATGAGGATTTAAACCGTGCCAGCCTGTGAGATCTTTTCCATTGAAGATGGCGTGAAAGCCTTGCGGCGGCATGGGCTCCGTCGCCAGGGAATCACGCCCGGGAACAAGGATGGTGGAGACAGACAGGACGAAGAGAATGTTTCTGGCAGTGCATTTCATGGGAAGCGGCTCCAGTGCATCGCTGCTGATGGAAATCTTTCGGAAACTTTCCTTCGAATCGTAACGGACTGTTTTCTTTATTGCCGCTGTCTGCAAGCGGGAAACGCTCAGACCGGTCGGTTACGATTTCAGATCACTCGCTGGCTCTCCGTGTCGAGTATCAGTTTCTCCAGCGAATTCGTTCGATTTATTGCTGACAGTGGCGGCGTATCATAACGACGAAACTCACAGACGTTTTTCAAAGGATATCTGTAATGCTCAATCGCCAAAGATCACAGGACCGCCGATACGGAATCGAACGCCGCGAGTTTCTACGTTATCTTGCCAGCGTGTCAGCAATTCCAGCGATTGCTCTGCGAGCTGACGGGCAGGTGACGGAGCCACCTCAGTTCAACAGCAACCCGTTTACATTGGGCGTCGCGTCGGGCGATCCGGAACCGGATGGTGTGGTTCTCTGGACGCGACTGGCACCACAACCACTCCATGGTGGTGGAATGCCCAATGAGGCCGTCCAGACACGGTGGGAAGTCTCCAGCGACGAAGCTTTCGCCAATGTGGTTCGCAGTGGTACTGCTCTGGCCATGCCTCAGTTGGGGCATTCGGTCCACGTCGAAGTTGATGGTCTGAAACCGGACCGCTGGTACTTCTTTCGGTTTCATGCCGGGAGCGAGACCAGTCCGATCGGACGCACTCGCACCGCACCTGCAGTCGATGTGATGCCTGATCGACTGCGGTTCGCGTTCACGTCCTGCCAGCACTACGAAAGCGGCTACTTCAACGGCTATCCCCACATGCAGCAGGAAGACCTCGATCTGGTCGTGCATCTGGGCGATTACATCTATGAGTATGCCGGTCAGGACAAGCGACCTCGCAAACACATCGGGAATGAGATTGAAAGTCTCGATGACTACCGCACGCGTTATGCTCAGTACCGGCTTGATGAAACGCTGCAGGAAACTCACCGACTGTTTCCCTGGCTGGTCACGTGGGACGACCACGAATTTGATAACAACTATGCGAATCTGGTCTCTGAGCAGGACGGCATCTCTCCTGAAGAATTCCTCGCCCGCCGGATGAACGCGTATCAGGCGTACTACGAATTCATGCCTCTGCGTCGTCGGTCGTTTCCTCACGGGCCGCACATGAAGCTCTATCGAGGTTGCCAGTATGGGCGGCTGGCGAATTTTCACATTCTCGACACACGGCAATACCGGACCGATCAGCCGAACGGCGACAATCAGAAACCGATGATCGGCAAAGCTCTAGATCCACAGGGCACCATGCTGGGAAGCAAACAGGAACACTGGCTGATGTCGAGTCTGCTGCAATCGCCATCCACCTGGAACGTACTCGCGCAACAGGTGATGATGGCTCCGCTGAATCGGGGTGAAGGAGACGATCATCGCTACAGCATGGACCAGTGGCCTGGTTACGAGGTCAGCCGTCGCCGTCTGCTGCGTTTCTTCCACGAGCGGAAGATACCGAACCCGGTCGTGCTGACGGGCGACATCCACGTCAACTGGGTCAACGATCTGCAACTCGATTTTCAGAATCCCAGGTCACCGCTCGTGGGCACCGAACTGGTCGGCACAGCAATGACATCCGGCGGAAATGGCGGCAACGTTATTCCTGAATATGAACGCGCCGCCGCACAGAACGATTTCGTTCGCTGGTACAATTCCAACCGAGGCTATGTGTCGTGCGAGCTGACTCCAACGGCCTGGACGACACACTTCCGAGTGACTCCATTCGTCGACAAACCAGGCTCACCGGTCACGACACCGGCATCATTTGTTATTAAGGAAGGCCACCCCGGCGCAAAACAGGCCTGATGAGTGGGACCCGTGCGGAACCGACCATCATTCAGGCGGTTACTGACGAGCCAGATCTATCCGCTTTGCATTGATTGATCAGCTGACGCAGTTGCTGAATCATGAGTCGGTGTTGATGTACCCACTTCGATGGATGCGTACGTGTTACTTTTTCGTCGACGCCTGCCAGGCAGGCAGGCAGGGTTACGGTCAACTAACGATAGAACTTACATCAGAGAACGGGATCGCTATGAAGTTCATGCTGATGACAAACGAGTCCGTCTTTTTAGCGTCAGGTCGTCCCCGAACTGCTCGCGTGACCGAACCGTCCCGCCATCACAGTTCCGGCGTTGAGTAGATGACTCGCCCGGCAACTTTGATTTCCACATCCACCAGGTACTGCCGAATCGTGTCGAGGTTGGGTTCAACGCCCAGGCCAGGCGACTCCGGCAGTCGGACCAGTCCGTCGGCTCCGCGAGCCAGTTCGTTGTGGTAGAGGTTCACGGCCAGTGGAGTCGCTTCGACGGGGTACTCACAGACGGGCCACTGCGGCATGCCAGCAAAAGCGGAAAGCGACGCACTCAGTGCCAGATGCGTGGTGAACGTGTGGTTGACGAAGGTGACTCCCGTCTCCGCGGCGTAATCGGCGACTGCTTTTGATGGACCGATGCCTCCAATGCGTCCCGTGTCGATCTGCACGAAAGCGATC
>JABMPE010000598.1 GCA_013203845.1 Rhodopirellula sp. | reverse complement strand
GCCTGCCCCAGCACCGCATTCAAGCCACGACGAGCGACCGGATGACTGCCGGTGAAGGTTCGCTCGCGGTTTGCCGGTCGCAAATCGGCAATCGCGACGATCTTCATGTAGTCGGTGGGGTGCTCATTGATCAGAACGTTGCCTTCGTCGCCGGTTCCGATAAAAGCAACTCGAACGGGATCGCCCTTCAGCTTTTCATATCCAAAGTAGAAGGCGCCCAGACCAGTGCCGGCGGCAGCGGCACCCTTCATGAAGTCTCGCCGGGAAATACCGGTGACCTCATGGAAGTTGTCTCGTCCGATCTTTTCCTGTTCGGGTGTCAGCAGCATTTTTGCGTTCCTTGAACTGAAGCTTGCGGACAGAATTCGCCGCGTTCAGTTTTAGTTTTGCAGAGATTTGTGATTTTAGAAAACTAAGTCTTGTTACACGCCCCAGCGTGCCGGGATTGAATTTTCCGTAGGGTGCGTCCGACGCACGATCGTTTCGCATCAGGCGGTGGTGCGTCGAGACGCACCCTACATGGGTATCGGATTAACTCTCAACTTCCGATGACGCTTCTGTATTCGGCGCAGCGGCTTCTGGAGTTGCCACGGTCTCGGTCGGCTCGACCGTCTCCGATTTACGTTTGCAGCAACCGCGACAGCAGCGAGCCAGAATTGCGTCGACTCCGAACCATGATCCCGTCGGCATCGCCGCGATTCCCAGCAACGCAAAGACTTCGATCAGATTCTTATTGATCACGTAGCTGTGTTCAGGTCCCGGAGCGGCGGGAACTCCCGGCCACGGCGGCATGGCCATGTAAAAGTTGAACAACATCACCGCTCCGCCGAACGCGGCAATTCGAGTTCCCAAACCAAGCAGCAACATCGCGCCGAACAGCGTCAAACCCACAATCGTGGACTGATCCGCGAACGCCAGCTTGCTCCAGTGACCGGGTACCGGTCCCATTGCCAACTGATTGAGCGTCAGCAATGCATGAGCCTTTTCTTTCAGCTCGGTATCCAGGGCCTTGACCGGGCCGGAAAGTTCAGCGCGAAGCGTCTGCAGTTCTGCCCAGTCATGGTTGAGGTGATCCCACTCGAACGCCAGATCCGCCTTCGCGCGAGCATTCTCGTACCGAATCAGTCGCTCCTTGTATTCCTGCAGTTTGCCAACGCGTTGCCAGTCTTCGTTTCCAACGAGTTCAGGATCGCCCTTCAACGCACCCAGAAGTTTCTCTTTGAACCCCAGGCCTTTCTTCTGGCGATCGAACACTTTCTGAACGGCGGACAAATAAGTTTTTGAATCAGCGTCAGTGCGTCCCTTAACGACGGACTTCAGTTTTTCGAGTTCGTCCGGTTTCAGATGCTCGGTGGCATCCACATAAATTCGTTTGGCCTTTGCATCGAACCAGGCGACTTTGTCCGAAACCCTGGCCGTTTCTTTCAGGCTTTTGACCCCTTCCGGCAGTTTGTCCAGCGGCTCCGCGTAAACCTTGCGGTCTTTCTTTCCGTCTTTGACAACCGAGTACGCTCCCTCAACAAGACGATGCAGCGAGCCGGCCTGTTTGTCATCCAGCTGGTAGTGCGAACGGAATCGCTGCAGCCAGTCGTCCCAGTTCGCAGCAGTCGTGTCATAATCGAGCCAGCCCAGATCGTCGGGGTCACCCGCCATGTCACGGTACACGCCTCGCAACGGTCCTTCGGCATTCTTGAGATACCCGACAGCCGACCACGGCTTCGGACTGTTGAGCGTGTCAATCTTCCACAGGCCTTCGTAGAGCAGCTGCCAGCCAATCGCCATGCGGAGCACAACGACAAGAATCAAAGCGGGAAGAGCGAGGCGATACGGATCTTTCACGAAATTAACTCGGCAAATATCGGTATGAACTGGATGAGTTTCATGCTCGCCGGGAAGGGCCGACGCGTCAGCGTCTGCATAAGTGGCGAAAGGCAGGAACGAACCGCAACGCTGAAGGCATCGTGCTTACAGCAAATCTGGCAGGACGCCCCCAATTCTGCAAGCCGCTCAGGCAATTCCTTACTGCGCTGAAGACAGCTCGACCTGTTCGGAATCCCAGAAGATCTGGTCATCAGGGATGCCCATCACCACCGGGCGAACACGTCGACCACGCTCTGGTCTCGGGATCAGGACGGCGCCGACGTGGGCGAGATTATCACAACACCGTCGAGCAATTTCGACCCCGCCGACAAAAAACGCCGTCGAAAGTGCATCTGCCACCGCCGCCGACGGAGCCACAACCGTCACCGACAGAGTTCCATCAACCGGCCAGCCGGTGCGAGGATCAAGAATGTGCCCGTAACGCCGTCCTTCATGCCGGAAATACTGGATATTCGAGCCACTAGTCGACATCGCCTGGTCACGCAGCAGAATTGTCCCCAATCGCTTGTCCGTAAACAGAGGGTTCCCGATCCCGACCGGCCAGCCGCCCTGCCCGTTGTGATCTCCCCGCGCCAGCAGGCTGCTCCGCCCGCCATGCATGACAAACCCGTCGAACCGTTGCTTCACCAGTTGCCTGGCACAGCAATCCAGCGCGTAGCCCTTCCCGATCCCACCAAGGTTCAGCTCGACACCCGCCCGGTCGTAAGAAACAGTCAGCACTTCGTCATCCAGCGAAACATGCTCGATCCCCGTCACGAGCCGGCACTCATCGATTTCCTCCTGGGTCGGAATTCGCCCGGCATCACGACACCGTCGCCACAGCGCGATCAACGGCCCCGACGTCGGATCGAACGTTCCATCCGTTGAAGCAACCAGCTCGCGACACGCCAGCAATAAGGCAAACAACCCCGGCTCAACACTCACCGGTCCAGCAGGTGCCTGGCGATTGATCTGCGAAAGTTCGCTGTCGTCACGGTAGACGGTCATCTGCTGCTCAAGCCGATGCACCAGCTCCAGAGCATCCGATGCCACCCACATTCGCTGATGCTCGCCCGGATTCATGATGACCGAAAACTCGCACGCCATCGCGCGAGTTTCCAGCCGCAACGTCTCGCCACCTTCCGGCTGAGTCCCCTGCCCTGCCCGCTCGCCCGCGTTCCGACCAGCATCCGCTCGATCGTTCAACGCCCCCAGTAACGCATCCCCCGCCGCCCGCGAAGCGTCCTCCACTTCCGAGCGCAGACTCTTCCCCGCCAGAAACTCCCGCCGACTTGATGATTCACGATCAGACAAAGAATCCCGCCTCAATTACCAGCGAACCAGAAAACCAAAACCTGAGACAACAACCACGATCGTCACTCATTCATAACGCCAGAGGCCCGTAATCTAGCCGTTCAGAATCTCGTCGTCATTCCCCGCTTGAAGACAGCACTCCTCGCTTGAAGACAGACAACGCGTCTTGCGGCAAACAAGGAAAATCAGTTGAGCCGCAGATGCGCACGGACCAACACAGATCGCTCAAAGTATCTGCGTTGATCCGCGTCCATCTGCGGCCAGTAAATAAGACTGTCTTTACCTTGCCATCGTCACTCTTCACTGAAATCATGTGCCGTATTCCAGACTTACCACAGTGACCACGTGATACCTCATGTCCAACACCGGCACCTCAAACTACTTCGTCCACACTCTGCTCCGGGCTCG
Source organism: Rhodopirellula sp. (assembly GCA_013203845.1). Classification (GTDB taxonomy): domain Bacteria; phylum Planctomycetota; class Planctomycetia; order Planctomycetales; family Planctomycetaceae; genus JABMPE01. The sequence goes on along the minus strand of JABMPE010000598.1, from coordinate 5,218 downwards.
AGACTGGCAGCATCGACCGCAACTCGATGCAGTGATCGAGTGGTGGGCTGATGGCGGTCGAGGCGTGTGCGCGCTGGTCGGCATGGGCGGAGCGGGCAAAACAGCCATCGCCGATCGGTTCCTCAACGATCTGCTCGATGGCACCAACCCGTCGCACCAACGCGGAAATCCGCCTGAATCCGTCTTCGTCTACTCCTTTTACGACGACGACAAACCGGAAAACTTTTTCCGCCACCTGCAAATCTGGTTAGAAAGCACCTCCGCACCCGACAAGCAAAAGTCGCCTACGCAACTGATGTACGATATCCAGCAGCATCAAGGCTTGATCATCCTGGACGGGCTGGAAAAAGTGCAGGAGAGCGGCGCGCGGGGCGGCTTTGGCCGGTTGACCAGTCCCAGCCTCCGCGAGCTCCTAAACCACATCGCCTGCGGATCGGCCCGCGAGCTGAGCGTCCTGGTAACCAGCCGCTTTCCCCTGAACGACCTCCGCGACAGCCAACCTCGCTTCTTCCACACGATCGCCGTCGACCAGATCGACGTAGTGGCCGGCGTCACTCTATTACGCGAGCGCGGCGTACGCGGCACCGACGTGCAACTCGCCCCGATCGTCGAACACTGCGGCCAACACGCACTGACCATCGACCTGGCTGGTGGCTACATCAAAGAGTATGGCCACGGCGACCCGACCACACCGCTGAACCTGGGCACGGCCGAAGAGCTTAAAACCGAAGCCGACCAGGAACCGGACGACGACAAGCGAGCCGTGCTGAAACAAGGCATCCGTTTCGCCCGCATCGCCCATCGTTATCGCGAAGCAATGCTCAACAGCGACGAAGCCGCCCTTGCGCTACTGGAGCGAATCTGCCTGTTCCGCTTGGCCGTAGATTGCCAAACCCTCGCCGCCATCTTCACCGGCCCCGATGCTGAAAAAGTCTCCGGCAAAGCGCTCGCCAGCTTGGACGCTTATCAGTTGCAGAAGAAGCTCGACTGGCTGGTCAGCACCCGCATCGTGGAGCGAGCCGATACTTCGTCCTCAGAATCAACCCAGACAACCGTGGCTCGGTACTCGTTGCATCCAGCAGTGCGCGATGGCTTCATGAGAGGAGTAAATGCAGAGACCGAGCGAACTGGTCATGGTGCAGTACTCCGACAGCTCGCTACGATTCTTCAACAGAGCCCCGGTCAGTTTCGGCCATCTGATCACGCTACACTCGATCTACTTGAGGAGATCATTTACCACACACTCCGCGTGGGCTTGGTTAGCGAGGCAGTGCAAATCTACTGGCAACGCCTCGGTGGGTACGAGCATTTGGTGTGGTACCTGGGAGCGTACGAACGCGGCGACCGGGTCTGTCGCACAATCTACTCTTACCGTGAGAATCTCGTCGAAGAAGAACTTGCAATTCTCCTACATCAGTGGCACTACTTTCTCAAGGACCATGGTCAACTACGCGAGTCAGAGTCTTGTTTGCGTCAATCGTTTGCCTTGAACAACAGACACGGGAGAAAGCGGTCCAGCATCATCGACACTATGTATCTCTCCGAAGTGCTTGTCCTCCGCGGAGAACTGTCAGAATCTTCGCAGTGTGCAACTCGCGGGCTTCGAACTGCCGAAGAGACAGACAACAGTCAAGCACAGTGCAATCTTTGGTCATTCCAAGCGTACGCACTTGGACTCAAGGGCAAAACTCGCGAGTCGCATCAACAGTTCGTGCATTCCGATGAACTTGCACAATCACTCGGGATGCCATTGGCAGGCTCGGCATCGGGAAAGCGTGGGATCTGGTTTGCGATCCACCTAGTACTTCTTGGCAGACTAAAACAGGCAAAGGGCTGGAATGAGAGAAACTTCGACACTCAACAAACAAGTCACGGCGACGCCTGCCCCGATCTTCCACGCTGCAAATTGGTTTTGGCATGGATCGAATGCCAGCGTCATCGGTTTACATCCGCTCGCGACGCACTTGACTGGGGAAACGTCTGGGCGTCCGAGCGAAATGCACAGGAAGTCTCATGCTGGTCATCCGTCGTCCAAGCGAGAATTGAGCTGTCAGAGTCGAATCTTCAACGCCCAATTGAGAGAAGTGGATTTGCCAAGCAACTCGCCATCGCCGAGGGTATGATCATCAACGGCCTGAAGATCGCCCGCGACTGCGGGTATGGCCTTTACCACATCGACCTGCTGCTGGAACGGGCTCGGCTGCATCTGCTGCGAGGCGATGCCGGAGCGGCACTGGATGATATCGAAGTGGCTCTCGACACCGGCATCCCCGCCAACGAGGAAACTGGCCAGGTGGAACTGCTCGCCGCCAACCACGAACAGTGCGGCTACGCCTGGGCGATTCCTGCCAGCCTCCAGCTGCGAGCCGAAGCCCTGCTGCTCCAGGCTGCGCAAGCATGTGGATCGGTCGCCGATCCAGGATTTGTCATCGAGAAAGTCGATTGTTGTCTGCGTGAACTTGATGTTGTCGGTGATGAGCTTCGCGAGGCAGCGGAAGCAAAACTTGCTCGCAAATACCCAAATGCCACGCTCCAGAAAATGGTGGATAAACGGCCAGAAAAAGCGAGGACAGCGATTCAACATCTCATCCAGCAACTGGAATCACGACTACCAGAGGACATCGGAAGAACAGTCACTGCGTTACGAAACTTCTTCGAACAGCGAATTGACCGAACCAATATCGACAAAGAGTCGCCGCGCTGCATCGAGTTAATTGACTGCTTGAGAACAAACCTTGCAACATTTCGCGAGAGTGACGGGTTTGCCACGGCTGTGAAATTGCGGATGCAAGCAGTGGTCATCCTCAACGAAGCGCTCGAACTCTGGCAACCGCTCTACGACCCCGAGCCGGAACGCGACGACCAGAACTTCAAACTCAACGGCAAAGAATACAACTACCGCGCCGCCAAAACTCACCAGATCATGACGGACCTCAAATCCGGAATCCTAACCCGCTACACCTTAACTCAGGCTCAGCCTGACGAAGTCGAGGACTCAAGTCACCATTCCCCAGACAAGACCAACAACGCAATTTCCACGACGGAAGACCACATGCCAAAGAGATTCGACGTTGCACTCTCATTTCCCGGTGAACATCGAACGTTCGTTGAGGAAGTCGCGAAATCGTTGTCCCGCAGCCTGACGCGTGAAAAAGTTTTCTATGACCGGTTCTACGAAGCAGAACTTGCTCGTCCAAACCTTGATACCTACTTGCAACACATTTACCACAACGACGTCAATTTGGTCGTTGTCGTACTTTGCAAGGAGTACGACGAGAAAGAGTGGTGCGGATTAGAGTTTCGCGCGATTAGAGACCTCATCAAGAAACGTCGTGATGACGAAATCATGTTTGTGCGCGTGGCACAAGGTGATGTGAAGGGGGTCTTCGGCATCGACGGATACGTCGATGCACAGAACAGGCCCGCTTCCGAAATTGCCGGCGTCATCCGGGACCGGCTAAAAATCGTCCAGAACGCAAACCCCTGATCGGCCCGTCGCAGCAGGCCGCGTCAACCGCGGCGGGTCAAAGTTCGGTGGCGCAGCCAGTTGAAACGACGGCGGAGTTCAAATACCGCCTGTTAAATGCCGATCCGATGCCTGTCCTTGATGACCGGGAGCTGGCGCGGCTGAAGGCGATCATGCCGAAGATGCCGCTGTCAGATTTGCGACGTGCAAACACACTCGGTGAACATGTTCCGGCAGTCGAGGAGTTCAAAAAGCTGAAACAGATTCGAGATTTCAATCGCCAACTTCGTCATTCACGCGGAGGCGGGAAACCAGATTAGCTGGATACCCGCCTGCGCGGGTACGACGGAAGCAAGCGTGGGAATGACGGGAGCCAGCAACGGGACGCATGCCGTGGCCGAAGATGTGCAGTTCGGCCTGCACGTTGTGCTGTTTCAGCCCGACTTCAATCAGCACGCGGCCCATGGACGACGAACGCTCGTCAGGCGTGTGAACCATGAAGGCCGGCGGCTACCTGGCGTTCAGGGCGAAGAACAACCCTCATTTCGTGGGATGCGTACTCAGCCAGCGGTCCGCCTGGCGGAGTGTTATCCGGCGTAGAGTTCCGTCAGATATCGACGCACTGAATCGGACCATAAAAAACGGCAGCTGTAAGCTTTCTGTCTGATTTCCGCAAAAGCAGCTTCAGCGTTTGTCTTCAGTTCGATCGCCCGCCGCGTTGCATCGACAAACCCATTGCCCAGCTCTTCCGGCGTGGTTCCAGAAAATGCAAATCCTGTTTCACCATCATGGACAGTGTCCTTGAGCCCGCCGATGGAATGTACGACGCACGGCTGCCCGTCACGCATCGCGAGCATCTGCGAGATGCCACACGGTTCGAAGGCGCTCGGCATGAGAAACAGATCGCCCGCGGCATAGAGCAGTTCCGCACCGCGATGACTGTACCCGTTGAGGAAGACGAAATTCGAATGCCGACGTGCCATTTTGTGCAGAAACTTTTCGTAGCCGCGGTCGCCATTTCCCGCCAGCAGGTAAACGACGTCGTCACCGGCTTCGGTGAGGATTCGATCCAGCGGCGGAGCGTTTTTCGGCGTCCGCATCAGGCGAACCTTCTGGTCGACGACCCGAGTCACACTCGTCATGACAACTTTCGGACGCGGGCGATCACTCTGTCGCCAGCCAAGCAGTCGCTGATGAGTGAGCCAGTTGGAAAACGTCTGCGAGCGCTGATACCAGACGGCGACTTCATCGATCAGGCCGCTCAGCAGATGCTTCCACGAGGCCTCGTCATGAAGTGGTAATGAAGTCGGCGCAGCCTTGTATTCGCAGCCGTTGAGAATTCCGACCAGACGCCCCTGTTCTCTGGCATGCTGCAGATCACCTTCCAGGCCCTCGCCGCCAAAGAAAACGCAATGAGGATCGTTTCGCTGAGGCCTGCTCGGCTGACAGACTTCGGGAACATATCCCGGCGAGACAACATGAACTTTGTCGGCCAGCCGGACTCCCACTGCCATCGGATTCACACAGTCGAGGTATTCCGGATCCTGTACTGTTGACAGGTCATACTTCAGCCGGGGAAACCATGCTGCCAGGGACGACGCGTAACCATCCAGCGGGCGGATCCCCTGCAGAGCCAGGTTGTGAATCGTAAACACCGTGCGTTTGCTGCGAAGTTCGCTGAGTTCCGGATCAAACTCCCGCAGCATCAGATAGAAGCCCGCGTGCCAGTCATGCAGGTGGACGATATCGACT
>JABMPE010000597.1 GCA_013203845.1 Rhodopirellula sp. | reverse complement strand
TCCGAGCTCCAGACCTCCGACGAAATCTTTTCGGATATTTTCTCTCAGGAAGCAGGGCTTCTGGCTGAGGCGAATCTGAATGGTGTGTTGTGCGTCTGACACCCCGCAACAGGCGTCTGATCAAGGACTCGCGCCGACTTCTGGGTTGATGGTTGAATGGCCATAGGATTTTCGAATCGCCGCGGGTCGGACGTGAGGATCGACATCCTGTCAGGTGCTCGTGCTTTGCAGAGGTTTCGAACTACATCATGTAGCGCAGCTTGTCGTAAGCCCGTTTTTCCTTCCGCTCGTCGTCGATGGCTTCCGCCAATTCGTCGAAACCGAACATGGTTTTCACGCGGTGCGTGAGCAGCGCATGGTCGTAGGAGACTTTGCCGGAAGTCCAGTAGGCGGAAGTGTATGGATTGAATTCCGCATAGGGTGCCGGGCCAAATTCATCGGCCACATCTGGCAGGTTTCGCCACAGCCGCAGGTGCTGGCGGTGCGACGCGATCGCCGCTGGCACGAGTTCAGAATAGCCGTACTGCGCGAGGTCGGTGATGGCGGCGGCGTGGTTGTTGACATGCACGAGACCTCCGTAACCCTGGACGTGGACTTTCGGATCCTGGTTGATGATCTCATCGAGTACGGCCTCGACCATCCCCTTCACATCCTCGTATGGCGGCGTCCCATCATCCCCATCGGGCAGGGTGATCGTGTTGCCCCTGATTCGCCCCTTTGTCTTTCCGTAGTAACCGCTTCCGGGGTGGGAGTTGTCGAAAAGACCGATCAGCTTGCAAATGCCGTCAACGATCGATGGGGTCGCGAACTCCGGGCGTTCTTTGAGCGCGTGAATGGCGATGGAGGCGAAGATCACGTTGTGCCCGGACTCGCGCGGCGTCTTGATGTTCTTCTCAAGCGCCTCGGCGATGCCGTCAATCAGGCTTTCGTCCGGCTTCTCCTTCGGAAACGCTTCAAACAGCTCCGAATCGGTCATCTTCGATTTCTTCGTCATCTTCGATCCGAACACCGACTCGCCGCCCATGACCCGATCGAGATCGCCTTCGATTCCCTTGTAAACTTCGGGATCGAGATCCGGGCGCTGCTGCCTGATAAAGGAACCGGCCACCAGGGACGCCCCGAGATGCCCGGCCATCGCGCTCATCCGGTGAGCCCTGGCCAGTGCATTGAGGCCCTTCAGGAGATAGGCCTCATCCAGGGCGATGCCTTGGCCTGATTCAGGTTCCGCAGCGCAGGCGAAGTCCCCAAACACACCGGGAATACTCAGTCCACCGATGATGCCCGTGTAAAGCTTGAGGAACTCCTTTCGATTCATCGTGCGATTCATGTGGAGTGGACTCCTTTTATTCAGGTTTATTAGCCATGTTTTATGGATAGGCAGAATCTAAAAGCTGCCTGTTACGAATTGGAATTCTGTCTATTCAGGAAAACAAGCTTCTCTCGGCATGAGACGCAATGTCAACCACTCGAAAGGGTATCCCATGCGTCGGGAGACATCCTTCGGAAACCGGTAAGGCAGAAGTCAGACACGATCTCACGATTAAGCCGTTGATGAACGCCGACTTCTCGTTCATCCGTGCCAGAGGTTTCGCAGTCCGTTGCATCGCTACGATCACCAGCCTGGGACGATTCATGACGCCTCGGTCCGTTCAGCCGGATGAAATTTGGCGCACATCGGTCCCATCGACCGACGCGTCGAACGCGTGCCTTAGATTCTCGATAAGCGGCGTTTTCTGACGCGGAATCGTTGTCTCAGCATCTGTCCCTTTCCGCAGATCGCATCAGCAATCGTGCGAATTGTTGAGAATTCGGCCTCGGCGGTGGAGCGAACGACAATCGATAGTGAGTGCGCTATCGAACGACGGACAGTCTTAACCATACGCCGGATGTCTCACAAAACGCTTGTTTCGACGGCGACGGCATTGTCGGCATCTGCTCGCGGTTCAGCGAAGCGCGGCTTCGGTTAATACTGGAAGCAGATTCTTTGAAACAGCTTTGGGTACACTTCCATCACGAATGTGCCGTAACCTGCGGTTGGTTAACCTGTCGGGCTGAGTAACCTGATCCTGCAGTCGCTGTCTTTTGATCTTGAACTGTCTGACCATGCGGAATGCTTCTCAACTTCTATCGCGTCTGAGTCTGGTCTGGCTGATGCTGGCCACCGTGTCCGCAGCCCACGGTGACGACTCACGCAAAGAATATCGTCGGCTGGTCACGGAGTTCTGCGTGGACTGCCATCAGGCAGACAATGCCGAAGCCGGAATCAACCTGGAAGCACTGCTCGCCAACAACGACTTTGCCTCGGACTTTCATCGCTGGCGTAGAGTCGTCCAGCAGCTTGATCAGAAACTGATGCCGCCGGAATCCTCCGATCGAAAGCCTACGGAAGTGCAGAGGCGTCAGTTGCTCTCTTTGATTCAAAAGAAGATTGCCACGGCTGAGCAGCAGCATGACGGTACACCGGGAAACGTCGTGATGCGTCGGTTGACGAGTGCTGAGTACGGTTACGCGATTCGTGATCTGACGGGCATTGAATTCGACGTCGAGCGAAACTTCGTGAGTGATGCGGTTGGTGGAGCCGGATTCACCAACACAGGCATTGTGCAGTTCACTCAGGACTCGACGCTTGAGCGATATCTCGAAGCGGCTCGGCAAGTCGCTGATCATGCCGTCGTGGGAACCGGTCCGCTGCAATTTTTTCAGGATCCGGGCCAGACTGGATTCGAACTGTCGGCCATCAATCGGATCCTGACGATCTATCGCCAGCACGGTTTTCGTACGTCCGCTGGCGAAGGCGGCCAACCATTCGGAATCGAAAAATATCCATTGGCCTTTCTGACTGCCTGGCAGTTTCGCTACCGGCACCAGCTCGGTCATCCGGACGGCACGATGAAATCGCTGGCTGATGACGCCGGCATCGACGAACGGTTTGCCGAATACATCTATCAGACGTTGACGACCGATTCTCCGTCGTTTCCCACTTCCGAAATCACAAAAGCCTGGCATCGTCTCCCGGTTCCTGTTGCGGGTAAGTCGTCAAACCTGCAGTCCGTGACCGAAGCGTGCCAACGGCTCGCGGACTTGCTGCACAGCTGGCAGAACCGTTTCGGCGTCAATCCAGATGCCAAAGAAGAAGCTCCGATCCTGCGGGCCGATCGTTTCAGCGTGCAGCAGTCACAGCCGTTTGAGATGAACATCAACTGGCCCGAAGGCACCAGCGCCGCTCACCTCGTGATTTCTGTCGAATCGGCCAATGGTGACGGTTCACCGAACGCCGCCATCGTCTGGAAGAACCCGCAGATTCAGTTTCGCGACTATGCGAAGCCACTGGCCGCCCCGAAACCACTACGCGACTTCCTTACCGAGGAGACGATTGCGCAATTGAAATTTGGCGGGCCGTGGTTTGGCGGTGCATTGCAGCCCACGGAGTTTGGAACAGTGGGCACCGAACCACTGGCGTTTGAACTTCCCATCCCAGACGGAGCACGATCCGGGCGATTACTGGTCACCGCTGAACTGGATGTCAAGCACGGTGAAGACTGCATCGTCCGCTGCGCGATCGCTCAACTGGAAGAGACTGATCAGGGCAAATCGGTGTCGGGCCTGCTGGCGAATCCGAACAGCCCGGCATTTCCGGCCTGGAAAAACGGCGTGCTGGAATTTGCGCGAATGCTGCCGCAGATGTCGCAGCGTGAACCGGCTCCGTCAGACCGCGATCCGGTCCCGCCACCGATCGACGAGACGTACAACAATGCCGAACGGAACTTCTTCCACACGCGGATAAAGTACTTCCGTGACGACGAGTTCCTGACCACAAACATCCTGAATGACGAGACGCGGCGACAACTTGATCAGGCATGGGCTGACCTGACCGGCTCGTTCGATTTCCACGATACCTGGCTGCAGTTTCTCGCTCGCAAGTACGGCAAGGAACTTAATGGTCGCCGTATCGAAAATCTGGATGCCGACTTGATCGCGACGTTTCCTGCTGAGGGCCGCAACTACGTTAAGTCTCTCAAGGCAGACTTCGACACGTCCCAGTCAATGTTCGCGGCGGCCGAGGCGGGACATGTGAACGACGTCATCCACTTTGCGTCGAAGGCCTGGCGTCGGCCATTGTCTGAGTCCGAGAGAATCAGCCTGCAGGAATTCTATCAGTCGCTGCGAAGTGAATCGAAACTCGACCACCGATCGGCTGTCAGTGCAGTACTTGCCCGCGTGCTGGTGTCGCCGAAGTTTCTCTATCGTTCAGAAAGAGCCCCGCTGGAGCAAAACATCGCTACGAACGTTGCTGTCCCACTGACTCAGAATGAACTGGCTTCGCGATTGAGCTTCTTAATCTGGTCGTCGGTGCCGGACGAGGAACTGCGACGGGCGGCGGCGGCAGGCGAGCTTTCGATGCCGGCACAACTTACCGGTCAGGTACGACGGATGGTGCAGGACCGGAAGTCACGTCGTTTCGCGACGGAATTCTTCGGCCAGTGGTTCGGCTTCTACCGTTTTCATCAGTTTCGAGGAGTTGATGAGGAGCAGTTCTCCGAGTTCTCGAAGTCGTTGCAACAATCGATGTACGACGAAGCCATCGAGTTCTTTGATTTCATCGTGCGGCAGAATCGTCCATTGGACGAAATCCTGTTTGCGGATTACGCCTTCGTGAATCAGGAACTGGCTCGGCATTATGGTCTGACCGTCGAGCTGAAAGACTCCAACGAATTGCGACGTGTATCTGCAGCTGGTGCCTTTCATCGAGGGGGTTTACTGAGGCTCGGCGCGGTGCTGGCAACAACGTCGGCACCGCGTCGTACGAGCCCCGTCAAACGCGGCGACTGGATTCTGCGACGTGTGCTCGGAGCGAACGTTCCACCGCCGCCAGCAGATGCCGGCTCCATTGCTGCCGACGAAGTGGCTGGTGATGGACTCTCCATCCGTCAGCGTTTGATCGCCCATCGGAGCGACGCATCCTGTCACAACTGCCATGCACGCTTCGACGCGTTCGGTTTCGCCCTGGAAAACTATGACCCCATCGGACGCTGGCGAACTCACTACCGGGACGACAAGCCGGTTGAAACGTCGGGCTCACTGCGTGATGGCCGGACGATTTCCGGCGTCGGAGAATTACATCAATATCTCCGGAGTGAACTTCCGCGTTTCCATGAAACGCTGGCTGTTCGATTGCTTGGGTATGCACTCGGTCGGCAGGAAACAGTGGGAGACCGAGCGTTGATCGTGCAGTTGAAACAACAGATGCAGGACGGCGGTGGGATGGCTCCATTGATGGAACGCATCGTGTCGAGTCGGCAGTTCCGTTATCGTCAGACCTCTGTCGATTCCGCTTCGTTGCGAACGTCCAGTGAGCCAGACAATGAATAAAACTCAGCACGAACACTCGTGGCACGACGGCGTTTCGCGCCGCGCCTTTCTGAAAGGGAGCGGCGCGAGCCTCGCGCTACCGTGGATGATGTCATTGCCGTTGCGAGCCGATTCCGGGAAACAGACAACCGATGTTCCCGCGTCGCCACCGACACGATTTGCATGCCTCTACTTCTCCAACGGCGTCGAGCCGGCTCACTGGTGGGCCAAGGGCAGTGGCGCCGACATGCAACTCGGTCCCGGCATGAAGCCGCTGATACCGTACCGCGAAGAACTGATTATCATTGATGGGCTGTTCAATGCGCAGGCAGTCGCCAACCCAAGTGCTCATCTGGGCCGCATGCCGAATCTGCTGTCGGGAGCGTGGGGCAGTCTCGACCAGAACGACATCCGTGTTGGCCGCTCGATGGACCAGGTACTCGCTCAGCAGATTGGCCACCACACTTTGGTCCCGAGTCTGGTTCTGGGTATCGAGCCGACGGAGCTGCGTCTGGAAGACGGCCTGTCGATGATTTACGGCTCGTGCATCTCGTGGGCGAGCCCGACGAAACCCGCCACGAAGGAGATCTATCCAGCTCGGGCGTTTGATCAGATCGTCGGTGGCAACGGTCAACGTAAACTGGATCGCAGTATTCTCGATCAGGTGCTCGCCGATGCAAAGTCGCTGCGAACACAGATTTCGGGGGGCGATCGAGTGAAGCTCGACGAGTATCTCGAATCAATCCGAAGTATCGAACAACGAATCGACAGAGCGTCGAAGGAAAAACGCCTCGAAGGCTGGCGTCCGTCACTGACGACTCCCGATCTGTCCCGACCTGCGAATGAACTGCCGCAGGAGATCCCCGATCATATGCGGCTGATGCTCGACCTTATCGTGCTGGCTTTTCGGATGGACAGGACTCGCATCGCAACGTGCATGTTGAACAACGATCTGTCGCAGATGAATTTCGGCTTTTTGAAAGGCGTGCAGGGCAGCCTGCATCTGGACCTGACACACAATGGCCGCGATCCGGAACTTGAAGCAATGTATCTGCAGACGAACCAGTTCCATGTCAGCCAGTTCGCGTACCTGATCGACCGATTGAAAAAGATCGACGAAGGCGGTCGGTCACTGCTCGACAGTTCTCTGCTGATGCTCTGCTCCAACCTGTTTGATGGAGATAAACACCAGGCCGACCGATTGCCGGTTATTCTTGCCGGTCAGGGTGGGGGTTCTGCGTCGACCGGGCGTGTTCTGAACTATCTCAATCGCCCCGACGAAGAACGTCGCGCGTGCAGCCTGTATCTGTCACTGATGGATCGTATGGGCGTCCGTCTGCCACAGTTCGGCGATGCAGACCGCCCGCTGGCCGATCTTTGATTTGAGCAGTCAGTGTTTCATTGCCGGCGCTGCTGATTCAGCAGAGGTCTTTGACCTGACGGGACGCGACCCACGACGCCGAGATGATGCATCCGGCGAAGGAAAGTTTCGTCCAGGCCGACTCGCCGGGTGGATCCTGTCGGAAGCCAACGTTCGGGCAGTCCGGGCAGTCCGGGCAACGAATTGCTAGGGCGAGACAATGGTCGCCGTCAGGCGGTTGGCGACTTCGACGTAACTCAGAGCGGTATCACTGTCTGGCAACAGGAGAACCAGCGGGACCTGTTCGTTCAGTGCTTTTAGATTCTCATTCGCACCTCTCGGTGAGATTCCGACAATTTCACAGCCCATCTGCTCCTGAATGTCGGCGAACGTCATCGAATCGTTGGCATAGATCGTCCGATTGACCACGATCACTCCGATCTGGACCACTCCACCTGCCAGATTCCCTCGAGTTCCCCAGGCCTTGAGTTTCTCTACGACGACCCTGCCAGCCTGCACCGAAGCCGGTTCCCGTTCCGTCACGACGGCAGCAAAATGGCACAGAGTTGTTGCGGCCTGTGTGGAGAGAGAAGGTTCTGGTGGTAAGTCCAGGATGACATACTCTGCCAATTGGCTCAGCCCCCTGATAATGGCTTCGGCCCGGAGTGGATCAATTTCCCGGAACTCCTCTTCGTCTTCCTGGGGGCCGAGCAGGATCCATAATTCTGCCGGCCCCTTACCGAGAACCGCTTTCAGTTCATTTTGCCCGACTCGGTCCGGCGGAAGATCCAGCAGTGTTCGAAGACTTCGCGCGGGCAGTTGCGGAAGGTGAAACGCCAGCGTTCCGAAGGAAGGCCGCAACTCTGCAAGGATCACAGATTTTCCCTGCATGGCCAGAGTCACTGCAACGTTCAGTGCCGTTGTCGTTGTTCCCACGCCGCCTTTTGCGCCGATGAAGGCAAACACGCGACCGGATTTACTCAGTTGCAGATTCTTGATTTTGTCCTGCTGTGCATGATGTCTGGCCAGTGCGTAACGCAGAACATGTACCAATGAGTCGCTGTTGGCACGTTGCTTGACGAGGTAGTCCTGAGCACCTTTTGCCACGGTCGACGGGCCAATGGCATCGTCGTACTCACCGGTGAGGACGACGATCGGGACCTCCGGATACGCCGCGTAGAGCTTTTCGAAAGTCGCCTCACCCCGACTGTCCGGCAGGTTCAGATCCAGCAGAACGATGTCGACTTCACCCCTGGCCAGACGCTCCAGCCCCTGCGCCAACTGGTCAACACACTCGACATTAAAATTGCCGTCGCCCGCTTCGGACAGCCAGTGTTGCGTCTGGCGCGCTTCGATGCGGTTATCTTCGATCTGCAACACTCTGATGACTTGCAAAACCCTGTGCCCTTTCAACTGGCGGACTGCCCGAAGCCAGGGAATTCAGTAATCGCGACCTGACATTCGTGTCCACGCTGTTAACAGCGGCTGAATGCACTCTATGGAAAACCCTGGCGTCCCTGAGAACACAATCGAGCGTTTTTCCGAGCGTTTATTTTCACGCCACAACTGGATTGTAGAGTCGTGTGACGCATTGAGGATCAGCGGAATGCGGATTCGGCTGTCCGGGAATCCCGTACAAATACAGGCCGAAATGGAAATCGCCTGTGCCTGTTCAAATCCGCCTCTTCAAGCCTGTACCCGGCCATTGTTCGTACAAAGGCAGCGACTCTGTCATTGACTGGCGTTACAGTGTGAGCCATTTCAGTGTAAACCGGATACTGGGTCCAATCCGAGAACGAGAGTTTTGTTTGGTCTTTTGAAGACCGCTGGTCTGAATTTGGAGAACCAGGTTGCAGTACTATGTAACGAGTGACGATTCCGTGATCGCCGATCAAATCAGCAAGGCGCTGGTGCAACTGGACCAGGCATGTCCGGCATCGCATATCCTGCGGATGGATGCCGCTGCATCCACGCTGGCCGCCGCCACATCGGTCGCGTCGACAGGTTCCTCACCGGGCGGAGCGAGTGCTGAAGCCATTGTGCTCATTGCTCTCTCTCCGGACTTTGAGCGGGCATTGGGAATCCTGCGGGATATTCACCGGCGCACCGCCGCTCGCATTCTGGCGGTCGGCCCGGCGACTGACACAAAGCTGGTACTGCGTGCGCTGCGGGAAGGTGCCCTGGAGTATCTCGATCAGGATGAATTACCGACCGAACTGTCTGACGCGCTGAGCCGTCTCAATGCCTCGGGGACAATGGGCCGAATCATTGGCGTGCTGGCTCCCTGCGGAGGCAGCGGTGCGAGCACGCTTGCCGTCAACGTGGCCACAGTGCTGACGCAGAAGTTTCAAAGTTGTGCGTTGATCGACCTGAAACTTGAAGCGGGAGACCTTGGGCCGCTTCTGAATCTCAAGCCGAACCACACTCTTTCGGATCTTTGCCAGAATATCGAACGTTTGGACTACAGTCTGCTGCAGGGGTGCCTTTCGCGGTCCGAAGGTGGCGTCCAATTGCTGGCCGCTCCTGTCAGAATCGCGGATGTCGCCACTGTCACCCCCGACGCAGTTGATTCGATCCTGGAACTCGCCAGCCGCCATTTTCCGTTTGTCGTGCTGGACATGGATCACACATTTCGTCCTGAACAGCGCCGCGCGATGCTGAATTCGGATATGCTGGTGCTGGTGCTACGGCTGGATTTCATTTCACTCCGTAACACACGCATCACACTGGATTTTCTTAAGAGCATCGACGTGTCCTCTGACAGAATCAGAATCGTCGCCAATCGAGTGGGAGAACCAGGCCAGCTTTCCGTCGCCCAGGCTGAAAAATCGCTTGGGATCAGGATCTGGCATGTCATCCCGGACGACCAGAAGACCGTGAATCGGGCGAACAATGATGGCATTCCGGTCGTAATGCAGTCGCCTTCCGCAAAAGTCTCACGCAGTCTGATGGAACTTGCTGCAAACCTCGCCGGGTCGGCAAAACAAGGCGGATGAGCGATGAAATGAGGATTGCTGTATGGGCCCTATGAACCGACAAAAAAAAGGAAAGCGGAAGCCGACGTCAGAGAGCGATGTCGCCCCGAACATCGGGGATGCCGATTCCGTCATCCACCCGTCAGTGCGGCCGACGCACAACGAGATCACCGAGTGTGATCGGGAAACACAGCAGGCCCTCGCCAGGCACTTGCATGATTTGCGGAATTCGCTTTGGGCCGCTGCCATACAAATCGAATTGGCATTCACTGAGGAATCCTGCCCTGTGGAGTTCCGCAAAACGCTGGAGCAAGTCCAGAGTCACATCCAGGATGCGGCGGAAATCGCTTCCCGGACGAGTAATCTGATCGATTCCTCTCCGGCGAGAATTCTCGGCGATTGACATGCCAGCCCTGGCGATCCTTCGTGAGCCTTTCTCCGCGAATGAGCTGGCAATTGGTATGAGTGTCAGGCGGTGGGATGTGCGATCAGGGATTTCGGCTTTCGCGTAGGGCCGGTTCCGACCAGCCGAGGAAGCGTACCGCGCGAAAACGCAATGGCCGGTGGGAACCGGCCCTACTGCGCTGGGAACTGCAACTGGTATGAGTGTCAGGCGGGTTCGTGGCGGTTCGCGCTCAAGAATCAC
>JABMPE010000596.1 GCA_013203845.1 Rhodopirellula sp. | reverse complement strand
GTTCAGGATGAAGGCAGGCGGAAAGAAACCGCTGATCCCGCCCGACCAGCTGACCGTCGGCAAGCTGCTTCAACAGAACGGCTACCGAACCGGCATGATCGGCAAGTGGCACCTGGGGTTCGAGAACGAAAAAAATCCGCCAGCCGACACAGCATTGCCTGGCGGCCCGGTGGATCGTGGTTTCGACAGCTATTTCGGAATCCCCGCCTCGCTCGACATTCCTCCTTACTACTACATCCGCGGAGACCGGGCCGTCGCCCCGCCGAGCCTCACCATCGCCGACAGCAACAGCGAAGGCTGGTCGAAAATTCAGGGAGCGTTCTGGCGAGCTGGTGGTATCGCTCCCGGATACAAACACGTTGAGGTCACACCAAAATTCACTGACGAAGCGCTCGCGTTCCTCGCCGATCAATCTGCCGAGCAACCGTTCTTCCTGTACCTCGCGTACCCGTCACCGCACACGCCGTGGCTGCCGACCAAAGAGTTCGAAGGACAAAGCAAAGCCGGAATGTACGGCGATTTTGTTGCTCAGGTTGATGCATCAATCGGGCGGGTTCTGCGAAAACTCGACGCCCAGAAACTCAGCGACAACACCCTGCTCTTCCTGACGTCGGACAACGGTCCGGTTTGGTTCGAAGGCGACACGCAACGATTCGGCCACAGCGCGACCGGAGCCCTGCGAGGCATGAAAGGTGACGCCTGGGAAGGGGGCCACCGTATGCCCTTCCTCGCTCGCTGGCCCGGCAAAATCGCTGCTGGATCCAAGACTGACCAGCTCACCTGTCACACCGACCTGATGGCCACGCTGGCCGAACTGCTTAATGTGAATCTGCCAGAGGATGCCGGCCCCGACAGTTTCAGCATGTTGTCGACGCTGTTGAATCAACGGCCGACCAGCATCATCAGGACGACTCTGGTGAGCCAGTCCTCGGGAGGTTACCAGGCGATTCGCGGTGGAAGCTGGAAGTTGATTCCCGGACTTGGTTCCGGCGGCTTCAGCGAACCTCGCAAAGAAAAACCGCAGCCCGGCGGCCCGAAAGGCCAGCTTTACGATCTGGAAGACGACCCACGCGAGACAACCAATCTCTACCAGAAGCATCCGGAAACCGTCGCGATCCTGACAAAGCTCTTCGACCAGTACAGGACGACTGGCCGCAGCCGGTAGAAGCAGTCACCGGCGTGAAGTTTCCAGGCGTTACCCGTCTGACCACCATGCCCGAAGCCAGCCCCGGCTTTGCGTATGCTTGGTCGAGATCATTTCAGAATCCGTTCGACAAGTGTTGCGAGTCACGTAGAATCAGCGATTGTTTTCGCTGAAGTCACATTGAGTGGCCGAGTCCCCACGCGGAAATCGAATTCTCAAACAATACTCCCCGAAGTTTTTCTCCAATTATTCAGAACGGTGAGATCACGATGAAATCAATCATCCACAAGCTGACGCTGGCAACCCTTTTCGCTGTGGTCGGCAGCGTTGGCGCCGTCGCTCAGGAAGAGTCTGCCGTTGAGCCTGCACCGTCACCGCCACCCGCTGAAACTCCGGCACCTCTTGTGGAGCAGCCTACGCCGGCAGTTGAGAGTCCTTTACCGGTCGTCGAAAGTGTTCCTCAGCCGGTCGTTGAAAGTCCGGCACCGCAGGCAGTAAATACGACGCCGACTTCGGCTTCAGAACCTGTTAAAACCTCACGACCAGGCAGGCCCGCCGAGTCAACACCAGCAGAAGGTACTCAGCAAGGTGGCCGACCATCTCAAGGCAATTCGGCTCGTGGCAATTCGGTTTCCGAAGCGGAGCGAGCCGAAAACCGCAAAACATCCAGTCCTGATCGAGGAACACCTGGCCAGAACGGCGGCGGCCAATCGGGACGTGCAGGCGGGCGTGGCCCCGACCGCCCTTTATCAGGCGGGCCAGCCCAACAGGATTACGGACGACGTAATAACGGACAACGGTCGCAACTCGGAATCAGCATTGGCCCCGGCGGCGTGCAGGTATTTCAGGGCAACCCCGGCATTGGCCCTGGTTCTTCTTACCCTGCCCGCAACTATTATGGCTGGGGCCGTGGCACGGGGCCTGGCTATTCGCCGTCATGGTACCAGAATCGTGGATGGGGGATCGCTATCGGCACTCGACCGCAAGTGATTGTTCCAACTGGCCCGACGGTCGTGACGCAGCCACAATCGATTCAGCCGACCGCGCCGCAGCCGTCTGAAGAACCACCTGTTCCGACCGATGATGAACTGGCCGGGATGCCGGGAGTCGAATTGCGAGGTCTGTTGTTGTTCGCCATCGATCGGCTCGACCAGCAGCTTGACGGGCTTTCAACAGGCAGCGGCTGGAAGTCATTTCTGAAGACTGACGAATTGAGACGGACCGTTCCTCCCCCAATGCTGGCACCGCCACCACCGGAGCCAGGTGAAAGTTCACCGGTCGACGCGGAACCACTCATCCCCGCAGCAGTCCGACGCCAACTGGCGGACATTCTGCAGACATACGAAAGAGTGCAGCAGAACCCCGACTACCGCCAGATCAGCCAGATTTGGGGGTTTCAGACCACGCACGTTGTGTTGCGCGAACTTCTCATTCCACCCGTTCAACGGCTCCGAAGACAACTCGCGATTTCAGCCGAG
This sequence comes from Rhodopirellula sp., assembly GCA_013203845.1. Lineage (GTDB taxonomy): Bacteria > Planctomycetota > Planctomycetia > Planctomycetales > Planctomycetaceae > JABMPE01. Next base: position 5,949 of record JABMPE010000596.1, on the reverse strand, counting down.
CTACTCGAACAGGAATTACAACAGTTTGAAACGAACGCCCAGTGGGCAAAGCATCTTCGACTCGCGGATGCAAAACGAATTGCTGAGATCCGTACCGAAGACATCTCACCAGCGGATCTAAAACAATTGGACGGCATTGTCTCGATTTTGGATTCTGTTGCGACGAAACCGTCGTACCGCATGATTTCGGACCTGCTCGGTTTCCACCTGACGCAGTACGCATCGCGTTCGTACCTGGCACAGCTCAAGGTTCTGGCTCCACCTGCGCCGCTGGCCAAACCGTAAACTGGTCGTCGTTTCCACTGCGAAGAGAGGCACAGCCCGTGGATGCGAACACGTCTTCCACGGGCTGTACGTTTTCCTGAGTATTTCCAACGTGTCACGTTAAAAGCCAATTGGCCAGTCCCAATTGACCGGTCAAAAACCCAGCACATCGTTCATCGTGTAGTTTCCGGGCGGCTTTCCCACGAGGTACTTGGCGGCGGCCAGAGCACCGTAGGCATAGCTGTCTCGCGAGTGTCCGCGGACAGTGATGTCGATCGTTTCGCCCATCATGCCAAAGACGATGGTGTGCTCACCGACGTTGTCGCCCGTCCGCAGGGCGTGGTAGCCGATTTCGTTACGAGGTCGCTGGCCCGGTCGACCGGATCGGCCATGCACATGCTCGGTCTGTCCCATTTCTTCGGCGACAATCTCACCGAAACGCAGCGCCGTGCCGCTGGGGGCGTCTTCCTTGAACCGGTGATGACGTTCGATGACTTCTACATCGACGCCGTCCGGCAACCCCTTCACCGCGCGGGCGGCTTCACGCACCAGCTTCATCGTCAGGTTGACAGCCACGCTCATGTTTGGAGCCCACAGCAACGCGGTTGATTCTGCGGCTTTCAGAACCTGCTGTCGCTGCTCCTCTTCCAGACCGGTGGTCGCGGCAATGAGCGGAATTTTTCGTTCAGCACACAACTGAGCGAGAGGAGCCAGCGCGGCGGGAACCGAGAAGTCGATGACTGCATCAGGATTCTCGTCCGGCATTTCTGAGACGATCGTCACACCGATGTTGCCGATGCCAGCCACTTCTCCCGCGTCTTTCCCGGCAGCAAAAGCGTCGATCGCGGCAAAGACGGTCAGGTCCGGATCGGCATGTGTCAGCGCGGTAATCCGCTGTCCCATTCGTCCAGCAGCACCGTAAACAGCAATCTTCAGTGGACTCGTCATGATTTTATCCATCAACTTTATGGGGTTGAAACTTTACGGTTTGAACTCAGCAGAATGCTTCGACAGAGTGGGAGTGTAGTCTCCCGATTCGCGGCTCGCATCAATTGTCGAATTCACTGGCTATAGGTCCAAAGATGCAGGTCCAAAGAACCGTCAGGAACCCGCGAATGCCGCCCAATAGATCGCCACCGACCTGCCACCCTCGGCAGTGTCACTTCCGCCAAGGCTTCAAACAGCGCAAACTTGTAAGTCCCACCGTGCCGCGACCAGACATCCCCCGATGTCTCCGAGTTCGATCGGCCGGAATCATTCCTCAGTCCCTCACCGCGTGGTTATCGATATGAAGCTCTCTCACGTCGTACTGTCGCTGTCGCTGGCTGTCCCATTTCTCAGTGGCAGCGTCGTCAACGCGGACGAGAAGCCGACTCCCGAAGCCGTCAACTTCTTCGAAACGAAGATTCGCCCGGTGCTCGTCGAGCATTGCTACGAATGCCACTCCGCAGAAGCACTCAAGGCGGATAATCTTCAAAGCGAATTGCTGCTGGATACTCGCGAAGGCATCCGCAAAGGTGGCGAGAGCGGCCCGGCTGTCGTCCCTGGAGACGTCAAAGCCAGCACCCTGATTGCAGCAATCCGGCATGAGTCTTTCGAAATGCCGCCGAAATCGAAGCTCCCCAAATCAGTGATTGACGATTTCGTGAAGTGGGTCGAGTCCGGCGCCGCTGACCCACGAGATGGACCGAAACCGGAAATCGTCCGCAAGGATGTCGATGTCGCCGCCGGAAAAAAGTTCCGGTCGTTTCGACCGCTGAGTGAAGCTGCCCCTCCAGAAGCCAGGAACGCAACCTGGGCCAAAAACGATGTCGACAAATTCATCCTCGCTCGACAGGAAGCCGCAGGGATTACGGCCAACGTAATGGCAGACCGTCGAACGTTTATCCGGCGAGCGTCCTTCGACCTGTGGGGACTTCCCCCTGAAGAAGCGGACGTCAAAGCATTCGTCAGCGATATGTCGCCCGATGCCTATGAACGATTGATTGATCGCCTGCTCGACGGGCAGCACTACGGCGAACGTTGGGCGCGACACTGGCTGGACCTCGCGCGCTTCGCCGAGAGTAACGGGTACGCCTTCGATCTGGATCGACCGGCCGCTTACCACTATCGCGACTTCGTGATCAAAGCTCTGAATGCCGACATGCCTTACGACCAGTTTGTGAAACGGCAGGTTGCCGGCGACGAACTGGCTCCGCTGGACTTTGACTCTCAGTCCGCCACCGGCTTCCTGGCAGCGGGACCGTTTACTTCTCAGCAGACTCAAAAGGAACGGGAACGCAGTCGCTACGAACAACTGGATGACGTCGTCGCCACACTCGGCACGTCCATGCTCGGTCTGACTCTCGGCTGTGCCCGCTGTCACGACCATAAATTCGATCCGATTGGTACTCACGACTATTACCGCCTCACGGCCGCGTTTGCGGAAACCGGCTTCCAGGATTACGACTGGGATCCCGATCCTGAGGGAACTCGCAAAGCCAAAGCGGCCTTCGACGCCGAGCACAAGCCGTTCGTTGATGCTCGTGCAAAATTTGAGCAGGACGTTCTGCCTGGACGACTTAATGAGTGGCTGAAAACGAAGGCCGATCCCCCTCGGGCCGAGAAGCTCGGAGTCTGGCACACGATTGGTCCCTTCTCGGCCGCCAGTTACGACGCCGCTTTCAAACAGGCCTTCGAACCGCAGAAGAAAGTCGAACTGAGCGAGCCAGTCGGCGAGCTGAAATGGACGGCCAAACCGGAATGGACCGACGAAACGGTTCACAACACGCTGACAGGCGAGAACTCAGCCAACTATCTGTACCGCACGATTGAAGTCTCCAGCGCTGTCGTGCTGGATGTTTCGTTCGGCTGCGACGACGGCATCGTGGTCTTTCTGAACGGCAAGCAGATCCTGTCGAAACCGACAATGGGCGGAGTCACTCCGGACCAGCACCTGATCAAACTGAGTTTGACGACAGGCAGCAACGATCTGCTCGTGAAAATTGTGAACGGTGCTGGTCCGTCGGGTTTCTACTTCAGCGCAAAAGGAGTCGCGACTCCGAAAGACGTTCAGGACATCCTCAACGTTGAAGTCGAAAAATGGAACGCTCAGCAACGACAGGTGGTCCTCAAGTGGTTCGCTCCGCGTGATCCCGAATGGTTCCAGCTGGACCGTGAGGAAAAAGAGCATCTTGCGAAAGCTCCAAAGCCAGACATCACGTAGATCTTCGCCGCTCGCAGAAACGGTGCGACTTACAACTTTGGAGCCGACACCCGCAAGGTCTACTTCCTGGCCCGAGGAAACTCGAATGTCAAAACCGGTCTGGCGACTCCGGGCTTTCTGCGAGTGCTGATGGACGGCGACCATCAGGAAAACAACTGGCTGCTGGACGACCCGGCCAACGAGAAGGCCACGGCTTTGCGTCCACGCGTCGCGCTCGGCGAATGGTTGACCGACACCGAAGCCGGCGCCGGAAACCTGCTCGCGCGAGTCATCGTCAACCGACTCTGGCAGCATCATCTGGGTACGGGAATCGTGAACACCCCCAGCGACTTTGGCAGCCAGGGCACGCGGCCCACTTATCCGCTGCTGCTGGATTTTCTGGCTCAACAGCTCATTCAGAACGACTGGAAGCTGAAGTCTATTCATCGACTGATCATGACCAGCGCAACTTATCAGCAATCCGGTTCCGACAACGATGCCGCCACGAAAATCGATCCCGACAATCAACTCTGGTGGCGTCGTCCGCCGGTGCGGCTTGAAGCCGAGATCATTCGCGACAACCTGTTCGCCGTCAGTGGCGCACTCGACAAAACCATGTACGGCCCCGGTTCTCTGGACCAGGCCACTCCACGTCGCAGCGTTTATCTGAAAGTGAAGCGAGGCAGCCTGATTCCGATCCTGCAGCTCTTCGACGCTCCGGACGCCATCCAGAGCATCGGTCATCGCGATGTAACGACCGTCCCGCCACAGGCACTGGCGATGATGAATTCGCCCTTCGTTCGCACCATTGCCGAAAAGTTTGCGGCCCGGATCAATGCTGACAAAGACCTGACACCCGAAAAGATCGTCGAGAAAGCCTACTGGATCGCGCTATCGCGGTCTCCGGAACCAGATGAAGTCGCCCGGATGACTGCGTTCCTGAATTCACAAACTCAATCCTACGGAACCGACGGCAATGCAAAGACGCTGGCGTTGACTGACTATTGCCAGATCATGCTTTGCCTGAATGAGTTTGTCGTTGTCGATTAACGTCGAACCGTAAATTGCGTCCCCGCGTAAGAAACTCGCCTCCACCAATTCTGCGACGACCCAATTACAGGAAAGAAACTGGAATGCACATTCCTACAGAACAGTCTGCAAATCCTGAATTCAACTTTCAGCGACGCCGTCATTTCCTGAAGAATGCTGCTCTCGGTTGCGGCAGTCTGGCACTGACCAGCCTGTTGAAAGATCAGGGCCTTCTGACCGAAGCAGCAGCAGCGTCGAAGCCGCAACTGCTGGAACCGCGCGAGACGCATTTCGCGCCAAAAGCTAAACGAATCATCTGGCTCTTCATGCCAGGAAGCCCGTCACAGGTCGACACGTTCGATTACAAACCGGAACTTCAGAACTGCAACGGAAAGACGCTCGAAGGAGCTGATCCGAAAACCGGTTTCTTCACGACCAGCGGTAAAGTGCTCGCTTCGCCGTTCAGGTTTCGTCAGCACGGCGAATGCGGGACGCACACGTCCGAGATCTTCCCGCACATTTCAAAACACGTCGACGACATGGCATTTATCTATTCCTGCTTCTCGCAGTCGAATAATCACACGCCCGCCATGCTCGAAATGAATTCCGGAATGTTCCTGCAGGGCCGACCGTGCGTGGGTTCGTGGGTGACGTACGGGCTTGGTGCCGAGAACCAGAACCTGCCCGGTTTCGTCGTGCTGCACGGAGCGATGCCTCGCGGAGGCAAGCCCATCTGGTCACCCGGATTCCTGCCGAAGGTTTACCAGCCAACATCAATTGATGGCCGCGCGGCGACACCGATCTCCGACCTGACGCGACTCAAGACGATGGACGACAAGCAGCAGCGAGCACAGCTCGACGTACTGAAGGCAATGAACGCCAGGCATCAGCAACTGCGACCGCACGAAGCCGACCTGGCCGCTCGACTGGAGTCGTTTGAACTGGCTTACCGGATGCAGACGGCCGCTCCGGAAGCAATGGATGTTTCGCAGGAATCCGAAGCGACCCACAAAGCGTACGGTGTGGGTCAGAACGAGACCGACCTCGTCGCCAAACAGTGCATCACCGCACGACGACTCGTCGAACGCGGCGTTCGTTTCGTGCAGCTTTACGCCGGCACCAACGGTGGCGGTGGGGGCGTTGCCGACGTTCCATGGGACGGACACAGTGACATCAAGCTGAACCATTCGATCGCCGCGAAAAGCGTCGACCAGCCAATCGGCGCCCTGCTGGCCGACCTGAAGGCTCGCGGCATGCTGGACGACACGCTCGTCATCTGGGGTGGCGAGTTTGGACGAACGTCCGACTCACAGGGCAGCAATGGCCGGGACCACAACCCTAACGCGTTCACCATGTGGATGGCTGGTGGCGGAATCAAAGGCGGCGTGCAGTACGGAGCGAGCGACGAGTTCGGCTACAAGGCCGTCGAAAACCGAGTCGGCGTCAACGACCTGCACGCCACCATTCTGCAC
>JABMPE010000595.1 GCA_013203845.1 Rhodopirellula sp. | reverse complement strand
GGCATCATGTGTGATGCTTTACTTCATGCACCTTCGCTTTGAGCGGCACTGGAAGTATGTGTTGCTGGCTCCGACATTTATTCTGGCGATGGGACTTCCGCTGGCCTTGTTTCCGGATGTGGCTGTTCACTATTACGACGTGGACGTTCCGCAGAATCCGGTTGAGAGTCGGGCTGCTGGAAATTTTCACGGTGAGGCAGAAGTTGGTGATCATGGGACTGCAGCGCATCACTAGATCAATCAGCGAGTAGTCTGTCGCGTTTGGATAAACTGATAACAGGCCCGGTTTCAATCATGAGGCCGGGCCTTACTTATTGAGGCAGCGGGTTTGGAGCAGTTTGCGATTGGTTGCGGGAAAGCTGTGTGACTATGGACGATTCTACCGCCATCAACGTAAGCGAGCTGTCGTTTCAGTACGGTGATCGCGTTGCGCTGGACTCGGTGAGCTTCTCGATTCCGTCCGGATCAATCTTTGGTTTTCTGGGGCCAAACGGCGGTGGAAAGACCACGCTGTTCAGCATTCTGAGTACGGTGCTGCCGCTGCAGTCGGGAAAAGTGGTCGCCCTTGGACATGATCTTCAGCGTGATTCGGCGGCGTATCGCGAACAGATCGGTGTCACATTTCAGTCTCCGGGACTGGATCGTCGGCTCACTGTTCTTGAGAATCTGATTCATCAGGGGCATTTGTTCGGACTCAGGGGCGATGAACTGCGTCTTCGTGCAGACGGGTTGTTAACTCAGTTCGGTGTGGCGGATCGGCAAGCGGATATTGTCGATACGCTTTCGGGCGGGTTGAAACGCCGAGTGGAGCTGGCCAAATGTCTGATTCATCGTCCGTCGTTGCTGTTGCTGGATGAGCCGTCGACAGGGCTGGATCCCGGAGCCCGGCATGAACTGTGGGCGAGCCTTGAACAGCTTCGTACTGACCAAGGCGTAACGGTCGTGGTGACAACTCATCTGATGGAAGAAGCCGAACGCTGCGACCGATTGGCATTGCTCCATCTGGGCAGGATTGTGGCGCTGGGAAGTCCTTCAGAACTTCGCAGCAGAATCGCGGGTGAATGTCTGACAATCGTTGCCGATCGACCAGACGATCTGAAGCGGCGATTGCAGACTGATTTGCAGGTTGAATCCCAAAGGGCAGGAGAGACGCTGCGAATTCATGAGCCAAACGGGCAGGAGCTGTTTCGACAGATCATGGACCGTTTTTCTGGTGACATTCGATCAATCTCGCTCGGCAAACCAACTCTGGAAGACGTATTCCTGATGGAAACCGGTTCGCGATTTGCCGAGACTGTCGGAGCGTGATTCGCCCACTCGCGTGACGCGTTTTGTGAGAAGTTTTTTACTTTGAAGTGAGAGCTTGAATATCTGCCGTGAGTCAAACAGCCGTTTCAGCTTCGACCTCGCCCCGCCGCAGTCCGCCGGCATGGCTCGCCGTGTGGACGTTGAGCCATCGTGAGATCACACGGTTCCTGAGGCAGCGGTCTCGGCTGGTTGGCGCGTTAGCGACTCCGGTTATGTTCTGGGTTCTGTTTGGCGCCGGTCTGCACGATTCGTTTCAGACTCCCGAATGGATGTCCGGAACGATGAGTTATCGCGCGTACTTCCTGCCGGGCATCACGGCGTTAATCCTGATGTTTACCGCCATCTTTTCCGCGATGTCGATTATTGAGGATCGACACGAGGGATTTCTACAGGGAGTGCTGGTTTCGCCTGTGTCCCGTTCCAGCCTGGTATTGGGCAAGGTTGCGGGCGGCGTTGTCATGGCGGTTGTTCAGGCGCTGATGTTTGTGGGGCTGGGCTGGCTGATGGGACGCGTCGGGCTGGCAGACGACCTTGTGTTTGAGATGGGAGTCATGCAGTTGGCTCTGTTGACGTTGTTCATGGCTGTGGTGGCGTTCGGTCTGACGTCGCTGGGGTTCATGCTGGCCTGGAAACTGGATTCGATTCAGGGTTTCCATGCGATCATGAATGTGTTTTTGATGCCGATGTGGCTGCTGTCCGGAGCGTTCTTTCCGGCTTCTCAGACAGGTGCGTTGTCGTGGATCATGAAGCTCAATCCACTTTCCTACGGGGTGGCGGGGATTCGTCGATTGCTGTACGACAGCGTTTCGATGGAATCTGCGAATGAAACTGTGGCCGGTCCGCCATCTTTAGGGATGTGTTTTCTGATGTCGGCTGTGTTTGCCGGTTTGTGTTTTCAGGGGGCGGTCTGGCAGGCACGTCGCGATCGTGTTTCGGTCAAAAGAGACCGCTCTCGACGCCGAACTGTCGAAGCGTCCGAATCCCACAACAGTTGACTGATTCGATGAGTTGCTGAGTATCCCAGGTTTGAGAGCAGACTGATGAGCGAACAGGCAAAGAGTTCACGAGGCGGCCTCTTTGTGGTCGGTTTTGTGTTATGGGGAGCGGTTTTTGTCGCGTTGTTTTTCATGTGGAAGCAGCGTAACCCGGATCAGACAGCAAAGAGTGAGACTGATTCTGAGCTGGTCATCATGTCGGGAAACGGATCGAGCGAAGAGCCGGCTGCTGGAGATTCTGCGATCCCCGAGCCGGTTGAGATCAAGATTACCTGGCCGGAAAGTGGCGTTCGCAATTTCACGCTGACGGATAGCCGTAACGAGCCGCTGTCAAAGAATGACCTGCTGGGCAAACCGTGGATTGCGTCGTTTATCTTCACTCGTTGTGCGGGGCCATGTCCCAGAGTTGCTGCAGCATTCAAGGAGCTGCAGAAGCGTTATCCGGAGCCCAATGTCAATCTGGTGACGTTTACGGTCGATCCGGACCATGACACTCCTGAAGTACTGGCAAAGTTTGCCCATTTCTGGGAAGCCGATCTGGATCGCTGGTTTTTCCTGACTGGCGACAAAGACACGGTCTACAACATGATTCAGAAAGATTTCCTGATGCCCGTGGCTCCTTCGCCGGATCCGACTCCGGGTTGGGAAATCATTCACACGACAAATATCTGTCTGGTCGACAAAACCGGAAAGGTGGTCGGCAAGTACAATTCGCTGAAGGAAGACGAGGTCGTCCTTCTGCGTCGTGATCTTGATGCCTTGCTGAAAAACTGAGCCATTTCCAAAGGGCGTCTTGAGTTGACTGGTTGCGATTGGTGAGCTGATATCTGGAGATTGAACGGGTGTCGTTGTTTCTTGCTGCAGAACTTCCCGACTGGCTGGCGGCGTTACCGACGGTCAATGCGTCGCTGAACGCGCTGGCGACGGTTCTGCTGGTCGTTGGTTTTCTGTTGATCAAGCAAGGCAAGAGGGACGCTCATCGAAACGTGATGCTGACAGCATTTGGCGTCTCAGTGGTCTTTCTGGTCTGCTATCTCGCCTACCACGCAGGACTGCATCACTACACAGGAGAACGCGGCAAGCCATTTACCGGCGTTGGATCCATTCGGATCGTATATTTCACGATTCTGATCAGCCATGTTCTGCTGGCGGCGGTGGTGCCTGTGCTTGCGATCATCACAATTCATCGTGGATTGAAAGCGGACTGGGTTCGCCATAAAAAGATTGCGAAAGTCACTTTTCCAATCTGGCTTTACGTGTCGATTACGGGTGTGGTGATTTATCTGATGCTGTATCATCTGCCGGTGGAGTGAAACTATGAAATACGTGACATCTAAATTTCTGATGATTCCTGTGCTGGCAGTCGTTTTAACTCTCAGTGCCCCGGCAGCATCTACTGCGCTGGCGTGTCCGATGTGCAAGGCTGCCAATGAAGAGGACGACTCGAAGCCTCGCGCTTACATGTACAGCATTCTGTTCATGCTGACGGTTCCGGCGACGCTGGTATCCGGTGTGACGTTCGGCCTGTTTACGATGAACCGCAAAGAGGCGGACGCTCTCCGCGAAGCAGGGTTGTCAGACGAAGTTGCTGATGAGTCGGTACCTGAGGAATCGCGGATCTGATCGAAATGAGATCGGTCAAATTCTGATGAGAAGTGAGTTTCTGGCTCCGAGGTCAATCGATCACGGGGCCTGTTTTGTTTCTATCGAACTGTGGCTCAGTACAAATACAGAATCAGTCGAGGGTGCGTCATGTTGCAGGGAAATGCTCTGGTTGGTCAGTCAGGCGGTCCAACTTCAGTTATCAACTCGACTCTGGCAGGAGTCATCGAAGGGGCTCGACGATCCAGGCGAATTGGCCGGCTGTTTGGGATGCGGTTTGGAATTGAAGGCGTGCTGGGAAATCACCTGCTCGACCTCAATGAGTACGATCGAGCGGCGACTCGGAAGCTTCAAGCGACGCCGAGCAGTGCGCTGGGTTCCAGTCGCCTCAAACTGCAGGATGAGCACTTCGAGCCGATCCTCAAACAGTTGAAGAAGTACAACATCCGACACTTCTTCATGATCGGTGGCAATGACACGATGGACACGATTCACCGTGTCGTCGAATACGCCAACAACTCTGGTTACGAGATGTCCGGAGTGGGCGTTTCGAAAACAGTCGACAACGATCTGTTTGGTACAGACCACACGCCGGGCTTTCCGAGTGCCGCTAGGTACGTCGCGTTAAGCGTTCAGCAGGGCGGACGACTGGCTCGCGACATGCAGCGAGTTGATCAGTTTGTCGTGTTTCAGACGGTTGGCCGCAGTGCCGGGTGGTTGCCTGCAGCTGCGGCGTGTGCAAAGAAGAACGCCGCCGATCCGCCGCACATCATTCTGATGCCGGAAGTGGCGTTCGATCGCGCGAAGTTTCTGGCGGCTGTCGAGAAGGCTCAGAAGAAGTTTGGCTTTGTCTCGATTGTCTGTGGTGAAGGAATTACCAACGCGGACGGCAGCCCCGTTAGCGCATCAGGAACGCAGGATCGATTCGGCAATGTCGAATTCGGAGCGATGGGTGGAACGAGCGCCGCGATGATGCTGCATCGTATGATCAGCAACGAGTTTGGCTGGCGTGGTGAATTTCAGGTGACCGAGTCGCTGCAGATGTGTGCGGCTGACCGAGCTGTCAAGCTGGACATTGACGAAGCCTTCGGGTGTGGGAAAGAAGCCGTTCGTCTGGCAGAAAACGGAACCAGCGGAGTGATGGTGACGATCAACCGGAACTCGAAGCCCGGCGGACCCTACGCCAGCAGTTTCGGAACGATTCCACTGGGCAAGGTCGCCAATGCCGAGCGGCCTATGCCGGCCAATTTCATCTCAAAGGATGGTCTGTTCGTGACGAAGGCATTTCTCGATTACGCCAACCCGTTGATTGGTGAGCTACCCGAGTTCTTCGACCTGGACCTGAAGAAAGCGAAACCGTAGTTGGCTTGCCGTGAGAAGGACCGGCGGTCCTGACCGTACGGACAGATCGGCACCGCTTGGCCTACAGTTTTTGCAACAGTGACTTTGCTTTTAATTTGAAGTGCTCAAATCGTGGCTGCCAGTTGCCGTTCATGATTTGTGTGAGCAGTCTTTTCGCTCGCTCCGGCTGGTTGTGATCACGCAGCAATGTTGCGTGATTCCACAGAATCTCCGGATCCGTTGGCTCGGCGGCGAATGCCTCAGACCACGCCTGGCTGGCTCGGTGTACCTGATCCGTTTCTGCCAGGGCGAGCGCCAGGCTTTTCCAGGCCGCCGCATTGCTGGCGGTGTTGACCAGCGGGGTGGTCCAGTATTCCCAGGCCTGATCGTACAGGCCAACGAGCTGTAGAAGTCTGGCTGCTCGCTGACACGCAGCGGTCGGATCGGGATCAATCGATCGCCACGCATCTGCAGCCTGAGTGACTCGTTCGACAAAGTCCTTCGGCAGTGGTTCTCCGTCGGCAATGGCTTTCGCGGCGAATGTCGTGAACCGGTCAAAGAGCTTGTTGTAATCAGCTCGGAGTGCTTCGACGTTGACAGAGTCCGGCAGCGAAGAAAACTCCAGACGCATGGCCTGCTCCAGCCGTCTGAGAGATTCATCATCGTTTCCGAGTGCCGTCGCGATCTGAGAAGCCGTGCGCCAGAGCGAGGCGTGTTCACTGGCATTTCTGTAATTCATCAGTTGTCGCGTGAAGTCTTCCGCTCGTTCCCAATCGTCGATCGTGATCAAGCATTGCAGGCCCGTGATCAGCAGGTCGGGACGTTGGCTGAGTTGTGCTTCGGCGACGCCTTTATTCAACAATTGCCGAGCGGTGTCCGGCTCCGCGATCGTCGCACATTGCAGGGCGAGCTGTAGCAGTTCTAACGACCGCTTCTGTTCGATCAGCGGTTCTGCCGAATTGATTATCAGCTTGCTCCATTCATCAGAGCTGCCAGTGGCTGCTTTGAATGCCGAACGCAATTCTTCGGACGCTGTTGGTGTGAACCCCGCGACGGTCGCGTCCCGTCGGAAGCTGCCGTAAAGCGATTTCGCTTCATCATCTTTTCCGGCTGAGAGCAGCCACAGAACTCTGGCGTAACACGCCGGGCCGAACAGACCGGGCACGTCTTCGAAAGCTGCCGCATCCTTCGCAAGACGCAGGTGCAGTTTTTTCTTCGAGAACGTTTCATCGATCGACTTGTGGACGACGTTGAGCAGCGACCACGCCACCTGTTTTGATCGGCACGTTCGAATCAGCTCGATGGCCCGACTCAGTTCCTGATCAACTTGAGCTTCCGTGCGATCCTGCGTCGCTCGGCCACTTGACCACAGAGCAAACAGATTGTGAGCATCGGCGAGATGTTTCAGGAACGGGCTGGCAGAGTCAGGCAGAACGAACTCCTTGCTGAGATTCTGATCCTGCCACCAGTCGAAGTGCTGAACGAGGAAGCTGCCCAGCGCGGACGGCCCCTGATTGTGTGAAGCGACTTCGTGAATCGGTTGCGAGTTTCCGGCCGCCGCTCCGGATAGCAGCACGGCAAAGCCCATTCGGCAATCGTCCTTTGACACGAAACGCGGATTGATGACGTTCCAGAGTGCGTCGAAGTCGCTGTTGGCAACGTGTGTGGCGACCAGCTTCATCGCGTCTGATTCGGAAAGCTGTGAGTAGTCGACGCTGCCGTTGCTGGCCGGCTGAGCTGTCAAAGTCAACGAGTAGGAATCAGCAGAGCGGTAAGGCAACGGCAGAACAACGATCCCGTCGGTCGACGATGCTGCTGGCGGATTAGCAATCGATTTCCGCTGAAGTTTGACTTCCTTCAGCAGCTTGTCATCCCTGTCGAGAATCCGAATAGTGCCCGACGCTTCGTAGACTTCGCGGAGCAACACCCGTTCGTTTCGTTCGGGCTTCGTTGTCAGCTTGACGAGCCGCCGTTCTGTGACACGTCCGTCGTTTCCGATAACCAGTTCGACGGCCAGTTCAGATTTCTCACGCGGTTCATGGTTGGCTTTGTCTTCCTCTTTCTCGTCAGAGCGTGTTGGCCTCACTCGTGTGATGCGGATTGTGTTGTCACCGACCAGTCGAACGTCGCCACCGATCGACAGGTCTTCGGCAGGAAGAACGAGCCACGGAGTCAGCCGCAACAATGCCTGACGATGGAAGCGGCTGATCGTGCGTTTCGAGCCGACGCCGAGTTCAGGATACAGATGCTGAAGTGTTTTCCCGTCCGAAATGATCTGCTCAAGCAGGCCGTCAACCGTTCGGCGTTCAAGTCTAATTTCACCCTCGCCGTTGCAGAACATTTTCGTTGCTGCATCGTGGTCGGTACTTGCGAATGTGAGCTCTTCCCACCCCAGGCTGCGACACTTTTCGATGAGATTTAACACGCCAGCATCGACCGCTCCTCGAACTGGATTCCCGTCAGCTTCTACTTCGTCGGCCACGACCGCAAGAACATCTGCAGTCGATGTCTGCAGGCCCGGAGCGTAGCTGAGGATGTTTCGCAGAATGCCCGGTCGCTGAATCGGCAACTGAATCAGCTCACTCTGTGACGAATACAGTCCTTGACTGTTCTGATTTGAAAGACGTAGCCGAATGGCGGCGAGCTGGCTGTCGTACTCGCGTTGTGTGACAAATCCGAGACTATTGAGCGATACAAGTTCCCGGCGAATAAATTCTTCGGACAGAACCTGACTCACAGTTCCGAAATCCGGGTGTGTCACATGGAACTGGGAGATTTCGTCCAGATCGACATCAGGCGAATTACTGCTGATGTATCTGTAGCCGGAGCGGTCGCTACCGATTCCGTAATGATCCAGAATCGGCACTTTGCCGTAACGTTCGGAAACGTCGTACCGTTCGATGAGTGTGTTATGGGACGGGACGACTGGAATCAGTTCGCTGGCTGAACCGGAATTGCGGGAAAAAGTGTCAGAAAGGCCCGGGAGAGTTCTCGTAATCGATTGATTACCGAAGTCGTCTGTGAAGTTGATGATTTCGAACGAAGAATTATTCACTGGTTGGCTGGCTGGCAGAACTCCCAGCCAGCGAGTTAGTTCCTGTTGTTGAAGTGCCAGTTCGGGACGAACTGCCCGCAGTGAATTGCCGACGTAGGTAACGTCAGCCAAATCGAGACCGAGTGCTGACGATCGACCGAATGACAGGTCGAGACCTTGGTTTCTGCCGCTGAAATACCATCGGGAATCAGCCATGTCGTCGCGTTGCGATTGGTTGACGCCGCGTCTCTGGGCTCCGAGGATGCCATCGAGAGCAGGCTCTTCGAGTCCTGTCATAAGCCGTGGCGTGAACTCCCATCGGAAGCCGTCGCCGAAGTCTTTGCCGTCGAACGTAACGGTGCCGCGACTGATACTCGGGTCGTAAAAGTCAGCATCGTTTCTGATGGTGATGATGGATTCATCAAGGACGCCGTTTCCGTTGCTGTTCTCATTCCAGAAAACCGGGTTGGCCGTTTGCTGGACGCCCCAGTAGTTCAGGAAGTCTGACCCGGGAAGCAGTGAGAATCTCGATGGCAGTCTGAAGTCAACGTCACCATCGAAACCACTGGCCGTGTTTCTGTTCCAGGACAGTCGATCGAAACGGCGGTTCAAGAATCTGGTCCGCAATGAAGCGGCCGCTACCGTAATCGACGGCGGTCGACGGTAAAGCACCGATTGGATGACGCTGTTGACCTTGTTGTTTGCCGCTTCCTGTGCCAGTTGTAAACGGTTCTGCTGCTGCTCTACCTCGTGCTGCCAGCTGGCAAGCTGTGAGTTCAGCTTTTCGATTTCCGCAGGACGGCGTCTGTCCTGGAGACCGCGATCGAGATTTGCCTGTGCTGCGTCTCGCTTTGAGTTAAGGCGGTGCAGTTTTTGCTCAAGCTTCTCGACGGAATCACTCATCGCGGGCAGCGTCGGTCCAGGTTCGTGGACGACCTGAATGGTCTGCGGAGCCGGGTACAAAGCCCAGTGATCTTTGCGGCCACGGTCGACATGGAACTGCTCGTACATGGCTTCGTCCTCCAGGACGAGCAGCGACGTGAACGGCGACATCACGTACATCGCCTTGCTGAGCGTGATGATGGCGTCCTTGTGAGCGGCGGCTCCGTCAGCGACCAGGCGGTCAATTTCCAGACGTGCCCAGGTTCGCGGGAGGTAATCGGCTTGCGGGATAACGTTTTCGACTTTCAGTTTTCGACGGAAAGGTTGACCATTCAGCGTGCCTGTTACTGTGACGGTGTCGAGCGGTTTCACTTGCAGAGGCAGGCGGGTGATGGCGGCGATCTCCTGGCCGTGTGCGATCGTTTCGGCAAAGGTCAGGAATTGAACGCTCTTCCGGCCGCTGTCGATTTTCAGGTTGAGCAGCCGCGGAGCATTCATCGTCGAAAGCAGTTCGAATGCTCGCCAGCTCACTTTTTCGTCGGGGTTGATCTGCGTGAAGTGTCCGCCAGATCGGCCAGCGGCGGACTTCATGAAAGATCGCGACCAGCGTTTACCGACTCCCACGCCGACGTACGGCACATCAGCCGGAAGAATCCTGAGCAGCTTCTGCGTGTCACGCTCGCCCAGGACTGGCGTGGCTGACCCCAGATGAACGAGTATCGTTTCGCCGTCACGCCGGCAGAATGGTTTTGATTTCGTAAATGCTTCTTCGAGATTCAACGCGCCGACGAGATGAGCGTCTTCCAGCCACGTCACTGCTTTTTCAATGTTCTTCTTTGAACAACGAACTGGTTTCAGTCGGAAGGACTTCGAATTCGTTGCCGCGCTGATGACGGAGAACGTGTCGTCGTGCTCGGCGTGTTCCAGCATTGTGCTGATCACGTCGAGCTGGACGCGGGCGAGTAACGGATTGCGGTCACCGGACGATTCAAAAAGAAAAACCCAGTTGCGCCGCGGACGTTTCAATTCGCCATGGAAGTTCGGTCGGAACCTCAGCATCTGATAACGATGACCCTCGTGCTCGGCTTCGGAGAACGAGATTGATTCCCTGACCCGTCGGGAAAGAGTGTTGTCTGGTGTGTCTGCGGCGGTCAGTTCCACGACAAGGTCTTTGTCGAGAACGGCGTTCTGAAGGTCGCCTTCCAGCACAAGATTGTCGCCACTCTCAGTCGCCTGGAGCAGGTGTGTCGGGCTAAACCAGCGAGTGTTTCCGGCACCGTTGGCGACAGTCAGTCGCGTCGACCAGTCTCGCACCTGATCCAGATTGTGGCCAGCGGGGAACCGGTAAACCGTGCGGTCATAGTCGTTGGGGAGTCGCTGCGTGTAGCTGAGGACGATCCGTTTTTCCTGACGCGGTTCCAGCGGGAAGACTCGCATTTTGAACGTGCTGCCGTCGACCCACTCCAGTAGAGCCGGATCGCGTTTCGTGTGCATGATCTGTTCGAACACATTGCGACCGTGGTCCCGTTCGACCATGCCGCCTTCCATCATCTTTCCGTTGACGTACATCGCGAGGCGTGACAATGACGCGTCGGGTGGCAGTGGGAAGTGGAACGTTCCTTCCTGACGGGAATGAGTATGGTTGAAATAGGTTTGATCGATGGTCGTTCGCGCGAAGCCATCTTCGATGTGCGCGTCGACGTGGAACTTTCTCAGTGAAAGCTTCATCTCCTGACCGGTCGGATCGATGACCAGAAGCGATCCGCCGTCGTACTTGCTTCTGGGGACGAGCGATGTTTCGGCAGCAGCCATCAGTTCGCGAGTCCACGACAACGCTTGCGACGCTCGCGGCGCTGCGTCGATGGTAACGTCTGCATTTTTGTCTGCGGCGCCTGCGACCTGTCCGCCGGTGAGGACGGACTTCGCGCCGCTGACTCGGACTTTGCCCTGCGTGACCAGGACTTCGGTCTCTTTTGTACCGGTGGAGACGGCGAACTTTGTTCCGAGAGCCGTGACTGAACGGTCGGGTGTTTGCACGACGAACCGTCCCTGGTCCGAAATGTTGGCTGGAGTGACTTCGATGAAAAGCTGACCTCGATGCAGGGAGACCGTCCGATTGGCTGTGAGGGCGACCGTCGATTGCTCGTTCAGATAGAGAATCGAGCCATCAGGCAGTAATGCTCGACGACGTTCGCGGGCTGCCGTACGAATTGTCTGGCCGACGATCAGTCGTTCTGGTGGTGCGGCTTGCGGGCGGGGCAGGGCGACGTATCGGAACTGGTGAGAGGACCGACTGAGGCGATCAAATTCGTAGGTCAGTGGTGTGCCGCTTGTGAGTGATGGGTTTTCTGACGGCGTTTCACTGCTTACCTGAAACAGGACATACGCCGTCAACAGGCACAGCGACGTGGTCACGACTGCAACAATTGCGGCGCTGCCGGTCGGATGTCGCCTGTGAAGGTGGAGGCTGTGGCCGGCTTTGCCGACGGGCGCGTTGATTCGCGGCGAAGTTCGATTCTGCATGACGTTCGCTCCTTCGCGGGATCTGGCAGCCTCGTAAATTGAATCGTGAACCTGATTCATGATGCGTCGGACTGCGGACTCGTCCAGCGGCGCAGCATCGACCTCGGCAAGTTCTGCCTCCGCCAGCTCCGCCTCGATCGACGCGTAGCTGTCGTAGCCGTTTGTCTGTGCATTGAGTTGTTGCAGGGCCGCTTTGATTCGATGACGAAACAACTCGTCCCTTTCGTTGTGTTCATTCATGACAATGTCCCGCGTGTGCGGTGTTGAAACACGGTGCTTTGAAGTCGCGTCTTACGTGTTCTGTTCCCAGCCTCGGCGGTCCATTTCGGAACGAACTTTCTCCAGCGCTCGTCGTCGGTAGACTCGAATGGTTGAGGCTGGAATTCCCAGTTCGCTGGCGAGACCCCGGCTGGCGACTTTGCCATTCGATGATTCCGCGTCGGCGAGAAGAATTTTTCTTTGAGCTTCCGGCAGCAGCTTCAGTACTTCAATCAGGTCGTCGCCGATTGGGCGAGTGTTCTGCGGTGTGTGGTTGTTCGGAGTTGTTTCATCGGAGGGAGATTTCTCCTGTGAGTCTGCCTCTGGCGACGATTCAGTCGTGCGGTGGTCGATGACTGCTGAAAGGGCCAGTGGCTCGAACACGACTTCCAGTTGTCTGGCTTTCTGCCACCCGTGTCTCAGAACATCTCGCGTGACGTTTTCGGCGATGCGGTAGAACCAGACTCGCAAAGACGCTCGCGCGGGGTCGTAACGGGTTCGGTATTGCCACATGCGATACAGGGCCATCGCGAGGATGTCCTCAAAGTCGGTGTCTGTCAGAGGTCCGAAGAATTTGCGTCGGAGCAACGCTCGAACTGGCGGGCCGTGTGCGCGTAACGCGGCTTCGAGGGCATTCTCGTCGCCTGAGATCAGCCGCTGCCCGATTTCAGGCTGGCTTGTGCTGTCTGCCATGCTGCTCGCTGCTCGCCAGAGGAAACATTCCGTGATCTGGTGTCGCGAGTATATACGGCAGGGGTGTTACAGCAGGTCAGAAGTCGGAGCGTCGAGTTCGGAAGTTGTTACCGGGCGAGGGCGTTGCGTGCTCGCCAGACGGATTCCAGAACGGCGTCGACGTACTTTTCGTCCGAGAACGGGCTCATGATGTACGACTTCAAGGCGACGACCGGTTCGCCATAGTCGGTCTCGCGGTAGCAGTCCGTCAGCGAAATCACCACGCCCCGGCCCTGCAATGCCTCGGTCTGGATTTCAGTGAAGATGCGGCGGTTGTAGTCGTTGTATTTATGCAGCGATTCTCGAAAAGTCGGGTCGGTCATTTCCCGCTTTGTGACGGTGAAGGTGTCGACGCCGTCCGGATAGACGCGAAACAGCGTCACAGGTCCAAAGTTCTCGTCGTTGAGCACCGTGGTGGCCGCGTGGCCTTCCAGATGTTCGGCCAGAGTTTCGGACATGGTGACCAGGTGCCCCAGCAGCGACTGCAATCCTTCCCGACCGAGCAGCAGCAGGTTTCCCAACGCGGCCATGGGGCCGGCTCCACTGCGGCTGGTTTCGAGCGTGTACTTACCGGGGTGATACTCGCCGGACTGGAAGAGGTACGGCATGGCTTCCAAGTCGCGGGAGATCAGTGCCAGGTCTTCGCCGGACTTTGATAGAAACAGGCTGGAGATGTACGGAGCGAACCCTGTTTTGTGAAAGTCGATGCCGAGCGAATCGGACAGATGAAGCTGGCTGATGCGCCGCTGCGTGCCGGCCAGAGAACGTACGGTTCGCGGACGAAATCCCAGCGTGTTCTCATTGAAGTCGTAATCGTTGAAGACGCTCCACGCCCAGCCGATCACTGCGTCGGCGTGGATGTGCGGCGTGTAATCCAATGAGAACTCGTCAACCAGTCGGTCTCGGATTTCGCGGATCTCGGCGAGGTTGTCCAGACCGAACGCGTCGGTCGTGCCCATCGTCGCGACGATCATCGCGATCTTTTTTCCGGCTCTCAGTACATCGCGACACATGCTCTCCAGCAGGCAGGTGCGGACTTCATTCTCGCTGGAACTGGGTACTTCGATGACGCTGTCTTCACCCAGACCCATCCAGCCGGCGATTGTGCGACAGGCGTAGTGAGCGCACTCAGAAGCGACGATGACGGCTGGTTCGCGGACTCCGGTTTTCATGGAACCTGGACAGGCCTTTTCGAGACCGATGCGAGCCGCGTAGAGCAGCGTTCCGGTTCCGCCAAACGTGAAAACGCCTTGCGATTTTTCTGGGTCGTAGCCGACCAGGTCCGAGGTCATCG
>JABMPE010000594.1 GCA_013203845.1 Rhodopirellula sp. | reverse complement strand
GGCACGAATACTGCGAGATACCCTGACTGCGCGCTGGGGGGCGTATCCGGGGGAGGACCCCGCGAAATTCGAGCTGCCTGGTCCCTGTACCGCGAGCGGAACATCAACACTCAATCAGTTCGTTCTGGTGTGCGGCCAGTACGGCGTAGACTCGCCGCAGTGCTCTGATCAACTCGCCGCGTTGGGGTGCGGGTTCCTCACGCTCGCTCATCGCCAGTCGATCATGCCAGTCCCCCACGCATCGGCCAGAATGAATCACGCTCTGTGCGTCGTCGTCGTCCGTCCCGTCGATGATTTCAGCAATCGCAGGGCTGGTTGCCCGAATGATTTCGAGATCCGCAGGTATTGGTCTCAGCAATGTGGACCCGCTCTCGAAACGGCTTTGGTCTGCATTTGCCACAAGCAATCTTCCTTGTCAGTAAATGTTCCAATGAATGCGAGCCGCACTTCCCGGTGAAGTTGAAGTTCCAATTTGTATTGGAAACTTCTCCGCACGGTCACGTTCAGAAAAGATGGCGAGTCGGAGTTGATCAATGACGGTGCGATTCTCTCTTGAGCGATAGTCAGGCCGGAGAAATTCTGAAGCACGATTGCGAAGGAATGGCACGGTCTTACGATTCGCAATCGGGTTGCCAGTGAGTGGTTCGAAACACTCACCAGCCGAAGCGGACCGGGTGAGCTGTCGCGTTTCTATTCCCTTCGCGACGCCGTCCGGCCCGGCCCGATTCAAAAGGGAATTGTTGTGCCGCTGAATGCCGATCCATCGACGTGGGGTTTTCCAGACAATGTTCGTGGTACATGCTCGTTTACGTTACTTGCTCCTGGCATCGGCGACGGTGGGTTTTCCGCACCTATGCCCAGTGATCCGATTGCCTGTGACGTGCCAACTATCCACGCAGAAACAGTGGCGCTGCTCGTTGGAATCGTTGGACTGGATCGAAGAATCGGTCAGTTCAAGACTGAAGGGCGAGAGGCGATCCCGACTGGAACATACGGTGCGTGGCGGGCACTCGGTTTAGGCGTAGCTCGACTAAAGCACTACACGTCATCAGAACTCTTCGCGGAATTCATCAAGTCTCCCGTCACTTATGCTGGTGAAATCTGGCCGTCAATTCATCACATGACAGTCGAGATCGGATTTCAAAGGTATCGCGAAATCGCCCGGAAATTGTTTGAACTTGGCTACAAGTTTCATCTTCACAATTTGACGAAGGACACTGAACTCAACCGCTTCTGCCAAGTTGTTGTTGAATGCTTCGGCGATATTGCAAGCGACTGGAAATCTGAGCCAATCAAATTCGATGAGGTGTTCCGACTTCTTCGGTACACGGAGTATCACGTTTGGAAACGCGAACAACCGGAACCCAAAACAGACCGTCCGAAACCGCACATCTTCTCGCGTCAGCGGTGGGAATTCGATCCGCCACCATTGGAAAATTTCAGAATCAAGCCATTGAATCAGAAGAAAGTGCCACCCAGAAAAGTTGGCCCGATTCCGGATACGCCGAAGACTCTCAACGATGAGTTCTTCCACCTGACCTCGGCAATGTGGGAAATCGACAACAACCTGCAACACAACAAACCTTCAATTGCCGGAGGGGTGCGGCACTTCGCGTTGTGGCTATCCAGAATCCAATGGCACGTTGAGCCCAGTCTTCGGACAGCATTTCACGGCGACAGGATGGTGCAGGTAGACGGCTCAGAATTTCAGTCGTACCACGAATCACTGCTGTCGAAGGCAAATGAGTGGTGCTGTTTTCTGTGTAAATTTCACGTTGGGAAAGCTCCCCAAATTCGCGAGTTGGTCGATTTCCAGAAACTCCACGACTTTGCAGCAGTCATCGCTGAAAACTCACAAGAGATCAAGGACGCATGGGACTTTCCATACTTTGATCAGGATGAGTGGTTTCGCCGACTTCACTTTGAGTTTGCAGCTTGCGAACGAACGGAATTGAAATCATTGGTGGATGACAGTGTGATCTTCACACCGAGCGAACTGCGCAGTCGGATTGGTTGCTCTGATGGCCAACTTGCTGAATGGGCGAGTAAAGCTCAAAAAGCGGTCGGGATCGAGCGACCGGCGCAAGGCGGAAGTAACTTCGAATACAAGGGTGAGAACTTGCAACGCTTCCTTGAATGGGTCGTGTCAGGAAAGAACCGCATTCGCGCTGACTTCAAAGTTGCTGCGCAGTCGCTGCTGAAAGAAATCATGGACAGACCAGCGAAAGCCCAAGAAACCCCGTCCAAAACACCGTATTAAACCGAGAAACCGAGAACCGTCAAACCGGGCCACGTTGCATCTTGCGGCGTGGCTTTTTTCGTTAATTATCCGGCCCGTCAGAGCTGAGTTGAGTTCAGCAAGTTTCAAACGGGAGATAGCAAGTGCAATCCAACGACGATCGGATGATGACGCGGGTGGAGGCGGCTCAGTACCTCGGGTTGCGACCGGCAACTCTGGAGGCGTGGGCGAGTCGCGGCGGTGTGAAGCTGCCATTCTCGAAACTTGGTCGAGCGGTGCGCTACCGCAAGCGGGATCTGGATCGGTTCATTGACGCGAACCGCGCGACAGCCACCAGTAAACGCTCTTAACCCGTCCATCAATGAGAAAGGCCGAAGCCTTCATTGGAAGGGATCGGCCTGACTCGGAACTCACGCTGTCGGTGTTGCCTTCGCGGGAACCACACCGAGCAGCCAGGAGAAAATTCAATGTCGCATCATAGCCTATCGACGGCTCCAACGGGAGCCACATGGTTTGTGCAGATACCGCCGCCGGCTCTCAATTCGGGGAGGGCGGAACAATGAAAGTCGGCACAACCGAACTCGTCAAGTTCCGCCACCTGAAGCGGGCCTTAGGTCTGCCACACTTCGGAGCAGTCGGAATTCTCGAATCGTTATGGATGTTCGCGGCGAAGAATTCACCGCTGGGCGACATCGGAAAACATTCGAATGAAGACATCGCCTGCATGGTCGAGTGGGATGAAAGCCCCGATGAGCTCATCGACCACCTTGTGAAGTATCGGTGGCTCGACGCCCATCCTGAACATCGCCTGGTCATTCATGATTGGAGCGAGCACGCCCCGAATTGGCTCAAAGGGAATCTCGCCTCACGCGGCAAGCAATTTGCGGACACGCTTTCGCAGCCCGCTAAGCACGGTGCTAAGCGGTCTGCTAAGCACCGTACTCACTCGACTTCGCAAGCCGCCACCAAGTCAAGTCAATCAAATTCAAATCTATCCCCACCAATTGACACAGCGACCGTGGCACCATTGCAGATCCAACGCGGCACTGATGCTGAGCGGGGGGAGATGGCGGAGATTCTTAGAAAGATCGGTCTGGCTGCGGTGGAGCCGGCAGCGAAAGAAGCCATCACACGTGACTACACGGCAGACCAGGTACGGGCACTGACGGACGAACTGAGCCGCCGCCCGAATCTTGGCCCCGGTGCGCTCGTGTTCCGAATTCGAAACACTCCGCCAGATGCACCGCTGAATGAGGGCTGGCCGGAACCAACAGTGAAACCCGCAGCGGCAGGTCGTGGTGACGACCAGTACCGCAAGCAAAGCTCCGAACAATTAGCCACCATTGAGGCAGCATCCGCCAAAGCCAAAGCGGAGTCGGAACGCATCCAACAATTGGAGTTGGCTCTCGCAGACGACATCGACAACACCAACGCAGAGGATCTCGTTCGATTACTGCCTCAGGTGCTCCAACGAGAAAAATGTGCAGCAACGATCCGCGAAAAGAGCTGGAGAGACCTGCCTGCGATCGTTCGGAGGAAGCTGGTTACGTCATTCGCCAATGGGTGCGAACTGTGAAATACGAATGGCCCGTCGATATCGGCGGCTGGAATGGTGGATGTTTTAAGGAGCACGAAATGAACGAACGGACGTTGTTCGAGCAAGGCATTCAGGATCAGGATCGACCTCCCGATTCTAAACAGTCCCGACCGGTTGGTTTGCCACACAACCGCACGGCGACCAGTAAAGCCGCCGCGGTCTCGATGAGACCGGCTGCGATTGCCCAAGCCGCACGTGTGTATCACTTCATTGCCGAACAAGGCAATGAGGGGGCAACGGATCATGAGGTGCAGACTGAACTTGGCTTGTCCGGTGACAGCGAGCGCCCGCGTCGGTGGTCCCTTGAGCGCAGCGGCCTGATTCGCGATTCGGGCCGCAAAAGAAAGTCGCCGAAAGGCCGGGATGCGATTGTCTGGATCGTAAACGAAATGAAGTGACCAGTCGGCAGGTGGTCAAGACCTGCCGACCGGTCTGGTGAATCCGAGTCCACAAACGGGCTCAAACTCTCATTCGAAAGTTGATGCTATGAGAAACGTTGAACTGTTGAAACGCTACCCGAATCGGCATCGAACTGGCAGACATTCGGATCCTGCTGTCGATGGTTTCCGCACGGCGAAAGTTGTCATGCCACGACCGTTACCGCTGGAACGGCGAAACGACGCGCTGGCTCGTGGCGTTTTGAAACTTCGCAGGGTTCGCTGGCGTGGGCAGTCCGGTTCCGCCGGAGCTGCTGTTCTCGCGTGACGTGACGGGCTGAAATTCTGAAGCCCGTTTTCTCTGAGGTGTTCCGCCCGGAGTTTTGCTCCGGTGCGGGGCATCGTTTCGCCATCGGTCTGAATACATATTGATAACTCACGGAACGGGATCCCGTTCTGCTCAGAAAGACAACGCCATGATCACGACAAACGAGACACTGACACCGCTGCTGACGGTCCGGGAAGCCGCCGATGTTCTGCGAGTCTCAGAACGTACTTTGTGGACGCTGACTCACTCGGGAGAGCTGTCAGCCGTGCGTGTCGGTCGGTCCGTCCGATATGACCAAAGCGACCTCGCAAGCTGGATTGAGTCGCGGAAAACCGCGTAACGACAACACGGGGAAGCATTGCGAGACGCTGCGACCGAATGCCGCCCATGAAACTGCCGCTGTGAGGCTTTAGGAGTCCGGCCACGCGTGTGGCTGGTCGTCTGACGCCCGTCAGCGGTGGCGGGTTTAGCTTCACGTTGCGACGGTTTACGGAAGTGTGGGTTGTCGGCATCGAATGTTGCAGGGTATGAAATGACGCGAGCCGCCGGGTTTGTAGGATTCCCAACGGCTCGCAAAGGTAACACGAACCGAAAGGTAACACCGTGGCGAGTATCACGAAACTCGGAAAAGGCAAACAGCCTGCCCGTGCCATCGACTTTGTTGACCCGACCGATAACCGCAAGCGAAAACGGATTCGACTCGGCATCGTCCAGCACCGGGACGCGGTGGAAGCGAAACATCGAATCGAAAAACTCCTGACGGCCCGTTGCCTGAATCAGTCGATCGATTCCGAAACCGCCATGTGGCTGGCGGGAGTGTCCGATGAAATTCACGAACGAATCGCGCGAGCCGGTCTTTGTCTGCCACGTAAGCCCGTTCCCACATCGCCCGGACTGGCTGACTGGATCACGCAATATCTGGAACAACGCGCACCGGAAATTGCAGCGGGCAGTCTCCAGCGAATCCGGCAGACAGGGAACCGACTGGAAGAACACTTCGGCCATGACCGGGCGATCGATTCGATTTCTGCTGCCGATGCCAAAGCGTGGCGAGCGGGAATGCTGATTGAAGGGCTGGCGGAAGCAACGGCGCGGTTACATTGCCGGAACGCGAAATC